>NZ_VHIK01000016.1:0-278514 GCF_006680105.1 Bacillus sp. B4EP4a
TATATCATAAGGGAAATGAAAATATTAGAGAAAGATATTGACATCCTATTAGCTGGTTTAGCTGAAGATCGAAGCTGTCTTTAAGGCAGCTTTTTCTTTATTCAACTATCGGTGTAGTTAGTTGTATAAGAAATTATCTAAATATAAATATCCTTATCTGAATTTTCCATGTTAAATTTATGCTTTTTTATACCCAAAAGAATTAAACTTAAAAAGCTACACCAGATTGTATCTCTGGAGTAGCTCCTATTTTATAACTTTCTATACTTTTCTGATACTCTGGAAGCGAATATGGGAACATCTTTCCTTATTTGAGGTACTTTTTCTAAATCTAAAGTTGCCTTTAATTCACCAACTTCTTGATCTAATTTTTGAACAATGTCTCCCCATGGATCTACAATTTGTGAGCAACCTGCGAATTCCACTCCTAACTTTGTTCCCGTTACATTTGATGCAACAACATACATTTGGTTCTCAATTGCGCGCGCACGAAGTAACGTATTCCAATGTGTCTCTCTTGCGAGTGGCCATTCTGCTACTATATGTAGCACTTGAATACCTTGTAATGCTAAGTCACGAATAATTTCAGGGAATCGTAAATCGTAACAAATAATAATCCCCATTTTCACACCTTCAAGTTCAAATACTTCCACTTGATTATGACCGCCTGTTAAAAACTTGGGTTCATCTAACATCGGAACAAGGTGCATCTTGTCATATGTATGAACAATCTCACCCATTCGATTTACAATAATTGCACGATTAAAGATATCTTTACCTTCTAGTACGGCAATCGAGCCACCCACCAAGTTTACATTAAACTTCTTAGCCAGTGATTGTAAAAATTCAATTGATTGATTACCATCCACTTTGCAGATTTCTTTCAATTCTTCTAACGCATAACCCGTAGACCACATTTCAGGAAGTACTACAACGTCCAAATCATCACTGTAGTTAGCTTCTAACCAGCGTTCAATGATTTTCCTATTCTCTTCTGGATTCCCAACTTCTAAATCCATTTGAAATACCAAATAATTCACATTATTCACTCCTCAATATTATTTAGTAACGAAGTATCCGGTTTTACAAACAACCATAATATAGCTGCAATAAACACAGGGATTATAGTTACTCCCAGTGTGATATTCCACCCAAAGTTTTCTGCTAACCAACCACATAATAACGGTGATACAAATGCTCCTAGATTTCCCCACAAGTTCATCCAACCTGAAACGGAACCTGAAAAGTTTCTGCCTAAGTCTGTAGCAGAAGCCCATGAACACACTACTGTGAATCCTAGTGAACCCAAGCATAATGATAACCATAAAACATTCATATAAGGCGATACTGTCATAACAGCAAGGTACATTGATATAATAAATACTATTAAACCTGATATAGCTAAAGAGGATCTTGATATTTGCTTTGAAAAACCTTTACGTACTAAGTAGTCAGAAAGAATACCACCAGTCATTACAGTTATCAGTATTGCTAACCAAGGCAGGCTTGCAGCAAATCCCATTTTACTTAATGAGAACCCTCTATCTTCCAGTAAATAGGTAGGTAACCAAACTAAAAAGAAAGTAATGATATATAGAACAACAAAATATTGTAATCCTAACGCCCAAAATCTATAGCTTTTCAGAAAAGTATTCCATGGGGCTCTAACTTTAGCGGTTTCAACAATTTCTCTGTCTTCAAGTATATATTCTTTTTCTTGTTCATTCACTAATTTATGTATCTCAGGATAGTCTCGAGCTATAACATACCATACACCCGCAATGATTATTCCTATTAATCCAAAAATATAAAATACAGCTTGCCAACCAAAATATTGATAGATATAAACCGTAACGATAGGGGCAATAACTGGTCCAAAATATGAACCGGCCAATAAAGCACTAGATGCTCTGGCCTTTTCATCTCTTCTAAACCAGTTTGTATTAAATACGGCGTTAGCTGGAAACATCGGTCCTTCACCTATCCCAAATAAGAATCTCACCATATACAACAGACCGTGAGATTTAACTACACCCGTCAAACCCGTAAATACTGACCACCATACTAGAGCAAAAGTGATCATTTTTCTTGGACCAAACTTTTCTGCCATAAGTCCTGCTGGAATTTGAACTAACGCGTAACCTAATGAGAATAATGATGCAAGCATACCAAACTGAACTTTATCTAAGCCTAAATCATCCATCATTGGTTTTGCTATTATTGAAATATTTGATCTATCCATGTAAGCGATTACACCAATTATAAAGAAAAAGAATGCTAGTCCCCATCTAACTTTAGTAGGTTTCTTTTTCAAAATAGTCCCCCCTTAATAAACCATGGAATAATGATGTTTAATTTTTCTGTTTAATTTGGGATGTTCAATTTCATATTCAAATTTATCACCAAAAATAAATCCATTTTTTGTAGGAACAGTACCTGAAAAAATAACAGTATGCTCTAAATCCTTTTCCCCGAATTTGTCCAGCTTTTCCAATAAAACATCAAACGCTAAGAGTGCTTCTAAAGTGTCTTCTTGATATAAACACTTTTCCCCATTTGAAGTAACATAAGAACGTAAAATAATATTATCCCAGTCTTCTTTTAAATCTGCTAATCTCCAAAAATCAGTTGCAAGAGGTTTATCACATATTGATTTAGACTTTAAAATATCTTCTTTTTCTACTTCTCGATCAGTATGATCGCTGCCAAGGGTAACCAACCATTCTTTACCGTCATGGAATAACACATATTCTGCTTCCCCTGAGGAAAATTTACTTCCATTACATTCATTAGAAAAATTCAGTTGTTCTGTTTTTTGTGGATATATCATCGGTACATGAGGTGGAGGTGCAATCCCTATTTCTTTTAATTCATCTATGTGTTCTTGAATTTTTTCTATATTTCTTCCCCCATATCCAACAACAATTACTTTATTAATATCAATTTCATGTTTTTTAACCTCTCCATTAGAAAGATGTAAATTAATTACTTTTCTCATTTGAATTCCTCCTCAATTGACTAATGATTTCATTTTTTGTATTTTCCACATGGTTATATGATGCTACCAGAAGTTGATTAATATCTTGTGATTTTATACCTTGTACAATTGCTTTATGTTCAGCTATTGTTTCCTCAATACGCGACTTCTCAGTTATGGCTTTTAACCCAAACCATCTAATCTGATCACCAATTTCTTCAAACCATTTTTCTAATCGCTGATTTTTAGTTAATAATACAATTTCAGAATGAAACTCTTTATCTAATTCAATAAATCTTTGGTGATCTGTTTTATTTTTTTCTTGCTCCTCTATGTAACCTTCTAATACTTTTATTTGTTCTGGAGTAATATTTCCACATATTTTTTCTAGTGAGAATCGGTCAAAAATCATTCGAATTTCCATTACTTCAATTACATTTTCTTCTGTTATTTCATTAATAAACGTACCAACCCGTGGTTTTGAAATGATCCATTTTTCTCTTTCTAACAACGACAGAGATTCTCTTACAGGAGTTCTACTTACACCTAACTTTTCACTTAGGTCTCTTTCATAAATTGCTTGACCCGGTAGAAGTTCATAATTCAAAATTGATTTCTTAATTGCCTCAAAAGCTATATCTCTTAACGGCATAACTGTCTCTATTTTTTTCATTTTTCCTCCTATTGGTATGTGGTATACCAAGTATAGTACAAACCTAAAATTCAGTCAATTCAAAATAATAGGATTTCTCCGGTAGCCCTTTTCTTGTTGGACTAAAGGGGCAGATTAGTTGAAAAATTGATGGTAGAATGGAAAAAATTTACATATGTTTTTTGGAAGGTGAGTAATATTGGAAATTTGGAAATTAAGCGAAAAGGTCTCGAAACTTAGCGATGTAATACCTTATTACTTTTTTAGCCTATTTTTTTCTTGTATCTCTTTATCTGTTGTTATAGTTATTTTTAGTGGAGAGCTCTCTTGGTTGTTATCTGGTATTATTGTGTATTCTTTTTATATTGTTATTCCCTACTTAATTTTTGCTGTGCCATTACAAGTTTTTTTCAATAAGTATCCAAGAAAATTTAACTTATTTTACTTATTCGTTTACAATATTTTCTCATTTATAGCCGTATTCATATTTTATATAGTAGAAAATTTAGGCTTTGATATGAATGTAGTAAAAATGAAAGAGTATTATGAATTAAGCCTTTCCGCATCTGTTGTTTTTTGGATTTGGGACTCCATCTTTTTACAAAAGAGAACTGAATAGTTCTTGAACTAACGGGTGCGTTAGTTTAATAAGAAGCATAAGAAGTATAAAAGGATCTTCCAATCGGAGATTCTTTTTTCATTGCCTATATGGTCGCTTATATGTCAATTGCTTGCTATTTTTGTTAAAGTTCTTTCTGATAGTAGAACTACTTTTTTTGCTGTGATTTGCTTAGTGTACAAAATACTGAAATGTTGCGTGACCCCTTCTATACGTCGTTTTCGATTATAAAAAAAGACAAAAAAATGAAAAGTAACAGTATTTATATACTTGCAAAATAACACTTAAAATAAGTGCAAATTATCACCTAAAGTAACAGTTTTTTTTGATTTTAATTGAGCAATTATGAAATATTCATTTTTATCCAAATAATTGAAACGAGATGACCTAGGTGTCAGTCTAACTGTTGTCTGAAAGAAAGGAGCAAAAAATATGTTCCATTTAAATACGGTAAAAAAGGCTCAAAAAGGGGACGACCAAGCATTCATAAATCTGGTTCATAAAGAAAAGGAAAAACTTTATCGAACAGCATTCCTGTATGTAAAAAATGAAAGTGACTCTCTAGACATTGTTCAAAATACGATTTACAAAGCCTACATATCTATTAGAAACCTAAAGGACTCTTTATCGATGACGCCATTGCGGCACGTAGCTTATTTCGAACCTTATTCGGATCAACCAGAATACGCGGTGAGACATCTTCGTCTCTAACGATTAATTATGCAATCTTAAATAATTGATGTAAGATTGCATAAAACTATTAATCTATTAAATAATCTGTATATTGTAATTATTGGGAATATATCAATAATTAAATCGCGAAATAATCAATCTCCGCTTGGTATGGTAGTTGCATATTAGTTAATTAATCACGAATAAGGGTGGAGTGATACATGGAGAATGCAAAATTAAGACGTACGTTAACAGTATTTCCTTTAGTGCTATTTGGGTTGGCTTATATGGCACCTACAACAGTTTTTTCTACTTATGGGGTGGTTGCGGAAATAACGAAAGGGATGGTGCCAGCTGCTTATATTATAGCTTTGGTTGGTATGTTATTTACAGCCTATAGTTATGGTCAAATGGTTAAGGCCTACCCTGTTGCTGGTTCTGCGTATACATTTACTCAAAAGGCTTTTAATCCTCACCTTGGATTCTTAGTAGGCTGGGTTATACTATTGGACTATTTATTTTTGCCAATGATCAATGGATTACTAATCGCTATTTACTTAAACGCATATTTTCCATCCGTTCCTTTTTCCGTCTGGTTAATCGCCTTTGTAATTTTAATCACCATTGTAAATATAATTGGAGTGAAAATAGCAACAAAAATAAATCTTTTATTAGTTGCCTGTCAATTCTTAATAATAGTTATATTTACATTCCTCTCAATTAAAGGGTTACTTAACGGAATGGGTTCAGGAACATTATTCATGAGTTCTCCATTTGTGAATGGAGAGATACCGCTATCTTTAGTATTAGCAGGATCTTCCATTTTATGTTTATCATTTTTAGGATTTGATGCTGTTACTACATTTTCGGAGGAAACCATTAATCCGAAAAAAATAATTCCAAAGGCTATTTTCCTCGTTGCGTTAATAGGGGGAGGTCTGTTTGTCACCATCTCATACATCAGTTACCTTGTTTACCCAAATTTCCAAGCTTTTAAAGATCCAGATTCCGCTTCCTTGGAAATTGCTATGTACATCGGGGGTAATTTATTTCAATCTATTTTTCTAGCAGGTTATATTACCGGGGGGCTGGCGTCTGGTTTATCAGCTCATGCAAGTGTTTCGCGACTTTTGTATGCGATGGGGAGAGATGGGGTTCTTCCAAAGAGAATTTTTGGTCATATTCATCCAAAATTTCAAACTCCAACACACAACATCATCTTAGTGGGCATTTTTGCTTTATCTGCGTTATTTATTGATTTAGTGACAGCATCATCCTTTATTAACTTTGGGGCGCTCGTTGCATTTACATTTGTTAATCTTTCGGTTATTTCCCATTATTTTATTAAAGAAAAACAGCGAAACGGAATTAACACACTAAAGTACCTAATATTGCCGCTGATTGGTACTGGTTTCACAATTTGGTTATGGACCAGTCTTGATTCAAAGGCACTTTTACTTGGACTGGGATGGTTTGGAGTTGGTTTCATCATGCTCCTTTCTAATACGAAAATGTTTAGTGAACGGCCACCAGAGCTTTCTATTGATAGTGCGATTGAAAAAGAAATTCAAGCATAAAAGCTATATTCATTAAGGAGGATAAAAATGGTAAGTGCAGACATCATTCTTTCTGGTCACCATGTATTCACTGGGTTACAAGATGAGCCAATAAAAGCAGCTATCGCTATTAAAGATAATAAAATTATTAAAATCGGTTCTAAAGAAGATATAATGTCATTCCTTGGAAATCAAACAAAAGTGTATGACATGGAAGACGGACTAATTATTCCGGGATTTCATGATTTTCATATGCACATTATGATGGGAAGCATTTTACAGAAGGACAGTGCCAAATTATTTGATGCAGATTCAGAAGAGGATGCAGCCAAAATAGTAGGTGAATTTGCAGAAACGAGACCAAATGATGAGTGGATATTTGGTGTCGGTTGGGATCATACCAATTGGAAGAACAAAGTGTTGCCACATAGAACAACACTAGATAAATATATTAGTGATCGCCCTGTTTTATTATTCAATGCAGAAGTGCATTACGCATGGATCAATAGTAAAGCAATGGAAATGATTCACTTAACGAAGGACACCCCAGATCCGAAATATGGAGAAATTGGAAAAGATGAAAATGGGGAACTGACAGGCCTTCTATTTGAACAGGCAATTGGGTATGCATCGGAACATGCATACAAATTACCGAAAGATAAACGTGTAAGCCTATTCCAAGGTTTTCTTAATGAAACAAAAAGATTGGGAATCACATCCGTTAATGACTTATACGGAGCTAAAATTGCGCCAAATCCATTAGACGATCTTGAAATTTTTAAGGAATTTGAGAGAGAAGGGTTACTTACAACCAGAATTCACTTTTCGCCGGAGTTAAAAATGGATTTAGCTGTCGCAAAGGAATTACAAACAAATTATCAGTCAGACAAGCTCACCTTTTCTGGATTAAAACAATTTATAGATGGTGTTGTGACAAGTCATACTGCTTTTTTATTGGATCATTACAAAGACCGTCCAGATACAAAAGGCGGAACGACTTATCCAGCTGAAACAATTAAACAATTAGTAAAAAAGGCAGATAAGGAAAATTTTCAAATTCGTTTCCATGCTATTGGAAACGGTGCAGTCCGCTTAGCATTGGATGCATTTGAAGAAGCGAGAAACGTAAATGGAGAAAGAGACGCTAGACATGTCATTGAACATGTGGAGGTATTGCATCCTGATGATGTTCATCGCTTTAGGGAATTGGATGTGATCGCTTCCTTTCAACCTAAACACATTGAATTAATGGAAAGTGAGGCGTATACAGCCAGAATCAGTGAAAAACAACAACCTCTCTATTATCCTATCAAAACACTAGTGGATACTGGTGCTAAAATTGCCTTTGGTACAGATTTTCCTGTAGTGCCCCTAAATCCTATGATGGGTATTTATCAGGCAATCACCAGAAAAGATTTAATCGGGAAGGCGTGGCAAGAGTCGGAAGGAGTAACATTGGCACAAGCGTTAAAATACTACACGGCCATACCGGCATACGGGTCATTTAGAGAAAATGAATTAGGTACATTGGAAGCAGGGAAGATAGCGGATATCGCTGTATTAAATAAAAATTTATTTAGCATATCAACAGAGGAAATTCTTGAAACAGAAGTGAAGATGACGATCATGGATGGAAAGATCGTATATGAAAACCCGGTCGTCCAAACTGTATAAGATAAAAAAATAAAAGTGAGGTAGTGAGAAGATGTCAAAAGTAAAAGTTGGTCTTATCCAAATTCATTGTGGAGAATTAATTGAGCAAAATATTCAAAAAACGATAGAGAAAATAAAAGAAACAGTAAATAAAGGTGCACAAATCGTTTGCTTACAGGAATTATTTTCTTCGCAATATTTTCCGCAAACGGTCAGTGTGAAAAATTATGATTTAGCTGAAGATGTAGATAGCGGTACATTAGCCGAAATGGGTGAATTAGCAAAGGAATTAGCAATTGTCTTGATTGTACCTTTTTACGAAAGAGCAGGTGCTGGTATTTATTTTAATAGTGCAGCTGTATTTGATGCTGATGGAGAATGTTTAGGGATTACAAGAAAAAATCATATTCCGGATGGTCCCCAGTATCATGAAAAATATTATTTCGTTCCAGGCAATACTGGGTATCCTGTCTATGAAACGGCTTATGGAAAAATAGGAGTCGGGATTTGTTGGGACGAGTGGTATCCAGAAGTTGCCCGAATTTTGAGCTTACAAGGTGCAGAGATATTATTCTATCCTTCCGCTATTGGTTCAGAGCCAGATCATCCCGAGATATCGACAAGATCATCCTGGGAAAAGGCAATTTCCGCTCATGGCATTTCGAATGGTGTATTTGTTGCTGCGACAAATCGAGTGGGCCAGGAAAAGGACATGAATTTTTACGGTGGTTCATTCATTAGCGATACATTCGGGAATATTTTAGCTTCACTTGATGATGAAGAAGGAATTATTGTGCAAGAAATTGATTTAAAAGAAATAGAAGAGACTAGAAAAATTCTGCAATTCTTTAGAGACCGTCGTGTCGATACTTACGGCCCCATATTGCAAAAAGAAATACTTCCAACTCCATCCCCTTCAAAAAAGGGAACAAACAAAGCGCTGTTTAGTTAATCATTAAAAAATAAAGCAGGTGTTTTCTCTTATCAGGTAGATCACATATCCATCAAGCTAATTTGTTTTTAAAGTAGGGATTGCTATCTTATTTTACGCTTACCACATCGTAAATAAGGCTGTACGCAATCCTTCTTCTCAAAATCGGGTATACTTGGCCTGAAACTTCTCCCCTGGCACTATCCCCAAAAAAACATTTACTGTTTGGGATTTTTCAGCTTGTTTTTCCACTTTTACAACGGTGCATAGTTTTGACTTCCATAAGGATGATTTTAGATTGGAGCTGTCTTTAAGGCAGCTTCTTTTTTTGAGCAAAAAAAAGCATTAATTAAAAAGAGGAGGTATTTAACACCTAACGTACTACTTTTTGTTAAGTGAGACGGTTAGAGAAGAACAATGTGGGAAATACTAAGAAAATGAAAATATTACCGAATTTTCAGATAAATACATTGACGGGAAATTACGGTTGTTATATATTATTAATAAGTTAAATTTATTGTTATATAACAGAAGGGGGAGTCAAGATGATGAACATTCAGGATAAAGCCTATGAAAGTTATTTAAAGATTTGTGAAAGGTATGAAATCGAGTCGATAAACTTCGACCGCTTCATCAAAAATTTAACTAAAGATCAGTTGGATGAATACAGTAAATTAGCCGTTTGAAAGAAAGGACGTGATTGCACAAGATGGACCTCCCGGTTGATGTAGATGTAGAAGCAAGTTAGAAACCCCACCAGTTGCTATGGGAACAGGTGGGGTTTTGTCATGTGGTTTAAGAGCCTGTAATCAATCAAACAAGAAACTGCCGGAGAAGGTCTTCTCCGGCAGTTTCTTTAACTTCCCCGATATACTTGATAGCCCCATGGGGAAACGAGCAGTGGCACATGATAATGAGAGGATGGGGAAGATAATCCGAAACGGACGGGTACCTGGTCCAAGAAGGGCGGATCAGTAAGTTCGATGGACTTATTCCGGAAGTAATCCCCGATATGAAAAACGATTTCGTAGTTTCCCATTTTAGTGTTTTCTGCATTCAGCAGCGGGGCATCGAGCCTCCCGTCTGTATTTGTGACAGCTGTCTTGAGCAGCTGCCAGTCAGCTGTGGATGATTCGGAAAAGTATAATTCAATCGTCACGTTTTCGGCCGGCTGGCCATGCATTAAATCCAATATATGTGTTGTTATACCAGGCATAAATACTCCTTAACCGATGTTTTCTTCAGCAGCAGCCAGGATTTTGTTATTTTCGAGATTTTCTTTATTAACGGTGAAGACCTGAAAACCGTATGGTGGGCGCGGCTCTGTATATACTTTTCCATAGGATTCCGGGATTTCGGAAACGACTGTATCCCATGTGTGGTTTTGGGATTCGAATGTAACTTCAAGAAGCTGAGGGAATCTAGTTAAAATACGGCAGCCGATTTCATAAATCAGATTTTGGATGGAAGGAGTTTCCATTTCATGGAAAACGGATGTAGCAATATCGATTACCTGTTCAGCAGCTACGTATTTAGAAGGATTCAAGCCGAATGCATCCTTTTGATCCTCATAGACCCAATGGAGATTCAAATAGATGAAAAGCGGACGATTTCCATCTTCGGGAAGCGTCGTATATTCATCACGGACAAAACCGACAAAAGAGTTCCCGCTTACTTTGATTAATTGGAGGTCGAGGATGGAACTGCTTTGCTGAACGATTTCGTTGCCATTTTCCCCGCGGATGATTTCGACGGCAGCCTTGGCCCGTTCGTTGCGGGACTTTTTGAATACCAGGTCACTCGGTTTCAAAACGGGGTTCGTTGCTTCAGTCACAGCTTCGAAAGGGATATCTTCGGCAATCAATTTAACAGTATCGATTTGTGGATATTTGTTCAGGAAGGCCTCTGACACATATGAAGCAAATCCTTCTAATGTTGCCCCTTCGAATGTCGCTAAATGCCTTTGGATGAAGTTTTTCATCGAATCTGTCGCGACGACCATGGAATTGTCCCCTTCCGTGAAGGAGGGAAGAAAAGAGGAGCCGCCAACGGAAACTTTTACATTGGTGCCGAAAATGATATGATCCCTGCCTAAAAAAGTGGATTCTGGTATTTGTTTGATTCCGGTTAAAGGAGTTGAATAGGTTCTATAGGCAAAAACATTCCCTTTTCCATAGCTAAGTGTTTGTGCGGCTGATTTATTTTTCATTGAATTCTCTCCTCCAATTTTGATTTTATCCTGTAAACGAAATAGGGCAATTTGATGAATTTCAGATAGAGCCTTATCGAACTCGGCCGTTTCAGAATGGTGAATCCTTGTTTTCATCGATTGATATATGTCATTTTTATCTTTGCCGCGTACAGCTAGAATAAATGGAAAGCCGAATTTATTCAGATATTGCCGGTTCAATGATATGAAACTTTCATATTCATCGGCAGTAAGGTCTTTTAAACCGGCGCCATGCTGTTCCTTAATCGAATCTTCACTCATTTCAACTTTGTCCCCAAGGTTCGGATGCTTCCTGATCAACGTTAACTTTTCTTCCTTTGACGAATTGCTTACAATCTCAACCATGCATCGATGCAGGTTGATTATGGATGAAAAGGGCCTATTGGCTGCCGACTTTTCTGCAATCCAAGGTGAATGTTCGAAAGTATCACCAAGGAACTTCGTGAACTCCTTTTCGCTTAGTGCATTTAGTGACTTAAGAGTAATCATTTTAAAGGCTCCTTCTTATATACTTTTTGCCATGAACTGATCTGTATCAGGGATGGTACTATCTGCCGCCTTTTTCCTTCGCGGAGTCAAGATCACATTCAGGATGATGGCTGTCAGGCTTCCGGTGATGATTCCATCGCCGACAACGATACGGATTGCTTCCGGCAGGCTTGAGAATAACTCGGGAACGACGGTGGCTCCAAGTCCGAGTGAGACTGAACAAGCTATGACCAATAAATTAGCATTATCCGAGAAATCAACGTCATTCAGCATTTTAATTCCTGATGAAACGACCATTCCGAACATGACGACTGTAGCACCCCCGAGGACGGCAGTAGGAATGAGTGTAGCGAGTGCCGCAATTTTCGGTACAAGTCCAAGCCCGATTAAAATAAAGCCGGCTGCAATGGTGATTGTTCTTTTTTTCACACCGGATAATTGAACGAGGCCTACATTCTGGGCGAATGTACTATAAGGAAAGGCATTGAAGATCCCGCCTAAAGTGAATGCCAGGCCTTCTGCCCGATAGCCCTTGACAATATCTTTTTCACTCAATTCCCTGCCGGTTATTTTTCCGAGAGCAAGGAATGCGCCAGTGGATTCGACAAGGATGACTGTGCCAACCAACATCATCGTAAGTATGGGGGCTATTTCAAATGTGGGTGTACCAAAGTACAAGGGAGCAGGGATATGGAACCAAGAAGCCTCGGCAACAGTGGAAAAGTCCATCTTCCCAAAAAACGTTGAAGCGATCGTTCCTGCTATGATGCCAATCAGAACGGAAATGGAGCGAATGAATCCAGTGAAGCAGCGATTGATTAACAGAATAACGGCGAGGACACCTAAAGAAAGCATCAAGTTCTCGGCTGAGCCAAAGTCTTTGCTGCCGGAACCGCCAGCCATATTCTTTATGCCGGTGGGCACTAAGGATAATCCAATGATGATGACGACGGTACCGGTCACGACAGGCGGGAATAATTTAAGCAGTTTACCAAATATGTTGGAGAAAAAAATGATGAATAATCCAGCGGCGATGATTGATCCATAGATAGCGGAAATGCCATAATTGCTGCCGATGGATATCATGGGGGTGACTGCGACGAAAGAAGTTCCCAAAACTATCGGGAGGCCAATGCCAAAGTATTTATTTTTCCAAGATTGCAATAATGTAGCGATCCCGCAGGTCAATAGATCAATGGCAATAAGGTAGGCGAGCTGTTGGGAATTGAATCCCAATGCCCCTCCGACGATGATCGGCACCAAGATGGCACCGGCATACATGGCTAGAACGTGCTGAAGACCTAACGAGAAGACTTTGGACTTGTTAATTCTGTCATTCATAAAAAAACTCCCTTCTTTAATATAATGTCATTTTATATCACGTAACTTTGTTATGATTAATATCATCATAATGAAAAATCAGAAAATTGTCATTAGTTAGATTAGACAATTTTAGGATGTGGATATAGACAACTTGCATAAAGTGAAGGGAGGTTTGTGGTTTTATAAATTAAGTAAGGATTTAATGCGAAGGGCAAGTCGAATCTGGAGTGTGGCCTCTGAATCTTTTAGGCTCTTGCCTAGTAGCTCTTCGCATTTCTCGAGTCTGTATACAACGGTGTTCCGATGTACGAATAGTCTTTTGGCAGTTTCGGATATTTGGCAATGTGTTTCGAGATAGACAGATAATGTCTGTAATAAGGATTGCTCCTCCTCGGTGAAAATCTTTGAAAATCCCTGTAGTGCAAAATGGTAAAAATTCATGAGGTATTCTTCTGGAATGATTCTCAATAATTCCATAATATCCTTCGTCCGGAATATTTGGATGTATTCGGTCCTTTTCGAAAGACCTCCTTCGAGAAGGGAGTCGTTCGCTTCTTTGTAAGCGTTCTTGGACTGTAAAAAACTCTGGCTCATATGGCTCACTCCGAAAGAAATCGTGCAGCCGAACTGGCTGGTTGTTATCCTTTGCAATGATTTTAGCGAGGTTTCGACAGTTTGGAGAACATCAGAAGAGACTTCATTCACTTCATATAAAAGAATGCATTTCTTGCCTTTTGTAAAAAGGTGAATGGGATTAGGTGATAGGTAAAGTTCATCGTCCAAAAACTCGTATATCGAATCAGCCCTTCGTTGCAGCTGTGTGTAACTTATGTCCGATTCGGGTTCATCGATCCTTCCGACTGCACATATATAGGTTTGTTCATTGTGTAAGGAAAACTCTTTTGCTCGATTTATGATTTCCTCTTGGGAGGTGAAACTGCCATCCAGAAAATGAAGGAAGAAATCATTTCGGATATTCCGATCATGCTGTTTAAGGGCATGTTCTTTCAACAAGGCAAAAGAAATGACATTAGTTGCCTGTTCTATCGTCAATGTTATGAGGTTATCGCTAGTCTTGATTTCTCCTGATATCGTCAAATAACCAAATTTTTCTTCATTCATATAAATGGGGAATACGGTATAGGGTTGTTTATTTGAAAGGGATGAAAATGAAAAGAATGAAGTTTTGGTTTTATGGAATCGGAATCCCTCTTCACTCATTTTTTTGATTATTGGAATAATTCCGGATGTTGAGATTGGATGGAAAATCGGTTTTAGGTACTGATCAACTAATAAGATGGGGTATCCGATCATATCCGATAAATGATCAAGCAGCTTTTGAATCCCTTTTCCCCGCATGATTAAGTTTGTGAATTGTTTATGTGTTTCCATGGCAAATGTCAATTCCGCTGCACGTTGATCCAAAATCCCCCGTAATGTATGGTTGATGATTTCCCCGAGTGACAATTCTGCAGGGAGTTCAATGATTGGAAAGGATAAATCATTGGCTAGAACCAGTACGTCCTCGGGTATTTCTTTTAGGTATCTTCTTGTCTTTATCCCTAGGGCGGCGCAGCCTTGGTTTGCCATCGCTTCGACGAGTGATGACAAGTGGTGTGGCTTGTCCTTTACGTGATAAGCCGTTGTTACAAGGAATTCATTTGGTTTTAAAAAGTTGATGATATCCGGAGCGTCCATCATATTGACTGTTTGGACTTCCCGTTCGATTCCTGTTCCTCCGGCTATTAAATGCATGCCGGTTAATGCGGGCAATGTTAAAAGTTCAGTAACTTTCATCTGAAACACCTCATTTTGGAAAATTAGAGTATTGAGTGTGATTTTATAAAGCTGTGTATGAATCCAGGGAATTATTTAGTGCGGTTACTGATGTTACTACCATGCTTTGCGGATTTTCATTATCATATCATACAAATCCTTTGGCATATCCTACAAATTACTTTGTTTGTGTTGTTAGGAAAAATAAAAAGTATTTGTGTGTTAGATTTCATTACATGATTAGTGACAAGTTATCTGAATTTTGTTAATGTTTATAAAAATTAACGTGAGGATAAGGGAGACGATAAAATGAGTGAAGGCACAGTTACTTCCAGTAAGAAAAAAAGAGTGACGCCGTTTCCGAAAGAATGCACATTCAGCAAAGAGGACTGGGATGTATTATCGCAATTTTGGTTTCCTGTAGCTGCAGTGGAAGAGGTGTCGGAAAAACCGATAGGCATTAAACTTCTGGATGTGCACCTCGTCCTTTATCGGGCCAATGGGAAGATTATCGTTGCAAGGGACCTTTGTCTGCATCGCGGTGTGCCATTAAGCATGGGGTGGGTGGAAGGTGATGAAATCGTATGCCCTTACCACGGATTCAGATATGGCCCGGAAGGAAATTGTACGGGGATACCTGCGCATCCCAATGCTAAAATATCCCCGCGTCTTTGCATTAATATTTATCCCACGGCAGAACGCTACGGTTTGGTTTGGACATCGATTGCGAGCGATAAAGAGGATATTCCGAAGTTGCCTGCCTGGGATGATGAGGAATATTTGAACATCCTGCCGCCATCCATAGACATTGCAGGGTCAGCCGGCCGGCAGATGGAAGGATTTTTGGATGTGTCCCACTTTGCTTGGGTTCATTCGGAAAGCTTCGCTGATCGCAATAATCCTATCGTTCCTAGCTATAAGGTGGAAAAAACGGAATATGGCCTGCATGTGGAATACTTAAGTTCCGTCAGTAATTACGGAAAAGGCATGCAGCATTTAGAACCTGCCGACTTTGAATGGCTGCGAGTTTTTGATATCTATCCACCGCTGGCGGCCAGGCTTACCGTCCATTTCCCGCGGGATGGAAAACTTCATATCCTGAACTGTGCCAGTCCGGTTTCGGCACGAAAGACAAGAATGTTTTCGCCGATGGCCCGTAACTTTGATTTAGATGCCCCGATTGAAGATACCTATGCATTCAATTTGCAGATTTTCAATGAAGATAAGGAAATGGTGGAAAATCAAAAGCCAGAGGAGCTGCCACTCGATTTGCAAGCGGAAGCGCATATCGCGGCAGATAAGACGTCGATCGCTTATCGTCAGCTTTTGAGGGAATTGGGCTTAGGTGCGAATTATACAAGTTGAGGAAAAGAGGGTGCCCCTGTTAAAAGGGCACCCTCTTTTTTTGCATGCATAATTGGTTAGGTTTTCTTTGGTTATTTTGCACAAAATAACACCAAAATACTAACAAAAATGTCAATGAAGTTATAGGTGAAAGCAAGTAAAATAATAGATAACATAAATTTGTGAATATTCATAACATGAATGGATATTGGAAGGGAGGCTATGGGATGGGCATTCAAATCGAAAAGTCCATAAACGAAAAGGACGAAGTTGCTTCGATGATTGAATGGTTAGCATCTTTCGGGGCAACGGAGAGTGATGGGGTGACCCGGTTATTATATTCCAAGGAATGGATGGGCGCTCAGCAGGCAATGAAAGCTGAAATGGAAAAAGAAAACCTTATTACATATTTTGATAGTGTAGGCAACTTGTTTGGCAGGCTTGAGGGAACGGGCCCCTCCGGTGAAACCATTCTGACCGGCTCTCATATAGACACGGTCAAGGATGGAGGGAAATATGACGGTGCATATGGGGTCGTCGCTAGTTTCCTGGCAGTTAAGAGGTTGTATAAAGCCTATGGGCAGCCGCGGAAGACGATTGAAGTCGTTTCCTTTTGTGAGGAGGAAGGAAGCAGATTTCCTTTAACGTTTTGGGGATCGAGGAATATTAAAGGAGTCTATGGTCTTGAGCATGTCAGGGATTTAAAGGATACTGAAGGAATTCCTTTTTTGGAAGCCATGAAAAAATCAGGGTTTGAACCTGAAGCCTATATAACCCCGGTCCGCGATGACATTGAACGGTTTGTCGAAATTCATATAGAACAGGGGATGGTGCTTGAAAAGAACGGGAATACGATTGGGGTCGTCAGCCATATTGTCGGGCAGCGCCGTTATACGGTGAAAATCATTGGTGAGAGTGATCATGCGGGCACCACTCCCATGTCATACAGGAAGGATGCAGTCGGTTTTGCTTCTGAATTCATTTCTTTTTTAACGAAAAAAGCGAGGGACATGGACCCGGGTTTAGTTGCGACGGTTGGCAGAATGGATGTTAAACCTAATGTCCCGAATGTCATTGCTGGTGAGGTGGAGTTCAGTCTCGATATCAGGCACTACGAGGAAGTGGTTCTTGAAAGGTTTTGTCAGGAAATCTTTTCGACTTTCGATTCCTTGGCAAAAGAAGGTGAAATGAAGCTGGAGGTTTCACAATGGATGGATGTCAAACCTGTCGCAATGGATCGGGAAATGAATCGCCTTGTCCGAAAGATAGCTGAAGATAAAAATATACCTTACCAAGATATGGTCAGCGGAGCCGGGCATGATGCACAGGTGTTTGGTTCGTATTGTCCGACTTGCTTGCTGTTCGTTCCAAGTAAGGGGGGGATCAGCCATTCGCCTAAGGAGTTTACGAGTGTTGCGGATATGGAAAAGGGAATCGACGTTTTAAGTGAAATACTATATAAATTAGCCTATTAAAAGGAGTTGGTTAAAATGGCATATTCAGAATTGAATGCACCGATGAGAACGATCATGACACCAGGCCCGGTCGAAGTGGACCCGCGTGTCTTAAGGGCGATGAGCACACCGATATTAGGGCAATTCGATCCTGCATTCACTACTATCATGAATGAAGTGATGGAAATGCTTCGTTTGGTTTTTCAAACGAAAAATAAATGGGCGTTCCCGATAGATGGCACCTCAAGATCGGGTAATGAAGCGATTCTATGCAGCATCATTGAGCCAGGGGATAAGGTTCTGGTTCCTATATTCGGAAGATTCGGTCACTTGTTGGTGGAAATTTGTGAGCGATACGGAGCTGAAGTTCATACGATGGAATGTCCTTGGGGAGAGGTGTTCGAACCGCAAGCTGTCATCGCGGAAATCAAGAAGGTATCCCCTAAAATTACAGCGATCGTCCATGGGGAAACTTCCACTGGTTGTATGCAGCCTTTGAAGGAAATCGGGTTGGCCTGCCGTGAATTGGGTGTCCTGCTTGTGGTGGATGCGGTTGCCTCCATCGGGGGCACCGATGTAAAGGTGGATGAATGGTGTATTGATGGATTGATAGGCGGGACACAAAAGTGCTTGTCCGTTCCTTCGGGTATGGCACCGATTACGTATAACGAGCGAATAGAAGAAATCATCCAGTCCCGCAAAAAGGTGGAACGTGGCATTGCGACGGATGAAGACAACCAAAAGGTTTCGGTCCGCCGTCCGATCACCAGTAATTATTTCGATTTAAGCATGCTGCAGGATTATTGGGGGCCGCGCCGTTTGAATCACCATACAGAAGCGACTTCCATGATTTATGCGTTACGTGAAGGATTGCGTCTTGTGCTTGAAGAAGGTCTGGAAACGCGCTTTGCCCGCCATGAACTTCACGAAGCTGCTCTTGTTGAAGGGATCAAGGCGATGGGGCTAACGTTATTTGGGGATGGGAAAAACAAACTTCCATGTGTAACCTGCATCGAAATTCCAAAAGGAATCGACGGTGAAGCTGTAAGAGCCATGCTGTTGAATGAATTCAGTATCGAGATCGCGTCCTCATTTGGTCCGCTTCACGGAAAAATTTGGAGAATTGGGACCATGGGATTCAGTTGTAGGAAAGAAAACATCCTCTTTGTATTGGCCTCCTTGGAAGCTGTCCTTTTGCGCCAGGGATTCCAAGTTAACCGGGGAGAGGCTTTGCAGGCTGCACTTGATGTGTATGTGGGAAAGACGGAGAAAGTGCTTGCATCAAGGGAATCTCTTTGATTATAAAAATATATTGGAGGAGTGGTCCGTGTGTCTATATATGATTTTATTATCCGCAATGGATATGTAGTTTTTCCTGATGAAGTGAAGAAAGCTGATCTTGCCATCCAAGATGGGGTGATTGTTAAGGTCGGGGATCGTCTGGATGATAAAGCGGATGTAGAATATGAGGCGGGTGGCCAGCATATCTTTCCTGGTATGATTGATGTCCATGTGCATTTTAGCGAACCTGGCCGCGCACATTGGGAAGGCTTTGAAACAGGATCGCAAATGATGGCAGCGGGAGGCTGCACCACATATTTCGATATGCCGTTGAATGGAATCCCTTCAACCGTAGATCGAAAGGCTCTCCTTGAAAAGGGCAAGATCGGTGAGATGAAGTCAGTTATAGACTTTGGATTATGGGGAGGATTGGTCCCGGGAAATATCAATGATTTAGAGGATCTCGCCAAATCCGGAGTCATTGGATTTAAAGCTTTTCTCTCAGCGACGGGGAATGAAGAGTTTGAGCGAGCGGATGATTTCACCCTTTTACATGGAATGAAGAAAATTGCAGAATTGGGCAAGGTCTTGGCACTTCATGCGGAAAGTGATCCGATCACTCAGTGGTTTAAGCAGGAAAAAGAGCAGAATGGACTATTCAGTGCGAATGATTATGCAGCTACAAGACCTGTGCAAGCGGAAGCGGAGGCTGTGGGGCGTGCCATTACATATGCAGAGTTAACAGGCTGTCCGCTGCACTTTGTCCATATTAGCAGTGCCTTGGCCATCGAAAAAATTCAATCGGCAAAACAAAAGGGGCTGGATGTGACGGTTGAGACGTGTCCGCATTATTTATTATTCAATCAGGATGATTTAATAGAAAAAGGTGCGGTTGCAAAATGTGCTCCCCCGCTAAGGGGAAGAGAAGAACAAGAAAGATTGATTACCTGTTTAATGGAGGGGAAATTCGATATGATTTCTTCCGACCATTCACCATGCCCTTATGAGCTGAAAGATCCTGCCATACATAATATTTTTGAAGCGTGGGGCGGAATAAGCGGGGGGCAATTTTCGCTGCTGTCGATGATAGAATTGGCAGTTTTACACGGTATCCCGCTTCATAAAGTCGCTGAGTGGACAGCTTCAGCCCCGGCAAAAAGGTTCGGTCTCTCTTCTAGGAAAGGACAAATTAAGGAGGGGATGGATGCGGACCTTGCTATCGTTTCCCTTAATGGGACGCATGAAGTTTCGGAATCGAATTTTTTTGCGAAACATAAGCATAGCGTTTATATGGGCCATATCTTTCCTTGCCAAATCACGGGTACCATTAATAAAGGGAAAATAGTTTATCAGACTGATGTAATAAGTGAAGGGGAGCGTGGGGAGTGGTTAAAAGTGATAGATTCCAGTATTACGGTCAATAACTAGGGAGAAGGCTTTGCAAAAAAAAGGTTCGGGGCAATCGAATTCATTATAAGGGAGGGGGATTCCGAATCGGGAATCCCCCCTTTTTATCAGCTCTGCGTATGTATCATGTGTAAATCAAGGGGAAAAGAAACCGGACAAGTGGATTGCTTGTCCGGTTTCAAACTTTACTTTTCAACTTTGTCGACGAAATATTGATTTTTCCTGAATACCATCGCTTCCATGGTAGCGATCAATTCCCTTTCATTTAACACGTCTATTTTATACCATGCCAGTTTATGGTTTTTCTTTATCTCTTTCGCTCTAGCGGTTAAAGTCTCACCACGTTTGCCAGCTGATAAGAAGTTGATGTTATTTGAAACGCCAACCGCTATTTTGCCATATGAATTGCTGGCTGCTGCGAACACATAATCAGCAAGTGAAAAGATAATGGCACCGTGAACCGTTCCATGTGCATTGAGCATATGGTCACTTGGAGTCAATTCTGCTTCCGCTGTGCCGGGACCGAGTTTCGTCAATCTCATCCCGAGAAAAGAAGCATATGGTTCGTCGACCAGTACTTGTTTGATTTGGTCATAATGCAATTCGTGAATATCCTGATCTAAATGTGTGGTCATGGAAATCCCCCTTTTTTAATGGTCTTTTGCTGAACTTATCCCATATCCGGTGTTAGATTTGAACAGTACTTCAGGAAAACTGTTTTCCTCATCTTTTGTCTTTGACAAGATTGTACCTAAGTAGGCTCCAATAAAGCCAAGCGGTACGGTGAAAATGGTCGGGTTACTCATCGTGAAGAGGGGATTGCCTGTGAAAATACCCATTCCAGGTTCCGGGTTCCATACATTGGGACTGAGCATGACCAGTATGATGGAACTGAGTAACCCGAATAACATTCCTGTGATCGCTCCGGTTGAGTTGAAGCGTTTCCAATATATTGTGCAAAGGATGATCGGTAAATTGGCACTTGCAGCAATTCCAAGCGCAAGGACTGAAAGAAAAGCGACATTCATTGATTGTGCAAATAAAGCGAGTAAAATTGAAATGACAGCTACGCCGACAGAAGCCATTCGGGCGACGAGTATTTGCTGTTTTTCCGTAATCTTTCCTTCCTTGATGATTTCACCGTATATATCATGTGCAAAAGCGGATGCCGACGTTAAAACAAGACCGGATACAACCGCTAAAATCGTGGCAAATGCCACAGCAGAAACGAATGCGAATAAAAATTCACCGCCCATGGTTAATGCAAGAAGGGGCGCGGCCATGTTTCCAGCCGAGTTTGCAGCGACGATCCGCTCAAAACCGACGAAAGATGCAGCACCGAAACCAAGGAAAATCGTCATGATGAAAAATATCCCTATAAACCATGTGGAATATACGACGGATTTCCTTGCGGTAGCTGCGTCCTTTACTGTAAAGAAGCGGACGAGTAAATGCGGAAGGCCTGCTGCTCCAAGGACAAGCGACATATTAAATGAAATCATGTCGAGTCCATCGGTGTATTTATTTCCAGGCTTCAAAAATTCCTTTCCGAGTGGTGTTGCAGTTTGGACATGATGGAACATCTCTGAAATGTTGAAATTAAAACGGGAAAATACGATGAACGTCAGCACAGCGGAACCGCCTAGTAAGAGAACCGCTTTGGTGATCTGCACCCAGCTTGTCGCTCTCATCCCGCCGAAAATTACATAAATCGTCATCAGTACACCGACAAGTAGGACGGATAGCCAATAATCGATGCCGAGCAGCAGTTTAATTAATCCCCCTGCACCAACAAGTTGTGCAATCATGTAAAAGATTGAAATGACAAGTGTATTGGCGGCAGCTATCCCTCGCACTTTTTTTGATTTGAAGCGTGCTGAAATCATGTCTGCCAGCGTAAACTTACCTAGATTGCGAAGTGGTTCCGACACAAGGTACAATAAGACAAGAAAGGCAACAAGGTTCCCGATGCTCATGTAAAAGCCATCGAAACCAATCAGTGCGATTGCACCTGTAATTCCCAGGAAAGAAGCGGCTGACATAAAGTCACCTGCTACGGCCAATCCGTTTTGCCATGCTGTCAATCCGCCGCCGGCAGTATAAAAGTCACTGGCATTTTTCGTTTTCTTAGAAGAGTAATAGGTTATTGTAAGCGTTAACAAAATGATGCCCAAAAATAGTGTGAGGGATAAAATGCTCATTCGCCAAGCTCCTTCTCATATTTTTTTAAGATATTTTTAGCCAGTTTGTCGTACTTCGCCGCTTTTTTGATATAGACAATTCCTCCTAACCATACGACGGCAAATTGGAGAAGTGCATATACCCACGCCCAAGTAATATTGAAAAATGCTTCACCTTTCAATACTTCACTATAAGCAGCTAAAATAGGCAGAACAAAATAAAAAGTAAGAAAGAAGAGAGTGACAGGTACGATGAAAGCTTTTTTCTTTTGAAGCAAATACTTAAATTCTTCCGTTTCAATTAATTGACGATACTTATTTCCGCTGTCATGACCTGATGGTGAATGCCCAGTTTTAGCTGTTGATTCCATAATAAGCCCCCTTTTTGTTGTAGTACGTTTTTAAAACGAATGTTTGATAAAATGATATATCATTGTTAAAATTAACATAGTCTGAAAATTTAGTAAATTAATATTTTTGTTTGTTCGGTCATTTTTCTGAATTAAAAAACATTATTGACAACGTGGAAATGACGTATTAATCTTGAAATAAATCATAACAATAATTTAATCTCCGTTTTATTACCGTTATGTATGTCAGGTGGGACAATAGTAAAATTGAGGGGGACTGAAACAATGTACAATCCGGAAATTGAAACGGCTTCGCGTGCTGAAATGGAAAGTTTACAATTGGCTCGCCTAAAAAAAACGATAAGCCATGTATATGAAAATGTACCTTATTACAGAGAAAAATTTAGGGAGATGGGCCTGGGGCCAGAAGATATACAAACCCTAAACGATGTAATAAAGCTTCCCTTTACAAAAAAACAGACTCTTCGTGATCAGTATCCATTCGGTTTATTCGCCGTTCCGATGGAGGATGTCACACGAATTCATGGTTCATCCGGAACAAGCGGAAAGCCTACAATTGTCGGGTATACGAAAAATGATTTGGAAAACTGGGCAACAATCGTCGCACGTGGAATTGTAGCAGCAGGAGGTCGCAAGTCAGATATTTTCCATAACGCATATGGATATGGTCTGTTTACAGGGGGCCTTGGTTTGCATTGCGGTGCAGAAAAGCTAGGAGTTGCGACAGTGCCCATTTCAGGGGGGAATACCGATCGGCAGATTACCATCATCAATGATTTTAAACCGCGCGGCATTTGTGGAACCCCTACTTATATTTTGAATATCGCCGAAAAGATGGAAGAGATGGGAATTGATCCTGCAGATAATGGGCTTGAGTATGGGATTTTCGGAGCTGAGCCATGGTCAGAGGAAATGAGGGCAACACTTGAGAGAAAACTGAATTTGAAAGCCATTGATATTTACGGACTAAGTGAAATCATGGGGCCCGGAGTCGCAATAGAATGCCATGAAGCACAGGATGGATTGCATATCGCAGAAGACCATTTTCTTGTCGAGGTCATTAACCCGGACACGCTTGAACCAGTGGAGGACGGCGAAGATGGGGAACTTGTCTTTACCAGCCTTACAAAGGAAGCGCTGCCAATCATTCGTTATCGGACGGGTGATATCGCCTCAATTACCCATGAACCGTGTAAATGCGGGCGGACCACAACTAGAATGTCCCGTGTTAAAGGCAGAACGGATGATATGATAATAGTCAGGGGAGTGAATGTATTTCCTTCTGAAATTGAGCGTGTATTATTCCAAATGGAGGGAATTGTGCCTCATTATCAGATTCATCTCGTTAAGAAGGGGAAAATGGACGGTGTTGAACTGCATATTGAAATTGAAAGCGGTTTCTATAGGGAGATTGAAGAAGACTTAACGCATGGGAATGTAGAGATATTAAGGAAAACGATTCAGCATCATTTGAAATCCGCATGTCTTGTAACGATGGATGTTGTTGTCAACATTCCAAAAAGCATACCACGTTCAGAAGGAAAAGCCATTCGTGTCGTTGATAAGCGGAAGGATGAAGTCATTAGTTTATAATTCCGTGCTCATGAACATAATTCTGACGTTCAGTATTTGACTGCTTATGTACCGATTGAAATACGTGAAGCAAAAGAACTCGAACAAGTGGTGCGAAAACGCGATACATAAAGCGGATGCATTCGTGGTTAACCATGGTTCCATCTCTTAATGGAAGCGGAGATGGAACCAATCATGAAATAGAGAAGGAGGAGGGCATCTTGGCTAAATATACAGTTGTTGATCAAGAAACTTGCATTGCTTGCGGTGCATGCGGCGCCGCTGCCCCGGAAATCTTTGATTACAATGATGAGGGGGTGGCATTTGTCATCCTGGATGAAAATGAAGGAACTGCAGAGGTCACGGAAGATTTGTTTGATGATCTGGATGATGCAATGGAAGGCTGCCCAACAGATTCAATTAAAGTTGAAACTTCGCCCTTTAAAGTTTTAGTGGATTAAAAGATTCGTGAAATCCCCTGATAATTTCCTTTTATTATAAAAAAAGACAGAATAGTCTTGCATTGAATATAACAATAAAATATAATAACGTTATATAAACGTTATATTATAAAAAGAGGTGATTTGGATGAACGTTCTTTTAAATGATATGGCAGGAGAAGAAAAGCTCAATCAATTCATTGCCAGAATCGAAGCAGGAGAAAAGATAGAAGCGGATGATTGGATGCCGGAAGAATACCGGGGCACTTTAATCAAGTTAATATCGATGCATGGAATCAGTGAAATCATGGGGGCTCTTCCAGAAAAGGAATGGGTGCCTAAAGCCCCGACCTTAAATAGAAAACTTGGAATCATGGCAAAGGTGCAGGATGAAATGGGGCATGGGCAATTATTACTTCGGGTAGCCGAGGATTTGCTAAAGCCGTATGGAAAAAAACGGGATGACCTAATGCAAGATTTGTTTAAAGGAGATTTAAAGTTTCATAATGTTTTCCATATGGAAGCCAAATCCTGGGGCGATGCTGGATTGATTGGCTGGCTGGTTGATGGTGCGGCCATCATTTCCCAGACGAACATGCTTGGCGCCTCATACGGACCTTATGCCCGGGCGTTACAAAGGATTTGCGCGGAAGAAGTTTTTCACGCCCAACATGGTGAAGCGATAATCATGGCTTTGGCTGAAGGGACGGAAGAACAAAGGAAATTGGTTCAAGACTCCATCGATTATTGGTGGGAATCTTTATTACTTTTCTTTGGACCTCCCAGCAAGAATGAAGTGGGTACATCCAAACAGGATATAACGATTAAGTACAGAATCAGAACCAGTACGAATGAAGAGCTTCGACAAGCCTTTTTTTCTAAATATGTGAAGCGGATCCTTTCACTCGGTTTTAGCATTCCCGATGAATCGCTTAGGTTTGATAAAGCATCTGAATCCTGGATTTACAAACAACCCGATTGGGGGAAATTGAAGGTGTTTGCAAGGAATGAAGGCCCCCGTTCGCAGGATCGCTTAAGCCTTCGAAGAATTTCTTATGAAAATAATAAATGGGTACGTGAGGCGTTGGCGCCAAAGGTCATCTAATGGAGGGGGGAAGGACGATATGGAAACTAGACAAGGAAATTACTTTGAAGAATTTGAAGTATTCAGCCGTAAAACGCAATCATCACCCGTTCAATACCACTTCAGCCTGCTGGCCCCAAATGAGGATATCGCCATCATGATGGCGCAAGAAAACTTCATGAGACGTGAAGCGGTTGATGATATCTGGGTCGTGAAAAGACAGAATATACGGAAAATGACGGTCGAGGAAAAGAAAACGCTTCAACGTATTGATAATAAAGATTACAGGACCACAAAAGGATACGGGTATTTAAAGAAAAAATGGCGGAAGTATGAGCAGGGAATGCTCGATGAAAAAGAGATAATGTCTTGGGCTGGAGGTGTAAAAAATGAGGAATGAATCATTGAAGGACATCGCAATCAAGGAATTGCTGCTTCAACTGGCGGACGATGACTTCATCCATTCATACCGTGGTGCAGAATGGCTTGGACTCGCACCGCATATCGAAGAAGATGTTGCATCCGCTTCGATTTCTCAAGACACGATGGGGCATGCAGCCATATATTATAAATTGCTGGATGAACTCGGTGAAGGCGATGCAGATAAATTGGCTCACGACCGTCCCGCCAAGGAACGGCGCAATGCGATCATTCTCGAATTGGTCAATGGTCCTGGTTACTATTTGAAAGACCCGGAATATGATTGGGCGTTTGCGGTAGTGCGGAATTATTTTTATACCCAAGCCAAAGCGATTAAGGTTCAATCCCTTCATTCATGTTCATATGAACCGCTTGCTGAAGTGGCACAAAAGGTACAGATGGAACTTTACTATCATTTGATGCACTGGAAAACATGGTTCGTCCAATTGCTGGGATCTGGACACTTGGAAGCGGTTTCGAGAATGAAAGCGGCGATTGGGAAAACAATGCCGGATTTTGCCGGCGTATTTTCACTTGGACAATATGGAGAGGAAATGGTGGAGCTTGGCTTGATAGAAGGCGAAGCTGACTTACAGAAAAAGTGGATCGAGGCTATCGCCCCAATTTTTGAAAGTGTAGGCTTAGCAACTACTATTGAAATAGGCATGGCAAGAGGTGATGGTCGTAATGGCCAGCATACGGAAGATTTGGAAAAGGCGCTAGAAACGTTAAGTGAAGTGTACGCAACCGATAAAGCAGCTTCATGGTGAATCAATGGAAAGGGGAGGGGTACCATGTCGACCATACAGTTAAACACAGAAGAAATTTATAAGCTCCTGGAAGACGTTAAAGATCCCGAAATCGATACAGTAAGTATCCTGGATTTGGGGATGGTTGAAGACGTGACGGTTTCGGGCCAGGACGTTTCGGTAAAAATGCTGCCAACTTTTCTTGGGTGCCCGGCATTGTCGATCATCCAAAAAAATGTGGAAACAGCCCTTCGAGAGCTGCCTGCCGTAAGAAATGTAAATGTGGAATTTTTACGTTCCCCTTCGTGGACATCCGATCGAATTACGGAAAAAGGGAAAGCTGGATTGAAGGTTTTCGGAATCTCCCCTCCTCCTCGACAAATGAAAAGTGATGGATCATGGCATGTGGATTGCCCGTATTGTGAATCAACTTATGTCACGATGGAAAATATATTCGGCCCAACGGCTTGCCGCAGCATTTTATACTGCAAATCGTGTAAAAATCCGTTCGAAGCGATGAAACCGATGATAAAAATGATCTAATAAATTGGAGGTTTTCTAAAATGGTAAAACTAATCGCCCTTTATAAACAACCTGAAAACAAGGAAGAATTCGATGAGCACTACTTCAATGTACATGGTCCGATAACGGAAAAAATTCCTGGTCTTCAAAAAATGGAGGTCACTAAAATAGTCGGGACACCAATGGGCAAAGACTCTGAGTATCACATTCTATGTGAAATGTATTATGAAGACCATGATGCACTGCAAAAAGGAATGCGTTCTCCGGAAGGCAAAGCATCAGGGAAAGACTTAATGGGCTTTGCGGGGAAACTTGTAACGATGATGATCGGCGAAGAAATAAAATGAATGCGCTTCAATTCATTGAAACGTCAATCGAGGACGGCATTGGTTATATCTTTTTAAATCGGCCGAAGCAATTGAATGCGCTTAACAGGAAAATGGTCAGGGAAATCGTTTCATCCATGGAGGCATTCGACCTCGACCCACAAGTGAAGGTGATTTTGCTGACGGGCAATGGAAAAGCATTTTCTGCTGGAGCTGATATTGACGAAATGGCTAACGACAATCCAATTAATCTGGAGTTAACGAACCAATTTGCCGATTGGGATCGAATTAGCCTAGTTAAGAAGCCTGTGATTGGTGCGGTGAAAAGTTTTGTATTCGGTGGTGGTTTTGAACTTGCTTTATCCTGCGATTTCTTGATTGCCGCCAGCGACACCCAGTTTTCCTTTCCGGAAGTGACTCTTGGAGTCATGCCTGGTGCAGGCGGAACGCAGAGGCTGACGAAATTGGTAGGCAAAATGAAGGCGCTTGAATGGATATTGTCGGCTGAAAGGATCAATGCTAAGACAGCTTTGCAATACGGTTTCATCAATAAGATCGTTGCTCCTGAATTGTTAATGGAAGAATCGATTGATTTTGCTAGAAAGATAGCAAAGCAACCTCCGTTAGCTGTAAGGCTGATTAAAGAATCCGTCAATAAAGCTGTTGATCTTCCCTTATATGAGGGTATGCAATTTGAACGAAAGAACTTCTATATTCTTTTTGCATCAGAAGACCAAAAAGAAGGAATGAAAGCATTTGTTGAAAAAAGAAAGCCTAAATTCACAGGCGGATAAGGAGTGCTCTATGTTCGAAACGATCACTTATAGGGTTGAAAACGGAGTGGCTTGGCTTACTTTGAACCGTCCTGATAAACTTAATGCCTTTACTTCCCAAATGAATAAAGAAATACAAAAAGCGATCAAAACATCTGCGGGGTCCGATGAAGTGCGGGCCATTATCATCACAGGGGAAGGCAGGGCCTTTTGCTCGGGACAAGATTTATCGGATTTGGATGATAGCATGAATTTAGGTCAATTGCTGCGTGAAAATTACGGTCCAATGATGCAGCAAATAGCAAGCTGTGAAAAACCGATCATCGCAGCGGTCAATGGGGTGGCTGCAGGGGCCGGTTTCAGCCTTGCACTAGCATGCGATTTCCGGCTTGTTTCTGAAAAAGCCAGTTTTATAAATGCCTTTGTCAATATCGGATTGATTCCTGATTCAGGAAATCTGTATTACCTTTCGCGGATTGTCGGTCATGCGAAAGCCTTGGAATTATCATTATTAGGGGAAAAGGTTACGGCTAGCGAGGCGAAAAATATCGGGATCGCTACAAAAGTGATCAGTGTGGAAGCATGGGACGAGGAATTGAAAGCCTTTGCAGAGAATCTCACAAACAAACCAACGAAAGCAATCGGCTTAATCAAAAGATACTTAGAGGCATCCTATCACCTTTCATTGGAAGAATACTTAAAAGAAGAAGCGGAGGGTCAGCGGATCGCTGGCTTAACGAAGGATTATGCAGAAGGTGTGGCAGCATTCATTGAAAAAAGGAAGGCTCAATTCATAGGCAAGTAATATAGAAAAGGGAGTGGGAGTACATGGTAAGAGTTCAAGAGTCAGCATTTGAAAAGGCGGAAACGAAACGTGATTATTACCACCTGATCATTAATGGAGAAAGAGTGGAAAGCTCTAATGGATCCACGATTGATGCGTACAATCCTGCGACTGGTGAAATCATTGCCAAGGTTGCAAAAGCCACTAAGGAAGATGCAGAAAGAGCTGTTCAAGCTGCTCGTGAAGCATTTGATAATGGTAAATGGAAGAAAACTCCGATCAATAAACGGTCTCGTGTATTGAACAAAATTGCTGCAATCATGCGTTCACGCTTCAATGAATTGGTTGAATTGGAAGTCCTGAACAGCGGCAAATCCATTTCTGCAGCGCAAGGCCAAGTCATGCAGGCAATTGAAGATTTCGAGTTTTATGCAGGCGCTTTAGTTGCACACCGCGGATCTGTCAATAATGTTCCTGGTCAATTCCATAACTATACGGAAAAAGAGCCAGTAGGTGTTTGTGCTCAAATCATCCCTTGGAATTACCCTATGATGATGGCAGCGTGGAAAATTGCACCTGCAATCGCAGTTGGCTGTTCAGTCATTGTCAAGCCAGCTTCGTTAACGCCGCTGACTGCCATTGTATTAGGGGAAATCTGTTTAGAAGCTGGTGTTCCTTCAGGCGTGGTCAATATCATTCCAGGGCCTGGATCGGACGTAGGGAATTATCTTGTCGAGCATCCGAAAGTGAATAAGGTGGCCTTCACGGGCTCTACGCCAATTGGCAGGGATCTCATGGGCAAAGCATCACAGACATTAAAAAGGGTGACATTGGAGCTTGGCGGTAAGTCACCTAATATTGTCTTCGAAGATGCGGACCTTGAAGCAGCTATCGATGGATCATTATATGGCATTTTCTACAATACTGGACAGTCTTGCGAAGCTAGATCCCGTTTATACGTTCACGAAGACATATATGATGAGTTCGTTGCCAGATTCGTAGAAAAAACGAAAAAATTGAAATTGGGCAATCCTCTCGACAAAGAAACACACGTCGGTGCAGTCATAGATCAAGGGCAATTGGATGTAATCGACAATTATGTACAATCTGCCATTACTGACGGAGCGAAAATCCTGACAGGAGGAAAGCCAGCGGTAATTGAAGGTTTCGAAAACGGTTATTGGTATGAGCCGACGGTGATAGCGAATGTCAATCATGAAATGGATGTAGTGAAAGAGGAAATATTCGGACCGGTTGTTGTCATAATGAAATTCAAAGATGAAAAAGAAGCTGTGAGACTCGCAAATGATACGGAATTCGGTTTAGGTTCAGCTCTATGGACAAAAGATGGCGGGCGTGCGACTAGAGTGGCCAATCAAATAGAAGCGGGAATCGTCATGGTAAATTGCCCATTCTCCGCATTTCCTGGAACACCTTTCGGAGGGTATAAACAGTCAGGATTCGGCCGGGAACTTTGTATTGAGACACTTGATCTTTATACAGAAACGAAAAGCATCATTTCCTATCATGGAAGCCGTCCCTTAAATCCCTTTGGAATTTAATAAAACATAAAATAGGCGGCTGGCTGAACGGTATGTCGGAAAAGTAATTCAGGTATGGATGAATGCTGATCTGGTTCATCGTAGCCAGCCCCTATTTATTTTTGAAGGAGGAATGAACGAATGATTAGAAATTTAGTGATTGTCGGATCTGGTGTCATGGGCAGGGGAATAGCTTATGTAGGAGCCACAGGCGGCTTTAATGTAGTACTGGTGGATGTGAATCAGGATGCTTTGGAAAGTGCAAGAAAAGAGATCGATTCCATTTTTGAGAAGGGTGTGCGCTACCAAAAAATCACCCAGGAAGAAGCGGCAGCCGCAAAAAGCAGATTTTCCTATTCTTCCAATTTGAAAGAATCAGCAGCATATGCCGACTTGATCATAGAGGCAGTTCCGGAAAAGGCGGAAATTAAGAGGGCAGTCTTCGAAACGATTGAAGTCCATGCAAAAGAAGACTGTTACTTTGCAACCAATACTTCCACGATGAGCCCTACGGAAATTGGTTCTTATGGAAAGCGTCCCGAAAGAACGATTGCCATGCATTTTTTCAATCCTGTACAAAAGATGCCACTCGTTGAAATTGTACGTGGTCTAGAAACCAGCGATGAAACGGCAGCCTTAATAAAAGAGGTAGCCGGAAAAATGGGAAAAGAAACCGTGGTCATAAATGAATTCCCTGGGTTTGTTACCAGCAGGATCAGCTGTTTGGTAGGTAATGAAGCGTTCTATATGCTTCAAGAAGGTTTAGGAACACCAGAAGAAATCGATAAGGCAATAAAGTTAGGGCTGAATTACCCAATGGGACCATTTGAGCTAGGTGATTTGGTGGGATTGGATGCCCGTTTGAATAATTTAAAATACTTACATAGTAAACTTGGTGAGAAATACCGCCCGGCCCCGCTCCTTGAACAGTATGTTAAAGCTGGCAGGCTCGGCAGAAAGTCAGGTAAAGGTGTGTACGATTATACAAAAGATGGCGAGCTGGTGAGGAAATGAAGGATGTTGTGATTATCGATGCTGTGAGAACACCAATCGGAAGATATAAAGGCGCTTTGAAAAGCGTTCGCCCGGATGACCTCGGTGCAATTGTAATCAAGGCGCTGACCGATCGCAATCCAGAGCTGCCGCCAGATCAAATTGAAGATGTCATCTTCGGAAATGCAAATCAAGCAGGAGAGGATAATCGCGATGTGGCCAGGATGTCCGCCCTTTTAGCTGGTCTTCCGGTGAACGTGGCTGGAACGACAATAAATCGTTTGTGTGGATCAGGACTGGATGCCGTCATGTATGCTGCACGCTCCATTGCTGTAGGTGAAGGCGATATTTATATCGCAGGCGGTACCGAAAGCATGACAAGGGCGCCGTACGTCATGGCCAAACCTGAGAGTGAATTTCCGCGGGGTTCAATGGAGCTTCAGGATACAACGATCGGATGGCGCTTCACGAATGAGAAACTTAAAGAAATGTATGGCACGGATTCGATGCCTCAAACGGCTGAAAACGTTGCCCGGCGTTTTTCGGTTTCAAGGGAGGACCAAGATCAATTCGCGTATCAAAGCCAGCAAAAAGCGAAAAAAGCAGTGGAAAATGAGCGTTTCATTAATGAAATCGTACCTGTTCGATATACGGATCGTAAAGGGAATGAAGTCATTGTCGAGAAGGATGAACACCCTCGTCCTGACACGACCATCGAAAAGTTGGAAAAACTCAAACCGATCTTTAAAGACGGCACTATAACGGCCGGTAATGCTTCAGGCGTAAATGATGGAGCCTCGGCATTACTTTTGATGAGTGCAGAAAAGGCACGGGAGCTTGGATTGAAACCTCTGGCCAAATATGTTGTAGGGGCGGTAGCGGGCTTAGAACCGTCCATTATGGGCCTTGGCCCGATTCATGCCACTAAAAAAGCATTGGAGAGGGCAAGCTTGACCATTGAAGACATCGGGCTAGTGGAATTGAATGAAGCATTCGCTTCCCAATCCTTGGAGTGCATCCGCCAATTGAAATTGGATCAGGAGAAAGTGAATGTCAACGGCGGGGCAATAGCGTTTGGCCATCCGCTCGGTGCAAGCGGGGCGCGTATTTTAACAACGCTCGTCCACGAAATGAAAAAGCGGAATGTCCGCTATGGTCTTGCGACGATGTGTGTAGGCGTTGGCCAAGGCATTTCAGCCATTATAGAAAATATTGAAAAAGATTGATGGTGGGGCCGGCCCTTATTAGATTTATCTGCATAAGGGTCATTTTTTTTAAGGGGGAGGAGACTCATGTCCAAGGTTATATATAAAGTGATAAATCAAATCGGCTATGTAACAGTGAATCGGCCCGACGTATTGAACTGCTTCGACTATGAGACACTTTGTGAACTGCAGGAAGTCATCGATGCAGTTTATTATGACGGCGATATCCGTGTCGTCATTTTCACCGGTGCAGGGGAAAAGGCCTTCAGTGCGGGAGCGGATTTGAAAGAAAGGAAGTCTTTGAATGATGCGGAAGTAAGAAGGAACGTTAAAGCGATTCGCGATGTTTTTAATAGTATCGCAGGGCTTCCGCAGCCAACGATAGCTGCCGTCAATGGATATGCATTGGGGGGAGGATTTGAATGGCTGCTTTCATGTGACTTTGCAATTGCTGCCGAAGGTGTTTCTTTGGGGCTCACAGAAACTAGCTGGGCCATTATTCCTGGGGCAGGCGGTACACAGCGGCTGCCGAGATTGATTGGGGAAATGAAAGCGAAGGAATTGATCTTCACCGCTAAAAAACTGACTGCAGAAGAGGCATGTCAATTAGGGATCCTTTTGAGGGTCGTGCCAAGGGATCAACTTATGTCAGCCTGTGAGGAATTGGCAGCCAATATCATGAAAAATGGGCCGATTGCAGTCAAACAAGCCAAATATGCGATTGACCAAGGACTGAATACGGACTTGCAAACCGGAATGGCCATAGAGGGAAAGGCCTATGAATTGACCATCCCGACTCAAGACAGATTGGAAGCACTCCTAGCATTTAGTGAACGGAGAAAAGCACGATTTACTGGTGAATAATATTGCGCTTTCTTTTTAAAAAGATATAATAATTATTATGTCTTCCGTGTGAAAATAGTAACAATGTAAGGGCGAGGTGAGAAAGATAGGTACTAACACTCAATCCATGATTTTCACGATATACGGCGATTATATCCGTAACTATGGAAATAAAATCTGGATAGGCAGTTTAATTCGTTTATTGAAGGAATTCGGTCATAATGAGCAGGGCGTACGTGTAGCCGTTTCACGAATGGTCAAGCAAGGATGGATTCAGTCAGAGAAGCAGGGAAATAAAAGCTATTACTTTTTGACTGATCGCGGTGTGCAGAGAATGGATGAAGCGGCCAATCGCATATATAAGATGAAACCGAATGAATGGGACGGTAAATGGCGTATCTTAATGTATACGATCCCTGAAGATAAGCGGCAATTACGGGATGATCTCCGTAAAGAATTATTATGGAGCGGGTTTGGCAGTTTTTCAAGTGGTTGCTGGATTTCCCCTAATGATTTGGAGAAACAAATCAATCGCTTGATAGAGAAATATGACATCAATGAATATGTTGATTTTTTCATATCGGAGTACAAAGGTCCAAAAGAAAACCAATCGCTTGTAGAGAAAAGCTGGCATTTGGAAGAGATTGAAAATAAATATGAAGAATTCATCGAGAAATACAGCAAACAATTCATCGTTCATCAAAGCATCATTAACAGGGGCGAAATGTCCGATGCCGATTGTTTTGTGGAACGAACGAACTTGGTGCATGAATACCGTAAGTTTTTATTTATCGATCCGGGCCTGCCAAAGGAACTTCTGCCTTCAAAGTGGAATGGGAATCATGCTGCTCTTTTATTTAGCCAGTATTATCAAGTCTTGGCTGAACCAGCAAGCCGTTTCTTTGAAAGCGTATTTCAGGAAAATAATGATTTATGCCGGAAAGACGAAACCTATGATGCCAAGGATCATCCACTTATCATTAAGTGAAAAAGAGCTTCAGCCAGTCGCTAATGACGACTTGCAGAAGCTCTTTTCACATTATCATTTTCGACTTCTGCAATAATTAATCAAGTATCCCTTTGAAGTCTTTCCCTTTTTGAACATATGTATCGATAGAAAGTTGGATCAATTCAAGATCTTTATTATTCAATCTGCGGACCACTTTCCCCGGGGAACCAATAACCAGTGAACGTGGGGGTATGATTTTGCCAGAGGAAATCAATGTATTCGCTCCGATGATGCACTCTTCGCCGATCTCTACATTATCCAATATCGTTGAACCCATTCCAATAATGGATCGTTTGCCTATTTTACAGCCATGCAGGATAACATTGTGACCAACCGTCACTTCGTCTTCAATGACAACCGGGCATCCTTCAAATAAATGAATGGTCGAGTTATCTTGTATACTGCATTTTTCACCTATTGTAATTGAATCTTCATCACCGCGGAGTACGGCATTAAACCAAATGGTAGAGTCTTTCCCAATCGCAATATCACCGATTAAATGAGCGCCAGGTGCCACGAAAACAGTATCATCAATGGATGGTTTTTTATTATTATACGGTATAATCATAGTCTCGCTCCTTTTGAAAAGTCAGAATTGTTTTTCTAATGAATATAGTATAACATTAAATTGACAGGGAGGGATGAAAGTGAAATATATTTGTGAACTTTTTGCGATAAAATATCCTATTATACAAGGCGGCATGGGGAATATAAGCAATGCAAGTCTTGCGGCTGCAGTATCCAATGCAGGGGGACTTGGGACAATAGGGTGCGGTACCATGAATCCTGAACAGGTAGAAGCAATCATTCTCGAAACCAAAGATAAAACCAATAACAATTTTGCGTTGAACATTCCAATAAACGTTAGTCCATATACTGATGAGTTAGTGAATCTTGTCCTGAAGCATGATATACCTGTAGTTTCCTTATCTGCAGGAAATCCTGCCCCTTTCATTCCATTATTTCAAAAAAAGAATGTAAAAGTGATCGCCATCGTTGCGTCGGTCAAGCACGCGCAAAAAGCGCAAGCTGCAGGGGCTGATGTGTTGGTCGCAGAAGGGTTTGAAGCTGCCGGCATCAATTCGAACCTGGAAATGACGACCTTTACACTCATTCCGCAAATCAGCAAGCATGTGACGCTTCCAGTTTTGGCAGCTGGCGGAATAGGCAATGGGCAGGGTTTGGCAGCTGCATTGATGCTGGGGGCTTCAGGAGTCCAATTAGGAACCAGGCTGATCGCTACACAAGAAGCGCCGTTCCATCCGTCATATAAGCAGAAACTAATCGAAGCGATGGGCAATGATACGGTAATTTTGGGAAGAACATTTGGCCAGGTCAGAAGAGTATTGAAGGATCCATATACCGAGAAGGTCCTGGGTTTGGAAAAACAGGGACTATCTCCTGTGAATTATCGTGAAATGACCTCTGAAGTCCATCATATTAATGGGGCGATGAACGGGGATGTTAACAATGGATTCATGAACAGCGGCCAGGTAGCCGGATTGATTGACGATATACCCACTGTTAAGGAATTACTTGATGGCATGATGAAAGATGCGAAAAAACAAATGGGGGATGGATTGAGCAGGCTCTCTGCCCCTTTTATGATTTGAGAGCGGAGGGGCCCATCTTGTCATTAGTTCATGGGTTTATTCCTTGGTAAACTACCGAAAGCTTGAGGTAAATTCGTCCTCAAGCTTTTTTCATTTCTGGACCATCTGAAATTATATGATCATTCTTCATACAATCTGAAATCTTATGTGAATAGCCCGATAACATAAAATGGACTCCATAAGGTACATTGTTTTAGGATAACATTTTGGAAAAATGTGATTGAACTTGTGATACAATGGAGAATGTCCTTTTTGAAATCAAGGGGTGCCCAGAATCAATCTGGGAGCACGCCTTTTATATGTAATAAAAGTTGGAAAAGGGGAAACCTCAATGGAAACTTTAATAATGGATATGATTGAAGCTTTTAAATCTTTATCCTATTTCGGTGTGTTGTTAGCTTTGACTTTTGAATTCATTCCTGCTGAAATAGTTTTGCCACTAGCTGGATACTGGGTTTATCAAGGTGATATGAATTTATACTTGACTATTCTTGCCGGTTCGTTTGGTGGGGTAACGGGCCCATTGACGCTTTATGCTTTAGGCAAGTATGGCGGGAGACCGCTTGTATTAAAGTTCGGGAAATACTTTTTGATCAAAGATGAGCAGTTGAATAAGGCTGACCGATTCTTTGAAAGGTTTGGTGGGGGAATTGCCTTTTTTGGACGGTTTGTACCAGGAATTCGTACCGCCGTTTCGCTGCCATGCGGGATATTGAAAATGAGTATTTGGAAATTCATTTTATATACCTATATGGCGATGCTTCCTGTTACTAGCGTTTATGTTTATCTAGGGTATAAGTTAGGACCGAGATGGGAGCAGGCAGGAGCCATCTTTTCACAATATGCGAATTTCTTGCTTATCCCAATCGCACTTATAATCATTTGGTTCATTATGAAGACTCAAAAACAAAAGCAAAGACAAAAACTAAAAGTCAATTCATAACAAAGAAGGCGCCTTGATCAGGCGCCTTTTTGATTTATGTCATTATTAGCAGCATCCACCGAAGCCGCCGCCGAATCCCCAACTGCTTCCGATGATGATCAACAAGATGAATAATACAATCAGCAATGCAAATCCGTTATCGAAACCGCCAAAGCCGTCGTCGCAACGATCGTTACAATGTCCACCCATTTGATTTCCTCCTCAATACATATTATGAATTACATACCTAGCAAAACATCTTTACCGGGAATACTTCATACTATGTATTCTAGGCCGAAGTGTTTGCTTATTCATAAAAAATGGGCGTGCGCAATAAGGGGAAATAAGCCCGAATATTTTTTTGATTTCGTTTTAAATGTTATAATATACCATGTGGATTGTGGGGGAAGGGAGCTGAACTAAGTCATGAAAGTTGCCATTATAACGGATGTGCATGGAAATGCTTCAGCGTTAAAAGCCGTTCTTAGGGATATTGATCAAAGGGAAGATATAGATCGTCTCTATTGTTTGGGAGATATGGTCGGGATTGGCCCTGATACAAATGAAGTCCTTGAACTTTTATTTTCAAGAAATGATTTATCGATGATAACTGGAAATCATGATGAAGCTGTTCTGGCCATCATTAACGGGGAGCCGCATCCGGACGGTCATATTCATGTAAAGGAGCATCATGAATGGATAGCTGAAAGGATGCAGCGGAAATTCATAAATGAATTGGGAAAATTGCCTCGAACCATACATCATATCATTAATGATCACTCCGTTTACTTCACCCATTATCACATGGAATCGAAGAAATTGGATGAGCACATAAGCCAAAATCCATTTAGTAAAATAGTTGAACCGAATTTAAATAACTTAGAAATGCTTTTCAAAGATCAGCATCACGATTTAATAGGGTTTGGACATCATCATCCTATCCACCTCTTTAAAAATGACCGAACGATATTCCTGAACCCTGGTTCTCTTGGCTGCAATGGTGAACCAATTGCTCCTTATGCCATTGTTACGATTGAAAATAACGGTATACAGGTAAAGCTTGAAAAAGTCGCCTATGATAATACATCGTTCCTGTTATCGTATCAAAGTTTACAAGTTCCAGAGCATGAATTCATTATACGTGCCTTCCATGGCGGGCAGCAGGCCTAATACGTTTATAAATGAGGAAGTATGGGAAAATGTTGAGCATAAAGGTACATGCCTGTGGATACGATAATAGGCAAACATCATGATGCTGGAGGTACGTTATGAAGGAAAAGGAACTGGAACAGGTAAGTCAAGAGCAGGAAGAGATGGAACGGCATAGTCTTGTCTGTAATGATGAATTGTTTAATAAGGATCTGTACGCCATTGTCGATGATACGATGCAAGAGGATAGATAAACGGGAAAAACGCTGCAGGAAAGGTCTGTAGCGTTTATTTTTACTTTGTAATGGTTGAAGGCAGAATTTTGGTTTTTCGAACAACGTCTCGTCCTGCTAGTTTTCATCACCCTTTTTCTTCCATCGAATCCTGGAAATGAATCATTTGAAACCATTCTGGATTTATCCCATACTATATATAAGTTTCAAATCCGAGAGGAGGGATGGCATGGGACATCATCATGGTCACTCCCATGATCATGGGCACGGACACCACCATTCTAATAATAAAAAAGCATTGTTGGCATCTTTCTTATTAATCTCCACTTTTATGATAGTCGAGGTCATTGGTGGTTTCTTGACAAATAGTTTGGCTTTACTGTCGGATGCAGGTCACATGCTTAGCGATGCGGCAGCTTTAGGACTTAGTTATACAGCGATAAGGTTGGGGGAGAGAAAAGCGACATCTTCCAAATCGTTTGGATATAAACGGTTTGAAATCATTACTGCTTGTTTGAATGGATTGACCTTGATCGTCATATCCGTATTCATTTTTGTAGAGGCAATTAAGAGGTTCCTGGATCCCCCTGAGGTGCAAAGCTTGGGAATGCTGATGATTTCAATCATCGGCTTACTTGTTAATATCATTGCGGCCTGGATTTTAATGAGCGGAGATAAGGAAGACAATCTGAATGTACGGAGTGCTTTTTTACATGTTATTGGTGATATGCTTGGATCTGTGGGTGCCATTGCGGCCGCCCTCTTGATTTATTTTTTCGATTGGGGAATTGCAGATCCGATTGCGAGCGTCATAGTCGCGATTTTAATTATTATCAGCGGTTTTAGGGTAGTGAGGGATTCTTTTCATATCTTGATGGAGGGCACACCAGACCAAGTCGATATGGATGAAGTGAAAGCATCCTTGATGGGGTTGGTCGGAGTATCCGATGTCCATGATCTCCATATCTGGACGATCACCTCTGGTTTTTTGACAATGAGCTGCCATGTTGTCATAGATGAGAGCGGTAATCACGATTCAGTATTGGCAGAAGCGCAAAAACTACTTCACGATCGGTTTGGGATCGAACATAGCACGATCCAAGTGGAAAGACAGGAAGCGGGCTGTCCCAATCCACACGAGACTTGTAATTGAAAAGGGCTGGCTCAGTATAGAGCCAGCCTCTTAAAAGTTCAATAAGAAGATCATAGTTTTTCCTGTATGATTTTTACGACCATTTAGCAGCATTCCTGTTAAAATGAATCGAGATCACTTGCACATAATTAGCTAAGTGAAAACATCGGTTAATTTTACTGCGAACATAATCCTGACACATAAAAAGGGTAAGATTGAGGGAAAATGCTTTGAGTTTTATTGGTTAGCATATACAAAATGATTCCACTATAATTCAGGAAGGAGGAATCCATAAATGAAGAAAATTCTTGTAGTAGAAGATGAAATCGCCATATCGATGGTATTGAAAGCATATTTGGAGCGGGAAGGTTTTGATGTAGTCCAAGTTTACGATGGGCTAAAGGCCATTCCAGTGTTTGAAGAAACGAAACCAGAGCTTGTCCTGCTTGATGTCATGCTGCCGGGTAAGGAAGGCTGGGATATATTGAAGGAAATTCGGGAGGACGATACATGTCCGGTTATCATGCTGACTGCACTGACAGATGTCGATTACAGATTATCGGGATTTAAGTCAGGTGCGGATGATTACATCTCCAAACCCTTCGTTGCCGAAGAAGTCGTGGCCCGGGTGCATGCCGTTTTAAGAAGATCCTCATCGGTTGTTACGGAAGATGGTCATGTACATGAGTTTGGGAGTTTAACCATCGATGATCTGTCTTATATGGTGCATTTGAATGGGGAAGAGATAAACTTGACGCCGCGTGATTTGTCGCTGCTCGTTTTTTTCGCTAAGCACCCTAATCAAATTTTCACGAGAGAACAGCTGCTCGACCAAGTGTGGGGCATGGATTATGACGGCAGTGACCGGGCGGTGGACCTGGCGATCAAACGGATCAGGAAGGCGATAGATGCATGGCCTGTAACTGAGGGGGAAATAAAAACATTGCGTGGATTGGGGTATCAATTGAGTGTCTATGAAAACTAAAAAAAGAACCACTTTACAACGCTATTGGACTAAGAGATACGTATTGACCTTGATTTCCGGTTTGATCTTATTGTCTGTTTTTTCCTTATGGTGGATGGAAAAAACGGCTTTGGAATATAGGCTTAGCCTTCTTAAGTACTTAGCTGATGAAACATCCGATCGGGCGATTAAGGAAAATGGTCAGATTGTCGTTGGCCCGATCCTTTCGGAAATTGTAGAGGAAAGGGAGAAAATCCTTCATCTGAACCAACAGCCAATCATCTATATCGTCGATCCCGATGCCACCATCATATATACGATGCCACAATTGTATATAGATCCGGATGAAAATAAACTCCCGGACGTCATCATGAAAAATACGGAGTTAATCCAGAAGGTCAAGATTTCCGACAACAAAGTATATGTCGTCAAATCCCCCATTACGTTTAATGATGAGACGAGAGGCTGGGTGGTCATTGCACAGGAAGAAGGGGCGTTGAAGGAAATCAACCAAGATCATGGCTTGTTGGCGATCATGATTGGAGGCCTACTGATTCTGGGAACGGGGGTCATTTATTTTCTTTCCAGGCAGATTTCACGTCCCATCCAGGACGTAGCTAACGCCGCTGTCCAGGTTCGTGAAGGCAACTATGATATCCATTTCAAAGAGGAAGAGGAGATCAAGGAAGAAGAAATTTATGAACTGATAGAATCATTTAAGGAAATGACCAATCGATTGAAGGTCATGGAGAAGTTACGGGCGGAATTGCTTGCAGGCGTAACCCATGATTTGAAAACGCCAGTCACTTCCATTAGCGGACTGATACAAGCGGTTAAGGATGATGTCGTCAAGGGAGAGCAAAGTAAGGAATTCCTCGATATTTCCTTAAAGGAAACTCAACGTTTACAAGGTATGATAGAGGATTTACTCAATTATAATGCCATATCGGCAGGTGCTTTTAAAATTCGACTGCAAAAAGAGAATATCAATATATTCATCAAGGAAATCGCCTATCGCTGGCAGGTGACCCAGGATGATGATCAAGCGTTCGCTCTTGAGATAAAAGTTCCTGATGAACCGGTCTTTGGTCAAATTGATTCATTGCGGATGCAGCAAATCGTCATTAACCTTTTGAATAATGCCAGACATGCACTTGATGGCAAAGGGAAAATAGCGATTCACCTTTATGAAAAGGATGAAGAACGAATCTGCCTTGATGTACTGGACAGTGGCCGGGGGATCCCAAAACATGAACAACAATTTGTGTTCGAACCATTTTATCGAGGTGAAAACAAAAAGTTGAAGGTACGTGGTTTAGGTTTGGGACTGCCATTCAGTAAGATGCTCGCAAAAGCGCAAAAGGGTGATCTAGTGCTTAAGGATAGCGATGAACAAGGCACCACCTTCACGATTGTCATAGAGAAAGCGGATCAGGTATAAAAAAGGGTTGTCCGATGTAATGGACAACCCTCTTATTATGCGTGACGCTAACTATTAAGCCAATTGGCTGATTGCACGCCATAATTGTACATGACGGACCTTCCTTGGAAGGAAACGTCCCATTTCTTCTTCATTATATCCTGCATGCAAGTTCTTATGGTCGAAAATGATTGGCCGGCGAAGTAAATCCGGGTTATCTTGGATAAGCTTGCATAGATCATTAAGTGGTGTATTATTTATATCGATATTCAGGCTTTTGAATTTTTTGGAACGGGTTGAGATGATTTCATCTGTCCCGCCTTCCGTTTTACGTAAAATCTCTTTTATTTCTTCTATAGAAAGAGGTTGGGAATATAGGTTGCGTTCATTAAAGGAAATTTCGTTCTTCTTTAGCCAAGCTTTTGCTTTACGACAGGCTAGACTGCTTGGAGTAGTATAAATTGTTACCATTAAAATCGACTCCTTCAAAGTTTTCAAGTTTATTGGAATGAAATTATTTTTATATTTGTGATACTCTTACTTTAACGTTTCTTTGTGTCAGCAAGATGTCAAGAAAAATAAACTTAAATGTTATTTTAAAAAGAAAGGGAGAAAATGAAATGAAATCTGCCTTTAATGAAAAAAAAGCCGTTTGGGTAATGATGCCGAACAAGGACCTGCATAGGCCGATATTTAACAGTGATGTGCGGATAGTATCATGACAGGGGATTTTTGGTCACCAGTCAGGCTATCGATACAAGTAGCGGGACTATCGGGTATCCTTGTTTTCATTTTAGGAATTATCATGGCGCGAATGATGGCTAAAAAGCAGTTCAGGGGAAGGGTCCTGTTGGAAACAGCGTTTTTATTGCCGCTTGTTTTGCCGCCTTCCGTCGTTGGGTTTTTATTGATTGTGATTTTTGGCAAGAGTGGAGTGCCGGGACAATTCATTGAAAGGGTTTTTGATCAGCCCCTGATGTTCACGTGGTGGGCAGCGGTAGTTGCATCTACCGTAGTAGCGTTTCCGCTTATGTACCAATCCGCTAAAACTGGCTTTGAAGGTATAGATGAAGAAATCGAAAATGCAGCAAGAGTTGACGGGGCCGGCGAGTGGAGATTGTTCCTGAATGTATCCCTTCCATTGGCGGTGAAATCCATCGTCACAGGTGCCATCTTGAGTTCTGCTCGTGCGTTGGGGGAATTCGGAGCGACACTCATGTTTGCCGGAAACATTCCCGGACAGACACAAACCATACCGACTGCGATATATATCGCCATGGACTCTGGGAATATGACATTAGCCTGGCTATGGGTTGCCGTAATCATTGTCATTTCATTTCTTATGCTTTTTATAGTGACCTACATAAAATGAAAGCTTTTTCTCGAATATGCTTATGAAAAAAGTGAGGTGAGGCTTCTATGTCTTCTTTATGTGTGAAGCCGTTTTTTTCGTAAAGGTTCCGTGCAGGCAGGTTCATTTTACCGGTTGAAACGGATATCTTTTCCCAGTCGCCTTGTAATTGAAGAGCATGCAACAGTGCATCCGCGATACCCTGCCGAAAATAATCAGGGTGGACGACCATTCTGCAAATCAGCATTTGACCATTTTCTTTTGAAAAGATACTGCACCCGCTAAGGCATCACCCTTTAAGTAGCATAAAAACGTTTCATGACAAGGAATGAATTATTCATATGTTTCCAATAGAGGAGGAATATGGGCAAAACCGATCATATCCGCTTCCACCTTATAGGCCTCTTTCTGAAGTTTAAAAAGCTGCTGGCCATAATCGGAGTCCAAATCCCGAATTTTCATGATCAAATCTTATCACTCCCTTTCATTACATTATAATGGAAGAGGGAGATTATTGTTTCTAATCAGTCTGTGTTATAATCGACAAACAATATGAACTAATGAAATGAGGAAGAAATTTGTTAACATTTGAAGAAAAATTGAGCATCATTGAAACTTTTCCGGAATTACAGCGAAAAGATGTTTCATTGGGACGTGTGAACTTTCATTATCCAGATAGTGTCCAGGAGAAAAAGATCGTCGTTCAGCACTTGCATCCCAATGGAAATGGATTCGTTTACGCAGGGCATATGAGAAAAAAAGACACTGACCGTAAAGGTTTTATCAATATTCGTGACTATAATGAAGCGGAATTAAAAGAATTGATCCAAAAAAGCGTCGATTACCTATCTGAACCTCCGGTTGAATTCGAAGAAGAGGAAAACGAGTTCGCTAGGTTGGAAGGGACATGGATTGGCCCTGAAAAGCAAGAGCTTACACTTGAAAGGGAAGACCTGCTATGGAATGTGTATTCAGGCTCGAACCTTGAGGAGTGTTTCGAGAGTCCAGTAGAGGCGGAGCGCTACTTATTGGACGAAGGCTTCCGACAAAGCAAGAAGAGGAATATGTAGAATTTTAGGATAATTTGTCGGTTGATTTACTGTGATAATCTTGTTTTTTTAGGAATTCCCATGATATAATATAAGTAATTATTTTTGTTCGGAATAAGTTTGATAGAAGGATTTACTGTAATAGGATTCCTCTTGAAACATTATCCAGAACCAAAAATAGTAATAAAATGGATTTTTCCAAACACAGGAGGAACTATCATGGTACAAGGTAAAGTAAAATGGTTTAACGCAGAAAAAGGTTTCGGTTTCATCGAAGTTGAAGGCCAAGACGATGTATTCGTACATTTCTCAGCTATCCAAGGCGAAGGCTTCAAAACGCTTGAAGAAGGCCAAGAAGTTTCTTTCGAAATCGAGCAAGGCGCTCGTGGACCACAAGCAGCTAACGTTCAAAAATAATTGAACGCATATAAAAAAAAGACTCCGATTTTGGAGTCTTTTTATTTTTCCTTTTTCTCGGCCATTTCCTTTAATGCTTTGTCCAATTTTTCTTCGATCCGTTTAGAACGATTAAAATGTCCTGCCAGGAAAAACACGATGAATATAATGAATGCGACAAACACAAGCATAAAAAGGATAGGCAGGAACTGGGTTATATCTTCAGTCATTGGATATTATCTCCTTTTTTTTCTTCCATTATACTTCATGCTTACCGCTGCTACGATGAGGGAGCCAAGTTTTTTTAAAAAACACTGAAAGGGGATATGCGAAAACGCATATCCCCTTTCAGTCAGTCCTGGAAAAGCGAGGCGAACTTTTGAAGTCTGGGCAAGTCCGATTCTTGATACATCTGTTCTATCTTCAATGTCACCAATAACTGGCTCTTGGCAAATAACATGTCCCGGAAATGATCGACCGCCCCACAAAAATGATGATAGTTGGTTTCACCAGTGCCGAAGACTCCCGTTTTCAGATGAGCAATAGGCAACTGTTCCAATTCTTTATAAAAGGCTGCTGATTTAGCAGGAAGCTCCCCATTGCCCCAGGTATAGGTGCCGACGATCAATGCATCGTAATCCGGCAATGTGCGTATGTCGAATTCATTCATTCGATATAGTCCAGCTTCAGGTAAAAGGGAAGCAAGAGCTTCAGCAAGCGCTTTTGTATTGCCGCCGGCAGAATGATAGACAATGGCAACTTTACAGCTCATCGAACCCATTACTGGCATTTACTTGACTGTATGTCCTTGACTTCTGTTCGAAGAAATCGGTTTTGGTAAGTCCGATGGATTCATCATCGAACGTTTTGATCCATGGCATCGGATTCTCGCCATACTCTTTATACAAATTTTCAAGGCCTAGCATACGTAACCGTTTGTTGGCGATATATTCGATGTACTCATTGAATTCTTCCAAATCGAGATCGGCTTTGGTTTGGATATCTTCGAGCATATATTCAGACCATTCTTTTTCGAGTTCGACTGCTTTTTCAATCGTTTTATAGATGAACTTCGTGTTTTCTTCATTATTTAACTCAGGATATTCATACATCAAGATTTGAACGAGCATTCCAATGAAATCGAAATGGACCATTTCATCGCGATGAATATAGGATATCATCGTAGCGGAACCAGTCATTAAATTTTGTCGTCCTAAATTATAATAAAAGGCGAAAGCCAGATAGAAATATATCCCTTCAAGGTTCGTTGAATGGATCAGTGCCTCGAATAAATGCTGAGGGCTGGGATCGTCCACGAACGTTTGATAAGCATCAACGATCGGTTGGTTACGCTTAATCACTTCAGGATGTTCTTTAATGCGGTCGAAAAGCTGTTTTTGCTTGCCTACAGGAATCAAGGAAGCAAGGATATAGGAATAAGATTCATTATGGATCGATTCCTGCTGTGCCATGTTGGCCAGGATAGCTTTTGCCGCCGGATCTTTAATGTACCGGAGGATTTCTACTAAAGTTGGCGTTTGAAGACTGTCCATTCCAGCAATCATCGTAAGGATATCGAGAAAAGCGTCCTGGATATCTTCGTCCAATTCGCCCCACTGCTTTTTATCCTGAATCATGTTCACGCTCGAAGGCTTCCAAAAGTTATTGATGAGCTGTGTATAGGTATCATAGAATTTTTCATACTGAATATCGTTCCAAAGGAGGAAGCCTGAAGCTTCTCCTTTGAAAACACCGGTTGCTTTGGTTGGATGCGTAGGTTCGAGCATCCGAATCTTTTTGATATGATTGGTCATTCGTGAAAACTCCTTTAAGAATAGATTACTGGGTTATGATTTTCGTTAACTTGAACAGCTTTCGCAGGCATTGTCATATTCGGAAGAAGTCGAACGAACATAATACGTTGATTTCAATCCGCTTTCCCATGCCGTTAAATGGATATCCAATAGGACCTTCGCTTTGATTGTATTGTGTACATACAGATTAAAGCTGATTGCTTGGTCAATATGGCGTTGGCGCGCTGCATTTTGCCTGATGCTTTCCAGTTGGTCCAAATTAAATCGCGTCTTTTTATAATATTCATACGTATTTGGCGTCAAGCCTGGCGCGGTCACCTTGAATTTGAAGTTTTTCTTTTCTTCGTAAAATTCAATTTCATACAAAGGATCGATTCCATCCGTGGAATTACCGATTTTAGCTGTCGAAGAATTCGGGGCAATGGCCATTAAATAGCCATTACGGGTCCCGTGTTCCTGCACGTCTGCTTTTAAATCCATCCATTTTTGATCTGTATAGTCACGCAGTTCGAAATAGTCCCCTGTATGCCAATCAGATCCTTCAAAATATGGGTATGATCCTTTTTCCTTGGCCAATTCGTTGGATGCCTTGATTGTTAAGTATGCGATCCTTTCGTATAAAGCATCTGCATAGTGAACAGCCTCATCGGATTCCCAATAAATATTCTGCGTGGCAAGTAAATGATGCCATCCAAACGTTCCTAAACCAATTGCCCGGTAACGTTTGTTCGAGATGGATGCTTGTTTGACAGGAAGATTATTTACATCAATGACATTATCCAGCATGCGGATCTGAATGGGAATCAATCTTTCCAAAACATCGCTGCCCACTGCCCGGGGCAAGTTAATGGATGAAAGGTTGCAGACAACGAAATCGCCGCTTTTACGAACGACAACAACATCTCCATCTTCCGTTTCATATTCATCCGTGATCGTCGAAGGGCTTAGGTTTTGGGCAATCTCCGTGCAAAGGTTAGAACAATAAATCATACCTTTATGTTTATTGGGATTCTTCCGATTCACTTCATCACGGTAGAACATATACGGTACGCCTTCTTCTAATTGAGAAATCATGATGCTTTTCATGATGTCCATCGCATTGATTTTTTCAAAACTATAGTTTGGAAGCCTGCCATTTTCTGCGGCCTCGACAGCAAGTGCATAATGATTCCTGAAGCTTCCTTCGCCTTTCTTCTCGTCATAAAGATCTTCAAGTGAAAATCCAAGGGTTTGCTTAACGGTATGCGGATCGAAAAGATACCATTCTTTTCTGTCGCGTACAGCTTCCATGAATAAATCGGGTATACATACACCTGTAAAAATATCATGGGCTTTTAATCTGTCATCCCCGTTTTGTGTCTTCAAATCGAGGAAGCTCATGATATCTTTATGCCAGACATCCAAGTAAATCGCGATGGCACCTTTACGTTGACCCAATTGATCGACACTTACCGCTGTCTGGTTGAATAGTCGAATCCAGGGAGTCGTGCCGGAACTGTTTCCAGAGAAGCCCCGGATATCAGAACCAAGCGAGCGAACCTTACCGACGTAAAGACCGACACCGCCGCCAAATTTAGATACTTTTGCTGCATCGTAGTTTGATAGGTAGATTCCGTCAATGGAATCTTCAATTGCGTCGATAAAGCAAGAGCTTAACTGTCCATGTGTTTTACCTGCATTGGAGAGTGTAGGAGTCGCAACGGTCATATAAAGATTGGACATGGCCCAGTATGCTTCTTTTATAAGTTGCAGGCGGTGCTCCGTTTTTTCCAATCGCATGATTTCCATCGCGATGATCATGAAACGTTCTTGTGGCAGTTCGTAGACCTTATCCTTTTGTGGGCGGGCTAGATAGCGGTCGTTCAATAAGTAGATGCCTATGTAAGAGAATAATTTATCTTTTTCCGGGTCGATCACCGAACCCAATTCCTCAATTTCCGCTTTCGTATATGAAGATAGCAGTTCTGGTTTATAAATGGGATAACGCTGACCTTCTGAAAGCTGGGAGAGTTCCGTGATCAGCTCATAGAATGGGCCATAACTCATACCTTCATAACCTCGATTGGCTTGTGCATCCCTATACATTGTATTCAACAGTTCTGCTGCAGCAACGAACGTCCAATCCGGAGCATCGATATCCACACTTTCAAGAGCGAGCTGAATCAGTTTTCTTGATGCCTGTTCTTCGGTTGAGTCACTTTTGCGATCTAGCCATTTTGTAAAACGCTTTTTGAACTTCTCCATATCGAGATGGCCTTCGAATTCCTTTGATAACATCTCGAGCTGGATGGATTTCGTTTCTGTGTCATTTTCACTTATGGTAGAGTTATATGTTTGAGTCATTAATGATCCTCCTTGTTAACTTCCGCTAAAATAAAAAAACCGCCCAATGAATTGAGCGGATCAAACGATAGAATAAAAGAGCCATGAAAAAATAGCCGTTAAACTATCGTTTCATCATCTCAATCCCCGAAGAATAAGAAACGTGAAAAATTCAAGGCAGGTCTCCTGACTCATGATCACCCTACTTTGAGTCCTTCCCGTATAGAGAGCTATACAGTGGGTATCTCATTTCGTCACATTTACAGTTGCGGGGACAGTTCCGGGTTTACACCGGATTCCCTTTTCAGCCATCACTGGCACCTTGGATTATAAAAAATTCTATATATAGTTATTGTTAATGTTTGTATAATCAATATCTAGTATTTCTGCTTATATTATCGTAAGCCATATACGATGATAATTCAACTAATATATTTGAAAAAAACCAATCCTTATCTATTGACAAAGTGATGGCAGAGTGTGAAGGAATGAAAGATTTTATTGGGGAATGGGTAATTCAAGCGCTGATTTTACGCGATTTTGTGTTAAAATAAATTGTCTAGTAAAGGTGGCTCTCCCTTATTGCAATGAGGGGATTCGCGGAAAAATATTTAAGAAAAAGGGGATAAAATCTTGGAAAAAGTATTAGTTTTTGGACATAAAAACCCGGATACAGACACAATCTGTTCAGCAATCGCTTATGCAGACCTGAAAAAGCAGTTAGGTATCAACGCTGAACCAGTTCGTCTGGGTGAAGTAAATGGTGAAACTCAATATGCATTGGACCAATTCAAATTCGAAGCTCCCCGCCTTGTGGAAAAAGTTGCAGGGGAAGCTGAAGGCGTAATCCTGGTCGATCATAACGAACGCCAGCAAAGTGCTGAAGATATTGACCAAGTCCGTGTGTTAGAAGTTATCGACCATCATCGTATCGCTAACTTTGAAACAAGCGATCCACTATATTACCGTGCGGAACCAGTTGGATGTACGGCAACCATTTTAAATAAAATTTATAAAGAAAACGGCATTGAAGTCCCTAAAGCAATCGCAGGTCTTATGTTGTCTGCCATCATTTCCGATTCGTTATTGTTCAAATCTCCTACATGCACGGAGCAAGACGTTGCAGCAGCAATGGAACTGGCTGCCATTGCGGGAGTCGACGCTGAAACATACGGCTTAGAAATGTTGAAAGCTGGAGCTGACTTGAGCGACAAAACGATTGCCCAGCTTATCACTCTTGATGCAAAGGAATTCTCCATGGGAATGGCTAAAGTGGAGATAGCACAGGTCAATGCTGTAGATCCGAACGAAGTCCTTGCTAAGCAAGCAGAATTGGAAGCGGCGATTGAAGCGGTTATAGCTGAGAAGGAATTGGACTTATTCCTATTTGTCGTAACGGATATCTTGACTAATGATTCTGTTGCCTTGGCTCTTGGTAAAGCAGCTTATGCAGTGGAAAAAGCATACGACGTTTCATTAAACAATAACATCGCCGTCTTAGAAGGCGTGGTATCGCGTAAAAAACAAATCGTGCCGGTCTTAACGGACGTATTCAGCAAATAATACAGTAGAAGGGGTGCTCATTAAAAACATGGGCATCCTTTTTCTGTACATGCAAAAAAAAGACTCAACCACCATTAAGGGTGTTTTGAGTCTTTTTTCTTAATTCAAAGCTTCCTTTTCTTTTTCATAGGCAATGACAATCAGTTCTTTGTTGGCTTCCTCGCCAAGTCTGCTTTCAAAGCTTTTCAGTTCATTCAATAAATCCGGTGACAGATTTGCTGCCGTATAATCCTGCTCGGGTGTCATGCTTTTCGCTCCTTTCAAAAGGAAATCATTCATGTTATCTATTTTGTCGGTTTGAAAAGTTTCTATTCAGCAAAATTTTACAACTTCAAGATATTTTACTTTCTGAGGTGGCGAGTTTTTCAAGCAATAACGAACTTTCTTCATCGAGTCCTTGCACTTGGACAGGTATTCCCAGAAGCTGATATTTAAGAACAACCGTATCAACAGCACCGACTGCTGAAGCATCCCAGATTTTAGAATGGGAAAAGTCGATGACGATTGAATCGGCTTTTTCCTTGAAGTCGAACTTCGAAACAAAGTCCTGGACAGAAGCGAAAAATATTTGCCCGCTGATATGATAAATGATTTTCTTAGCCTGGACATCTTCCGTTTTCACTACAGCCACTTTAGAAATTTTAGCCGAAAAGAAAATCATGCTCAAGAGCACTCCGGCGAATACCCCTTTTGATAAATCATGTGTATAAAGGACAATGAGGACCGTCACGATCATCACGGCTGCATCCGACTTTGGAGCTTTAGCGAGCCTCTTTAGGGAAAACCAGTCAAAGGTCCCGATTGAAACCATGATCATGACTGCGACAAGTGCAGCCATCGGGATTTTAATAAGGACATCATTCAATACCACGATTAATACCATAAGGAAAGCGCCAGCTACAAAAGTGGAGAGCCGGCCCCTTCCTCCCGATTTAATATTGATACCGGATTGGCCGATCATCGCACATCCTGCCATGCCGCCAAAGCATCCGGCAATGATATTCGAAATCCCCTGGCCTTTGGCTTCCTTATTTTTATTACTGTCCGTGTCAGTCATCTCATCGACTATTTGAGCTGTCAATAATGATTCAAGCAGGCCAACAAATGCAAGAGCTATGGAATAAGGGGAAATGATCGCCAAAGTGTCGAAGGTCAAAGGGATATCTGGAAGCATGAACATCGGAAGCGCTTCGGTCAATTGCCCCATATCCCCAACCGTCCGCACCGTAGCCCCCGTGGTAACTGCAACGATCGTCATGAATATAATTGCTACAAGTGGTGAAGGTATGACTTTCGTGATTAGCGGAAAAAGATAAATGATAGCTAAAGAAACGGCTGTCATGACATACATGATCCATGTTTCGCCCACGAAATGGGTGAGCTGTGCCGTGAAAATCAAGATGGCTAAAGAATTCACAAAACCAGTCATGACCGGCTTCGGTATGAACTTCATTAATTTCCCGATTTTTAAAACCCCTAGTAAAATTTGCAGCAAACCAGTCAATATTGTTGCAGCAAGTAAATAGTTCAAGCCATGATCTTTAACAAGATCGACCATGACGAGTGCCATTGCACCAGTGGCTGCCGATATCATTCCCGGCCTTCCGCCGACAAAAGAGATGACGATGGCAATGCAGAATGAGGCATATAGACCAACCATTGGGTCAACGCCAGCAATGATCGAAAAGGCAATCGCCTCCGGAATCAATGCCAAGGCAACGACAATTCCCGATAGGACATCTCCTCTAACGTTGCCGAACCATTCCTGTTTATATCCAGATGTATTCAAAGAAACACTCCTTCTTTCTATCTATGTGTGTTCATTTCTTTTTTAACGCACTAAATTATAGCATGAGTCCTTCTTTCTATCTATATGGATAATATTAACGACAAACCGAGGGCTATTCATTTCTTAGCATTGGCGAAAGAAGTTAAAATTCCTAAAAAAGGAAATCTAGAGAAATGGCGTGGGCATCATCCAATAAGGAAGGGCAAAAAATTTCCAAAGCCTTCTGAATGAATTTCGCTTTCATGATTCAGATTTTTCTGTATTTAAAAGTATTATTCTTTTATTATGAATGAAAATGGGGGTTACTCCTATGAATAAGAGTGAGAAAAGAACGAAACTATTGGAAAAGATTGAGAGTCGTTTAAGATTGACTGCAAGAAATTTAGTGAAATTCGATACAAACCAAGAAACATTGGATTTTACGGTGGAATCATTTCAATTAGAATTTTCGTGGGTTTGTGGCGATCGTATTGAGGGATGATGATCGTTTATATCCAAAAGTATGGAAAGGCGGTTCGCCGCATTTTGCTGATTCTTTTCCCATTCACCTAGGTGAATGTTCCCCGGAAATTTTCAAAGAAGAGGTAAAGGACAGTTACATAACTAAATTGTTTGAAGAGAAAATAGAAGATAAGGCTAAAATAGTCATTGATGAACAATGATCTATACAGGCCACACCGGATTGCCGTTTTGAAACTGGAAGAGGAATCACTTACTGCCCATTCGAATCTGATCGAGAAGCGGAAAAAGCCTCGGAATGGGATCATATGAAAGAACAGCTTTATCTTAAATATAAAGAAATCATCGTGACAAAACGGGATGATATGCTGATTTTGATGATACCGGTGGAAAGGGAAATAAACTCGCATCCTCATACTGGGAAGGGATAAATCATTATCTTAGTGAATATCCGATATTAAAGAAGCTTTCCTTGACGATACTATGAGGGTGGGCGGTACCACCAATAAGCTGGACGATTATTATTATGACTACAAACAGGCCATGCATGCTTATAATGTTCCCCGAAATGGATTCCCGAAAAATGTCTTGGCCATTTTTGACGAATTGGGCTCCTACACGCTATTGAATAACCTGAAAGATCCTGGACTTGCCGAGTTATTACTTGAGAAATAATTGACCCAGTTGATGGAATATCAAAAGGGAAGCGGAGTAGAGCTTATAAACTGCATGATTTATATGAATCGAGCCAGTTATATTCCGCCGCATATTCACTTTACATAGCAATGATAAAAGATCTTGAAAGGATCTTTTTTTTATTCATTTTTGTGTGTAATCTGGGTAAGGAGGCATGAGGAAGATGGCTATTGTTACCGGAACAATAACTTCCCTTTTCAACATACATAGAAGTGGTGAGGGTGAAAAGGCCAGCTCTATCAAAGTTTTTGGAGTAGGAACCCTCCCGGTGTTAAGAGGCTATTCCTTATCAATGATACTTGATTTACATTTAGGACATGTCACTTCTTTATAATGCTTGAACCTGATCTTTCGAAGGTCGCTTCTGGTCAACATTGAGAATACATTATACCTTGTGCCGCATGCACAAGTATTTTGATCTTTAACTATGTGTCTCTCATCCGTAGTAGCTGAATAAATGGTTGGAAAAAACATATATAACCCTCCTATTTTTAATTTTAGGCAAATTAAATAGGGGCAATTGATAATAAGTGATCCATTCAAGAAAAATCTTGGCAGCTCGGCTGCCATGACAACTAAGATGTTGTGTTAGGCCCGTGGCTTTGCGTCTTTTACTTTCATAAAATTTGCCTAAAATAATCTTAACATAAAATTTGATGCGTTATGAAGTGTTTATGACTGCGGCCAACCTTCCCCTTTTATTAAGTATCAACAGCAATCAGCTGGATTGTCCAAATATAGAAGGAAAATAGAGAAGAAAGGTTTGGAACGGGTCCTTTTTTAGTTGCTAGGTATACAAAAGGGTCTCTTCGATTCGTACAAAAAGTACGAATGAAAGAGACTCTTTTGGTATGCTATGTACCTATAGCTTGGGAAACCATGTTCAGCAGCTAGTTTCCAATATTCCTTTTTCATGAGTGCAGGACTCTGGTTCGTTTTTGGCCGCACTGCCTGTATCGGAAAACGACCGAAACGAAATCCAGTTCCAGAAGTATCCAGCACTACAGCTGTATGAGCATTAAACATGAGAAAGCCTGCTTCCATCTGGAAGCAGGCTTTCTTGCCAAAGTGTGATTAATGTGATCTTGCCAATTCCGGATTGCGGTGCATCGCGAAATAGAGGACAAGTCCCGCTATGAGGAGTAACGTGCTGGTCGTGATGAAAACGGCGGAGAATCCGTAGAAACCAGCAACCATTCCGCCCATCGCAGGTCCAATGATATTGCCTAAAAAGCGCAGGCTCGTATTGTACCCAAGTACTTCCCCCTGCATTGCGACAGGAGCTTCCTGGCGAATGTAGGCAATCCTTACAGGGATGATGCCGCCTATTGCCATGCCAAGTATGAAACGTACCAAAACAAGCTGCCAAAAATGATTGATGAAGGCACCGGGCAAGTAGACTGTAGCAGTTAGAAAAAGAAGCAGCACAAGAATCTTCACATGTCCATGACGATCACCTATCTTGCCCCAGTGACGCGCCATCAATAAATTCCCCAGGCCTGCTGCAGAAAAGGCGATACCTGAATAAAATCCAAGATTGGAAGTTCCATGCAGCTCGCCAACATATAAAGAAAGAATGGGCTGGATGCTGAAGTGGGCAACTTGAACAAGTGTCGAAATGAGCATGACATTGACTAGGATGGGATTCCTTAAGATATGCGAGAGAACCTCCCGGCTTGTATAGCTCGACTTTGTTCCCTTCTGCCGTTCCATTCGGTACTCCTTGGTTGCAAAAACAAGAAGTCCAGAAATGAAAATGGTGATGGAGGTGAATTTAAAGGCGGTTGAATAGCCGAGTGTGTCTGCAAGCAGGCCGCCAAGCAAAGGTCCGAAAAGGGAACCGGTTATATTTCCCGTTTGCAAGGTTCCCAGCACACGTCCGGCAATTTCTTTAGGGGTCTGCGTTGATATGAAGGCCTGTGACATGGAAATGAAGCCAGTGAATATTCCGGTGAACATCCTTAAGACGAATAGCTGCCAAACATTTTCAACGAATCCCATCAAGAAAATGGACAGCCCCATCCCAAAGGCACAGGCAATCAAGATTTTTTTTCTGCCGTACCGATCACCAATTCGTCCCCAAATGGGAGAAAATAAAAAGGCAGTCACAAAAGTGATTCCAAATGTCCATCCGGACCAATGCTGGATATATTGAGTCGAATAATCTCCGAATGTACCAATGTATAAGGATATGAATGGGAGAACCATCGTCATGCTCCCGCCTATGAAGAAATTGGCGAACCACATGATGAAAAGATTCCGTTTAGCTATTTTATGATCATTCATTTTACATTCAACACTTCTTTCCTCCGAAAAAAACTTCGGGTTCCTAAATAATAGTATACATAATTTAACTAATTTATTAAACGAATTTGTTTTACAGGTTTTTTAATGAAAATGCAAATGGTATAATGTGAAAATATTGATTTTTCAGAAAAATCAAATTAAACAAAGGTATTCACTTTTTCATTTAAAGGAGTTTTTAACATGTTGACGATTTTAGGATTTTGCATGATTTTAACGTTTCTGGTCTTAGTCATCACAAAACGCTTATCAGTGGTTGTCGCTTTTATCTTCACTGCGATAGCATTTGGTCTGATTGGTGGCTTTGCCTCGGAAATGGGAGATATGATGGTTGCGGGTATTTTAAAGGTGACACCGACAGCAGTCATGATCGTTTTTGCCATTCTATACTTTGGTTTAATGATTGACGTTGGTTTATTCGAGCCCATGATCGCTAAAATACTCAGTTTTGTAAAAGGAGATCCGCTAAAGGTTGTCATGGCAACCGCCATTATAACCATGTTGGTAGGTTTGGACGGAGACGGATCTTCCACATTCATGATCACCGTTTCAGCTATGCTGCCGCTTTATATCAAATTAGGGATGAACAGGCTCGTATTGGCCTGTGTTGTTGGTTTAGCCGCTGGCGTCATGAATATGATTCCTTGGGGAGGTCCTTTGGTCAGGGCGGCCGCGAGCCTTCAGGTTGAAGTATCGGAGTTATTCATTCCTCTCATTCCGGTCATGATTTGCGGTCTTTTATGGACGCTTTTTTCGGCATATGTACTTGGCAAAAAGGAAAGGGAGAGATTAGGAGTCAGTTCGGTGGAGGCGAACATGCAACCTGGTATGGGTGAACAGGCTGCAGCTGTTGAAACCGCACCTAAAGGAACATCCAAGCTTTTTTGGTTTAATTGGTTCTTGACGATTTTACTGATGGTTTTGCTGGTGATGGAAGTGCTGCCGATCCAAATTTTATTTGCCACTGCTTTTGCGATTGCACTATTCGTTAACTTTCCGAACCCAAAAGAACAGCAGGAAAGGATTTTAAGTCATGCCAATAGTTTTGTGATGATCTGTACACTCATTTTCGCTGCAGGGATTTTTACGGGTGTATTCACAGAAACAAAGATGATGGACTCGATGGCTGCTTCAATCGTAACTGTCATTCCAGAGTGGCTCGGGGCACATTTGCCACTGGTGGTAGCGCTGACGAGCATTCCGATGGGCTTCATTTTTTCACCTGATGCCTATTACTTTGGTATTCTGCCAATAATAAGTGAAACGGCATCGAACTTCGGTATTGCTCCTGTAGAAATCGGAAGGGCGGCTTTATTAGGCCATTCGACCGCAGGGTTCCCATTATCGCCATTGGTGCCTGCAACATTCATATTAATTGGCCTTGTAGGCGTGGATTTTGGGGATCACCAAAAATTCCTGTTTAAATGGGCATTTGGGACAACCATCATCATGACGATTGCAGCGATTACTTTTGGGGTCATCACTTTGTAAAATGTGAGCCCATTAAGCTATAATGCAAAATTCCTGTCTGTGAATTTAGTAAGGTGTTCACCCTCACGGTATAATCTATTTTCCTATTTATTCCGATTTCTGTTTATTCTTCCATTATGGTGGAAAGTAATAAGAGGAAGATACATATAAGAGAGTGAGGGAGTTTATATGAACTATAAACAAAAACTTGTGCTGCCAATATGTGCTGCCCTTTTACTGTATGGATGTAATTCAGCGGATGATTCAAATCAGTCCGACAATGATGCCGAGGAAATGACTACAGTGGGACAAGGAACAGAAACAGGGGTTGATCCGCAGGTGAAAGCGGAAGTTAAAGATGTAGAAGGTAAAACACTTGGGACGGTTAACTTTACCGCGGAAGAGAATACTGTAGTGATCGAGACCGCTTTGGAAGGCCTTGAGCCAGGCTATCATGGATTCCATGTCCACGAAAACGCAGTATGTGAGCCGGATGCTAAGGAAGGCCCGTTCACTACAGCGGGAGGACACTTTAATCCAACTGATGACACGCACTCTAAACATGCAGGGGATATGCCCCCTTTATATGTAAAAGAGGATGGGACAGCCAAATATACGGCAACATTGGATAACATGACGATAGACCAGCTGAAGAAAGAAGAGTTGGCTGTAATCGTTCATGCGAATCCAGACAACTTTGCCAATATTCCTGACCGTTATGAAGCCAATGGAGAAAAAGGACCTGATGTAGATACCTTGAAAACAGGTGATGCAGGCGATAGGCAAGCTTGCGGGATTGTTGTAAGTGCAGAGGAAAAATAGCATTAATGAAGCAAGAGCGATTCTTCAAAAGAGGAATCGCTCTTTTTATTGAAGGTAAAACCGCTGACCGCTAAAATCTTAAAAGAGCTGAATTTTTTCTTTTTACGTTTTAAGAAGGTTTTTTCTATTGTGATATAGAAGTTAGAGAGTAAGTAATATTGCATTAGAAGCAGATGGTATTAAAAGATCATAGTTAATTCTTGCATTGGGATGAAGCCCAAGGCATAGGTTTAATATAGGAAAATAAGATTTACTTTGAAAGGATAAAAAAACCCGAATAGGGATCATGTCCACTGATTCGGGTTTGCTTTATCATTTTGCGGTAATGGTTTCTTCGATTAGCTGTAATCTCTCAGCCACTTCTTCTTCAGAAAGGTTATGCTCGACTACATAGCGGTTACGGGGATGCACTCGGCATTCATGAGTACAGCTGCGCATATGTTTGTGCTCGTTCTCTTCACTGCAAAGGATTTTCTTGTTGCATTCAGGGTTAGCACAATTAACATAGCGTTCGCAAGGTTCGCCGGAATAAATGTCTCGACCGACAATGACATGTTCCTTTTGATTGATAGGTACGGCAATCCTTTCATCGAATACATACATTTGACCATCCCAAAGCTCACCTTGGACTTCGGGATCCTTTCCGTATGTTGCGATGCCGCCATGCAGTTGGCTTACATCTTCAAAGCCTTCTTCGACAAGCCAGCCGGAGAATTTCTCACATCGGATACCGCCGGTGCAATACGTTAGGATTTTTTTGCCTTCGAACATTTCTTTATTTTCCCGGACCCAATCTGGAAGTTCACGGAAATTCGTGATTTCTGGCTTGATTGCACCCCTGAAATGTCCCAAATCAAATTCATAGTCATTTCTGGCATCAAGGACGATGGCATTTTCATCTTGCATTTGCTCGAAGAACTCCTTCGGGCTCAAGTGTTTGCCTGTCGTCCGGTTCGGGTTGATGTCTTCTTCCAAACGAAGCGTTACAAGTTCATTTCGTGGACGAACATGCATTTTTTTGAAAGCATGGCCGTCAGCTTCATCTATTTTAAACACGATATCGTCAAAGCGGGGGTCGCTTTTCATCATGTCCATATATTTGTTGGTTTGTTCGATCGTACCAGAAACTGTTCCGTTGATACCTTCTGCTGCCACCAAGATACGGCCTTTCAATTCAAGTGCTTTACATGCCGCAAGATGCTCGGCTGCGAATTCTTCGTGATTCTCGATAGGTACATACAAATAATAAAGTAATACTCTATATGGTTTTGTTTCCATTTTTATTTACCACCTATGTTTTATATTTGCAAGATATAAAGGGTGATCATTTAGACACTTTTCTCTTACAGATAATCATTATATCAAGAAAACGTAAAAATGATAAGGGCATGAAGAAAAATCAAAAGGAGTTGTATGGAATGTTGAAAGATTTAATGAGATATCCAATCATCCAAGCACCGATGGCAGGAGGAGCTTCCACCCCGAAGCTTGCGGCTTCAGTATCCAATGCAGGAGGATTGGGCTTTCTCGCAGCTGGCTATAAGACTGCAGAAGAGATGAAGGACGAGATAGGGCAGACCCGTCAGTTGACTGAGCACCCTTTTGGCGTGAATGTCTTTGTGCCAGGCAACGAGGCGGTGGATGAAAATATATTATCTGCCTATCGTGAAAAGATCGAAAAAGAGGCCGAGAGCGTTGGGGCTGAGATTGGAAAAGCCGATAGTGATGACGATGATTGGGAAAATAAAATAAAGGTATTGAAGGAGGCTGGGGTCGCCGTCGTCAGTTTTACGTTTGGATGTCCAACGGATGATGTAATAAGGGAGCTCCAAGATGTCGGTTCCCTTATAGCCGTGACAGTAACCAACCTTCAAGAAGCAAAAAGGGCGGCGGAAGGAGGTGCGGATGTACTATGTGTACAGGGGTTTGAAGCAGGGGGTCACCGGGGCAGCTTTGAAAACCGCACAGAAGATGATTACGGTCTTTTAGTTTTGATACGGTTGATACAAGGTGAGCTGAACTTGCCGATCATTGCGGCGGGTGGATTGATGCATGGAAAGGATATCGCAGCCGTGCTCGAAGCGGGAGCAACAGCGGCACAATTGGGAACAGCTTTCCTTCGCTGTCCCGAAAGCGGGGCAAGTCCCGTCCATAAGGAAGCTCTGGGAAATCCCCGGTTTACCCAGACCTCTATTACCCGAGCCTTCAGCGGCCGGAGGGCACGCGGGTTGGTGAATCACTTTATAACCGAATATGATGGCGTTGCACCAGTCGCCTATCCTCATGTCCATCACATGACAAAGCAAATGCGAAAAGTGGCTGGACAAAAAAACAATCCTGAATTGATGGCTTTGTGGGCAGGACAAGGATATAGGGTGAGCAGGGAACTTCCCGCATCGGAATTGGTTGAACTTCTTGTAGAAGAACTATAATGAGAAGGGTTTGTATGGAGATGGAGATAAGGGAATTATTCATGGATGAGCCACCGCCGATGCATTTATTGCTTTTGGCAGATCCTTCAAGGGAATTGGTCGAGGAATACTTGGGAAGCGGAACATGCTTTGTTGCCGTGACTGATGAGCGAATGATCGGTGTTTATGTTTTACTGCAAAAAGGTCCAAAACTGATAGAGATAATGAACATCGCGGTGGATGAACGGCACCATGGAAGAGGAATCGGCAGGCAATTGATTGAACACGCCATAGGCCATGCAAGGCAACAGGGATATAAAACGATTGAAATCGGCACGGGAAATTCGGGGATAGGGCAGCTTGCCCTTTACCAAAAATGCGGTTTTAGAATAACTGGGGTCGATCGGGATTTTTTTTATAGAAACTATTCCGAGGCCATTTATGAAAATGGGATTCAATGCCAGGATATGATTCGCTTGTCACAAAGTTTAGACTAAGCAATGATCATCCAAGTTTGACGGAAAAGCTTTACAGACAAAAGTGCGCGTCGCATTGCTTAGGGGAATGAACTTGTTCATTGGAGATATGATTTATCTTCTTTTTGCTTTACTAATGCCGTTTTTATTTGCGCTTGGCGTTTTCATATTCATTCGATCAACAAAAAGGCAAAAGGATTTTTTATCGGAGATTAATAAAGACTCACATGAAAGATAGCAGCAAGAGAAAAAGAGTGCAAAACAACGGCACTCTTTTTCATATCTTCACCTTTTCAAAAAGGCTTCCAAATTCCTTTTCACACTGGGCCATTCATGCTCGAGAATACTGTAGACCACCGTGTTCCTTATCCTTCCATCTTGCAGTTTTTTCTCCATTCTCAAAATGCCTTCTTCTAGGGCGCCGAGCCTGGTTATTGCTGCACGCGATCTTTTATTGCATTCGTCCGTCCTGAATTCAACCCGTTTCATTTTCCACTTTTCAAAAGCATGCTGCAATAGCAGGTACTTACATTCTGTGTTAATGGCTGTCCGCCATTTGTCGGGATGATACCAAGTCGCACCGATTTCCAGGGATTGATTATGAAATTGAATATTTCTTAAGCTCGTGCTGCCAACTATCGAATCATCAGTCTGATCGATAACGACAAATGGATGATGAAGTTCCTGTTCCCTTGCTCGAATGCCATCCTTTACATAGGAAATCGCCTCTTCATATGACAAAATTTTTGTTGCGCTCCATTCCCATATTTCAGTTGGCAGGGAAGCGGTGTAAAGCGGTTCGATATGATGATCCATCATCGGGGTGAGTATCACGTGTTTCCCGAATAATTCGATATGTTCCATAGTCTCCTCCTCTTGATTGATATCTTCATTATAAAAATATTCTGGTCCTGCAATAAGGGCCAATGCTGATATAATTTATGGAACCAGTTTGAAGGAGGACCAAATGTTTGAAATCACTCTAAACTTAGATAAAACGAATAAAGAAGCTTTATATGTCCAATTGTATAAATACTTTATAAAGGAAATACAGAATGGACAAATAAAGGCCGGAATGAAGCTGCCTTCTAAACGAAAACTAGCTTTGCATTTAGGGATAGGCCTAAATACAGTGGATACGGCTTATCAGCAGTTGATGGCAGAAGGATATGTGGAAAGTCAATTAAGGAAAGGTTATTACGTAGCCGATTTAGAGCCGATCTCACCTTTGAATGAGCCTTTGCCTGTAAAAGAAGGGATGATGTGCCCTCCGAATGAAAGAAATGAGATAGATTTCAATCATGGACGGGTGGACGTGGATTCTTTCCCGCATGCCGTGTGGAAAAAATGCTTGAACAATACATTGTATCTACAGGAAAGGGAAATGTTCATGAGCGGTGATCCTCAAGGGGAATGGGGGCTCCGGTCTGAGATCTCATCCTATCTATTTCAATCGAGAGGAGTTCGCTGCGGGGCTGATCAAATCATCATTGGGGCAGGTACCCAGTATTTCATCCATCTGCTGCGGTTACTTCTTGGAAATGAGCGGGTATTTGGGTTGGAAGACCCTGGCTTTCATCGAGTAAGGGAGGTACTGAGGTTGGAGGAAGCGGATATGGCATTCATACCCTTGGATGAAAGTGGAATGAGTGTGGACTCCTTGAAAGAGAGTGCCGCGAATGTTGCCTATGTCACTCCTTCCCATCAATTTCCTTCCGGTATGATCATGCCGATAACTAGAAGGGTGGAATTGCTGAATTGGGCAGTGGAAAAAAAAGGTTATATCATTGAAGATGATTATGACGGGGAATTCCGACATTCAGGCAAACCGATTCCGTCCTTGCAGGGGTTGGACACAAAGGGAACGGTCATTTACCTAGGCACTTTTTCAAAGTCGCTCATCCCATCAATCAGGGTGGGATTCATGGTGTTACCCATGGAGCTGGCTTGCCGCTATCAGGAGAAGTTAATTGGATATAAACAGACCGTTTCCAGACTGATTCAGGAAACGCTCTGTCTTTTTATGAAAAATGGACATTGGGAACGCCATCTAAATAAAATGCGAACGATTTATCGTAAAAAAAATAAGGTGCTGCTGAATGAAATAGAAGAGAGCTTCCATGATCGTGTAGCCGTAATCGGTGAAAAGTCAGGATTGCACGTTCTTTTAAAAGTAAAAAACGGCAGCAGTGAGGCAGAGCTCATTCAAAAGGCTGCCAGTGTTGGGGTTAAAGTCCGCCCAACTTCGGTTTATCATTCTAAGAATGTGAAAGATCCGACTATTTTGATTGGGTACGGTGGTTTAACCGAAAAGGAAATCAAAGCGGGAATCCGACTTTTAAAAATGGCATGGCTATAGCTTGGTGCGAAAAAATAAGGAAAAGGCCTTGATTTACACTTATTCAACAATGATATAAGGTATCCATTTTAGTTTCTTATATTATTGAGGATTTTAAGGACCGTCTGGAAAAATATTTCCTGTTCTTCCTCAGTAATGCCTTCCAGGGCTTTTCCTTCGATTTTTTCTGCAATCTTAAGACATTTTGTATGTACTTCTTTTCCCCGGGGAGTCAGTTCGATTCGTTTTTCCTGTTCATCTTTTCCAGGAACTTGTTTAATCATATTATTCTGTTCCATGCTGTTGACCGAACGTGTGATGATAACACTATCAACATCCAAGTAACTGCAAATATCGGGAATTGTGGAATATCCACAGTTCTTTAAATAATTGAGGATTGTCCACTGATTATGGTAAATTTCAAGGGCTGTAATTTGTTCATTCATTTTGCTGACTAATGATCTCGATACTTGTAAATATTGATGAAATAATTGAGTAGGGTTCGTCATATGATTCTCCTTTATAATGGTCGACCAGTCCATTATATTCTTTAATTCTTAAAAGTCTATTGTAAAGAATCATTTTTTTCAGTCAATGTTTATTTTTGGAAGTAAAGCAGGAGAGGGGGGGATTCCGGCAATGCGAATGAATTATGGGAGAGTCCAATTGTACTGAATTTTCAAAAAAATACAAGAGGGACCTTAATATATGATGGCAAAAATATATTTTCTTCAAATGTTCCATTAGCAGGTACCAAAGTGCCGCCGAGAATTGGTAAAAGTCAATACGACACATCACCTTGAAGCTGAATGCAATTATTCTGCAACCAAAAACCAGCCTCTAAAGTGGCTGGTTTTTGGTTAAACCCTCTCGCTGGTGGAGCGGTGCTTTGTTTCTTTTTTATTTCGTTCTTCTTGTCGTTCATATTTTATTTCATCAATTGGTAAATCATCAATGGGCATGACCACTTGATCACGTTCCAGCTGTTTTTCCTGATCTTTCTTGAATGCCTTGGATTTATCATTACGTTCCTCAAGATACTTTTCTTTATCTTTATTATCCAATGTCAATCCCTCCATCTCTTTGTATCTCTTTTTCCCCTTATTGAGAAAATAAAACGTATAAGCGAAATATATGTGACCCCATTTCATAAATATAAGGAGAACAGGAAAGTGCAAGGAGGGTTTGTTCAGTGAATGTCGCCGTCTTTTTCCGTTGGTTTTGGAGAGGTATTCTCCTTTTAGGCATATTAATCGTCATTCCCTATTCATGGGCTTTGATTTTAGCATTGCTTACCGCCATTCTTTTGGATGGATTGGTCCGCATGATTAGTGAAACGGCAAAGCTGCATCGCTTTTGGGCAGTATTGATTTCGTTTGCTCTATATGTAGGCGGGCTTATGAGCATCACTTATTTTTCCTTTTCGGTATTAATCAAGAAGGTCATTATCTATTCGGAGGAATTTCCTGGTTTCATACGTGAAGTGTATTTGACGGCTATATTGCCAGTCATTAGGCAATGGGAAAGGTATTCCCAAACGTTGCCGCCAAATCTCATACAGTCCATTGAACAAACGATGGAAAAGGGAGTCAGGGCTTTAGAGGGGTTCACAGAGGGCTTTGTTCAGGATATGGTTCAGTTCGTTACACTCATTCCCGGATTTTTCATTGACTTTTTAATTTATTTAATCGCTTTATTCTTATTTAGTCTTGAATTGCCTAAGTTAAGAAAAAAGGCAGTCCTTTATTTAAAGACATCCACTTATCAAAAGATTTCGCTAGTTTATCAAGATTTAAGTATGGCAGCCGTAGGCTTCATCAAGGCACAAATCCTTTTGAGTTTAATAACGTTCATCATGGCTTATGGAGGACTGTGGTTATTAAATGTGAAGTATACAATTCCATTGGCATTGTTAATAGTAGTTGTGGACATTCTTCCTATCTTGGGGACGGGATCTGTACTGGTTCCTTGGGCAGTAATTGTTTGGGCTCAAGGAAACCATCATCTAGGTGTTGGCCTCATCATCCTATTCCTGGTCATTACCATCGTAAGAAGGACCATCGAACCGAAAATCTATTCAGCAAATATGGGATTGAGCCCATTGGCATCTTTGGTCAGCCTTTATTTAGGGTTTAAAATGCTTGGTTTCATCGGGCTTTTCCTTGGACCTTCGATACTGATTGTTTATGATACGCTAAAGAGGGCAGGTGTCATCAAACCCAACTTCAAAATATGAAAGATTATTAGATGTTTTTTGCCTGATTTCTTAAATTTGACATATCCTTTACAGCTTTACCTTGACCGTTACAATGATTGCAGTCCCGGGAAAAGAATTGCAGATAGCGGGTTTTCCCTTTCCCTTTGCAGTGTTGGCAAATGGTTATGAGTTTCATGATTCCTCACTCCTTCAAAAAGTATCGCTTTTCTAACAGTATGAAACAATAAAGGTAGAACTATACTTCATGTAATCATTCAATGTTAAATGAAGCAGGTTTTATATAATATGTTTTTATTTCATTTCATGTACCAGTTGGAAAAAAATAACCCCCGCTCCTATTGTCAATTAGGAACGGGGGTTATTATCATGAAACGATTTCAGTTTGTGATATTATCGGGAATTCTTTTACTTCGCTTACGACTTTTGCTTGTTTGTATATTTCAATATAACGAATATGGTGATCTTCCATTTCTTTTATCCTAAAGTTATAGGGACCATAAGTCAGGATATCACCTTGTTTGGCCTCGTAATTCTCGGTAAGGATCCATCCGCCCATCGTATCAATATCTTCGTCATTGATATCCAATCCAAGTAAATCATTCACTTCACTGACTAATACCTTGGCATCGATGATGTAGTGATCTTCTTTTAATTTGCGGACATCCGGAACTTCATCCAGGTCGAACTCATCGCGGATATCGCCAACGATTTCTTCAAGGATATCTTCAACGGTCACCAAACCTGACGTACCGCCGTATTCATCCATGAGGATAGCCATGTGGATGCGCTCCTTTTGCATTTTTAAAAGTAAATCGTGAATTGGGATACTGTCAATGACACGGATGATCGGACGAACATATCGTTGGATCGTTGATGCTGCCTGATTGTTCCTGTCTATCATTTCAGTGAATAGCTCTTTTATATTGACCATTCCGATAACATGGTCTTTATCTCCGTCAATGACAGGATATCGTGTAAAGTTCTCTTCCGCCATGACGGTGAAAAACTGTTGAATCGTATCATCTTTGGATACCGTTGCAATTTCTGTACGTGGAACCATGATTTCTTTTGCAATCCGATCATCGAATTCAAAAATTTTATTCACATATTTAAACTCTGATTGGTTAATTTCGCCACTTTTGTAGCTTTCGGAAACAATGATACGAAGCTCTTCTTCTGTATGAGCCAAATCATGTTCGGAAACTGCCTTTAATCCTAGCATTCTTGTAAGCGTCCTTGCAGAGCCATTCAGTACCCAGATGAAAGGATACATGATTTTGTTAAAAGCAATTAAAGGTTTGGAAACCAATAAAGTTACTTGCTCCGCTTTTTGAATCGCCAATGTTTTTGGAGCCAATTCCCCAACAACCACATGTATGAAAGTAATTAAAGAAAAGGCAATTGCAACCGAGAGTGCATGTGAAGCTGAATTTGGAAGATTCAATTGATTCAAGAGTGGGTGCAAAATCTTTTCAACTGTCGGTTCCCCAAGCACCCCAAGCCCTAGAGCGGTAACGGTAATTCCGAGCTGGCATGTTGAAAGGTATTCATCCAGGTTGGATATGACTTTCTTTGCTGAAAGAGCATTCGGCTTTCCTTCTTCAATTAATTGATCGACCCTCGTGCTTCTCACTTTAACAATCGCAAACTCCGTAGCTACAAAAAATGCTGTTAAAGCAATTAAAATGGCAATAAGAACCAAGTTTATTATGTCCAAATAGTCTCCCTTAACTCGCCTTCGAGACGAATAAGGAGTACACCTCCTACATTTTTAAAATATACAAGTATATTTTTTTTGCCGTGCTGAATATTATCGGGAATCATTCAAAGTGGCTGTGGTAATTGATGTCCAGCCGCTTGAACTCCCATTTCTTTAAGTGATGAAGAGAATAATAGTATATGCCGATTGGCGATGCGTAGACGGGAAATAGAAGAATTTCTGTCTGAAGGAGTGCAGCCATTTTTCAATAGGATGCACATATCCATTACGCAAATCAGCGTCCGCCTGTCAAAACGAACATTCTTTAATGCCCCATCAAATCACCTCAATCTAATTAATTTAAATACTTTCATTATAGAAAGAGTTAATCATTCAGTCAAATAGCTTCCGGCACCATAAATCCGGTAAATTGCTTGTAAAGGATCAGTTTGAGCTAATAATTAGCTGTTTTTGACTGTTTTCTCTACTTTATTGTATGATATTATAGAATATTCAGAAAATTAGAGGCGGTTTCATAAAAAATTGGTCAGTTTCATTATTTTTTCGATGGTTCATACATATTCTATAGAGTCCAAGACAAGTTCTAAATGCAGATTAAAGGGGGTGGCAGCCATGAAAATCATGGAAAGGATGGCAGCGATCATTGCCGGCAGCATGCTTGTAGGCGTGGGAATCAATTTTTTCCTGATACCTTATCATTTATTGGATGGCGGCATGATAGGGATTGGGCTGATTTTTCATTACTATATAGGACTTCCGACAGGCCTGGGTGTGATTTTGAGCAGCATTCCATTATATATATATGCTTGGTACTTTGAAAAGAAATTATTCCTGAACAGCTTGCATGGCCTGCTTTTTTCCTCTTTATGCATCGATATTTTTTCCGACGCTGTCATCGGATGGAATCTTCCCATTTATGTAAGTGCGATGATCGGGGGAGGTTTGATTGGATTAGGAATCGGCTTGATGCTTCGGTATGGGACATCAACAGGCGGAACGGATATGCTGGCGCAGATCCTATCCAGGAAGAGCGGATTCAATGTAGGTTTGCTGATTTTTATAATTGATGGATGCGTACTTCTTTGCGGATTGAATGTTGTGGGGACTTCAATCTTTTTATATTCATTTTTAACGATCATTGCGGTTGCCATGCTGACCTCAGTCACGGTGATGCGAACTATTTAATGTTAAATGATGTATAAAAATCTGAAAAAAGGAAAGGATGGGCAATATGAAAAGGACAGATTTTTAGTCTAATAAATAGTAAAGGAAAGTTCATATGAAAAAACTCTATATGTTTACTGCGTTGTTAGTTATGCTGGCAGGTTGTCAAGAGTCTGAAATGCCAGAGGATAAGGAAGTGAACAGTGCTGTTCCAGAATCGATGGATGCATCAATTGTCATTAAAGGCAAATTGGAGCCAGGAAAAGAAGTCATTCTTGAAACGAAAGTGAAACAGGGTAGCCAATTGGTGAATGAAGCAGATGAGGTACTGTTTGAAGTGAGAAAGTCAGGGCAGGATAAACGGGAAATGCTTGAAGCAAAGAATACTGGAAGTGGCATGTATCAAGTGATGCATACTTTTGAAGAACAAGGCAAATATATTGTAGTCTCCCATGTAACGGCCAAAGGCCTTCATGTAATGCCTGAAAAAGAAGTTGTCGTTCCAGAACATGAAAGTGAAGGCGCATCGGTTCATCCAAGTACGGATGTATCCATCGAGTTTCAAAGTAAACCTGTAAAGGCAGGAAACAGTTCGGACTTTGAAGCGACAGTTGAATTGAATGGGAAGCCACTGACAAATGCAGATGTGAATTTCGAGGTGTGGAAGGAAGGCAGCGAAGAGAGTCATTTCACCAAAGCTGAAGAAGATGGAGATGGAACATATCTAAATAAGGTATCTTTCGAAGAATCGGGAACCTATAAGGTGCAGGTACATGTTGAAAAAGACGAAGTGCATGAACACCAACTGCAAACCATTCAAGTCAATTGATTGTTTTTTGGAGCGAATTGTTTAAACAGGTTTTATCCTTTCGTTAAATGGGAAGTTAAAGGATAACGGTACAGCAGAAAGGGAGGGTAAGCATGAACAATCAAATAATCAACAAGTATAAAAATCTCGGGATTCATATTGAAAAAACGAAATCACGCCAGGAGATTTTCACTAATGTTTCGCAAAATGATTCATCCTTACTCACCACAGCTGTTTTTTCTCAATTTTCCCAAAAACGGGAGCTAAAAGAATATTGATGCAATGAGACCGGAGTATATATCAGCTGGTCTTTTTTTGTGCATTCCTAAATGTGATGCATTGTGAAACTGGATATGAAAAACCGAATAGAACGTTATGAGCTGAAATAGGATAGAAGGACAAACAATTTGAAATTAGCGGTAAGGGGAGTCCGATAGCATGATATCACAGCTTATTATGACGATATTGAATTGGTTTGCGGAAATGGGATATATGGGGATTTTATTGGGGCTTATGGTTGAAATCATCCCGAGTGAGCTTGTTCTAGGATACGGTGGTTATGTGGTCGGCCTGGGGAAAATGAATTTTTGGGGAGCTGTTATTGCAGGTGTGGCAGGCGGGACGATGGCACAACTATTTCTCTATTGGGCTGGTTATTATGGAGGACGGCCCTTTCTCTTGAAGTATGGAAAATATATTTTAATAAAAGAAAATCATATTATAAATGCTGAAGAGTGGTTTCAAAGGTATGGCGTAGGCGTGATTTTTACGGCTCGATTCATTCCAGTGGTTCGCCATGCTATTTCCATCCCTGCCGGAATTGCGAGGATGTCCGTATGGAAGTTTATATTTTATACGGTTGCGGCTGTCATACCTTGGACCATATTGTTCCTGACCTTAGGAAGGGTTCTCGGCGAGAATTGGCAGCAAATCCGGGAACTAACTGAACCATATCTAATTCCGGCTGCTGGTTTTTCATTTATCTTTATCATGCTGTATATTTTATGGAAAAAAAAGAGCACTCCTCCAATCGTAACGGTCAAAAAAATGGGACGTTTTCTCGATAAATGAACAAGAAAAAACAGCCACGTAAAATCACCTTTTACGTGGCTGTTTTTAATCATTATCCTTGAGGAAGGTCTTCTTCCAGAGGAAGCTGTACGACCTTTTTGGTGACCTCAATAGAACGAATGGCGTGATCTTCCATTTCAATCACTTTAAAGCAGAATCCGTCTTTTTCCATGATGTCCCCTACCTTCACATCATAATTTTCAGTAAGGACCCATCCGCCTATAGTATCGACATCATCTTCTTCTAAGTGAATGCCAAGTAGATCATTCACTTCCTTTACAAGAAGTTTAGAGTCTAAAATATAATGTCCATCTTTAATTTTCCTGATCGAGGCGACTTCATCGATATCGAATTCATCACGAATTTCCCCAACGATTTCCTCGAGGATATCCTCGACTGTGACAAGTCCGGAAGTTCCGCCGTATTCATCCATCAAAATGGCCATATGAATGCGTTCTTTTTGCATTTTTAACAGCAGATCGTGAATTGGTATATTTTCCATCACCCGAATGATCGGACGAGCGTAATTTTCAATCGCTTTGATATGGATTTCCCGGTTCTTAATAAGATCCGAGAAAACTTCCTTTAAGTTCACTAAGCCGATGACATGGTCTTTATCACCTTCGACAACAGGATATCGAGTGTATTTTTCCAATTTGGCCACATCGACGAATTCCTGTACCGTTTCATCTTTGGATATGGTCATGATTTCTGTCCTTGGAACCATGATTTCTTTGGCAACACGATCATCGAACTCAAAGATGTTATTTACATATTTAAATTCCGACTGGTTAATTTCTCCGCTTTTATAGCTATCTGATAGGATGAAACGTAATTCTTCCTCCGTATGGGCTATTTCGCTTTCGGATGCTGGCTTAAAGCCAAATAATCCGACAACGAATCGGGAAGAATGATTCAAGGCCCAAATGAAGGGGAAGGCTATCTTATGGAAAAAAATCAGCGGGTTGGCAATTGCCAAGGCCACTTGCTCAGCCTTTTGGATGGCAACCGTCTTTGGAGCCAATTCACCTACAACCACATTCAGGAACGTAATCAGGGAAAATGAAATAACGAATGTCAGAATGCTTGCGACTTCTTGAGGGATGTTCAATGCCTTGAATAAAGGCCCAACCAATTTGAGGACGGTCGGTTGTCCTAGCCACCCCAATCCAAGGGCAGTTACGGTAATTCCAAGCTGTGTCGCGGATAGGTACTCATCAAGATCGGATGTAACCTTCTTTGCCGCAATGGCTTTTTTGTTTCCCTCTTCAATCAATTGATCGATCCGAGAGCTACGAACTCTTATGATCGAAAATTCCGAAGCTACAAAAAAGGCCGTTAAAGCAATTAAAATAATGACAAATAAAAAACTTAATATGTCCAATTAGTGTGGGACTTAATTGAATCGCCAGATGTTGAGAACGATTTAATTATCCCAGTCACCTCCCAAAACCAATAATGAATGAAATGATATTAGTATATAAAATGTTAGATGAAAAATAAGTCTCGTCTATCTCGTATGAAAATTTCTCTGGTTTTTATTTTCAATCTATAGGATCATTCACCTCGATTAGTAGTGGAACCTACCTATTAGTATAAGTAACTGGACGTCAATCAGTCAAAAATTTCACACTAAAAACCTAAGGAAAAAAGGATATTTATCCATTATTTAGTTTTTAATTGAATGGAAAAGGTCGTAAGGAAATCGGTAGAGTGACAGGATAAGGTTCCCTGATGCTTTAAAACGATTTCTTTACAGACGAATAATCCCAATCCCGTTCCTCTTTTTTTTGTGGTGATGAATGGTTCAAAAATATTCGGCAGGACGTCGTCAGGTATCTTCGGCCCATTGTTCGATATATTTAAAGTAAGAATGCCGGGTGGTGATTCAGAGCCTGAAATGTAAATGGACGGGGAAGACATCCCTGCAACCACATCAAGAGCATTTAATATAATATTAAGTAAAACTTGACGGAATTCTTCTTTAGAACCGGAAATTACGGCATCCTCGGCAATATTACATGTAATGGAAGCATTAACTTCCAAAATGCTTGGATATAAAAATTCGATCACCTCATTCACAAGCTGAGCAATGGAAAATAGATCAGGTGGTGATGCTGAAGTTTCTTTTTTGGAAATATTAAGAAATTGTGTGATCCGGTAATTGAGCTGATCCAATTCCTTCGAAATGATATCAAGGTATTTTATCTCAGGTTGTTCTGCCTGTAACAATTGTATGAATCCCATGATGGAAGTCAGTGGATTTCTGAATTCATGGACAAAGCTTGAGGTCATTTGGCCAAGGAGTGTCAACCGGTCTTTATGGTTTGGGCTTATGAATTGATAGCTTTCTTCAAGCTCCATCGTTTTCAATTCGGTATAATGGGAAAATGCAATATGAATGAGTTTATCGAAGTAAACGTTTACTTGCTTAATTAGATCCGATATTTCTTCTTTGGGTGATTCGGAATTCAAAACATGCTCTATGATGATGGATCTCCCGATGGTTGCAGTGGAAAAGAAATTTTCCATATCCAATTGCTTATTAACTCGATCAGACGCAATTTTTTCCCCTACGACCTTCAGTACATCGTCTATTTCAGTATCCGATTTTCCAAGCTGATCCATTAGAAGATTGAAAATATTTTCCACTTCTCCTTTAAAATACCCCAGATATCCGTCCGGTAAATGCAGCAACTCATCTTTCCATTTGGAAATGATACTGCTTTTTTGAGAAGATAAAAAGTGAATGGTCATTTCTCGATTAGATACCATTTTGCCCTCCATACTGTAGGAAAATGAATTTACTTTTGACCCAGAACTTGCTTTATTTGAATAAAATTACAAAATATCAAAATAATTACATCTTAATTTCATGATAACAGATTAATGTCCTTTTAACATGTGTCAATTGGATAAATATTCGGCAATCAATCAATAAATCCCTTTTTTTGACACAGTTTTATTACAGTAATTGATAACAAAAAAAGGTATCCGTAAAGTTAATGACGGTTACCTTTTTTATGAAATGCATATGGTTCGATGTGAACGATCGCATGCTGGATATTATATTCCTTCAAAAGATTTTCTTCGATTTTAACTGTAATATCATGACCTTGAATGACGGTCAAGAGAGGGTTAACATGAACGGTAGTTTCGAGCAAGATTTCACTGCCGTGCATCCGGGCTTTAATTTCACTCATGTCTTTAACACCCTCTGTCAATATAATGGTTTGTCCGATCTTTTGCAGGAGCTGCTCGTCGAAACCATCAGTTAAAGAGATGGAGGCATCACGAAAGATGTCCCAGGCCGTTTTGCATATGATGACCCCCACGACTGCTGCAGCTATCGCATCCAGCCAAGGGATTCCCATCTTAGAACCGATTATTCCAATGAAAGCACCAACACTGACAAGGGCATCGGAACGATTATCCTGTGCAACTGCATAGATGGAAGTGCTGTTGATCTTTTTACTTAATGATAAGTTATAACGGTAGATTCCGTACATGAAAATTGCAGAGAAAAGAGCGACATAACCGGTCAGCATACTGGGAACGGTTGTTGAATCTTGGTTTATGAAGGATTCAATGGCACTGAATACTACCTGAAGGCCTACGGTGATCATGATGAAGGCAGCTACCAACGAGGCTACGGTTTCCGCCCGTAAATGACCATATGAATGATTATCATCAGGAGGTCTCTTTGAGATTTTCAAACCGATCAATACGGCTAAGGAAGCGATGATGTCGGTCGTATTATTTAAACCATCAGCCCAAAGCCCTTTAGAATCACCGAAATAACCAAATGACAATTTAAGAGCAGACAAGAACATGTAAGCGGCAATGCTTATGTAGGCGCCTTTTTCAGCTGAAATCGAATGTTTATCCATGTCCATTCCCTCCCCAATGTAAATTAGGCTTATTAAATCAAACCTTAGTGAGTCTATAGAAAATTGTCGTATTTAGCCATCTAACTTGATTAATGGCAGGTGTAATGAAGGCCTGTAAAGAAGTTGGTTAAACAAAAGAATATCGCCATAAAATGGGAATGGCAAGTTGAGATGATATGTACATTTTCTTTAATTGTCATTTGTAGAAACTAATAGTATATTCTAACCGATGATCGAAAATTAAATACTTCCGCAAAGGGAGCCAAATGGCTGAGAGTGACACTTTGAACCTGATAGTTAGCGCTGTGTAGGATGTGGTTTTGGGCAGCAATTAGCGCCCCAGTGTTTTTCGGCTGCTCCAAATGTATGACTGAAAAAATCCTATTAACAAAAAGGCCGGATTCTATAAGGATCCTGCCTTTTTCGGAGAATGCTCTACTTGAGCCATACAGGGCGAAGCCGCTCAATTTTCATTTTGCAATGAATACCGAACAGGGTGCGTTTTTCGCAATGGAACTACTTGTACTGCCAAGGAAGAATTTCTCCAAACCGCTTTTAGCACTATTGCCGACAACGATAAGATCGGCTGAAGTTCTTGCTGCAAAGTCACATATGCTATCTGGGGCATATCCTTCCAATAGTTCGAATTTCCCCTTGACTTGACATTCACTTAACAATCTCAACGTATTACTTTCTGCGTTCTGAATACTATTCTCGACGGGGGAAGGGGGGGCATTTACCTTTTGAGATCCTGGCTGATCGACTTCAATAACGGGATGTGTCTGGACTGGATCCACATAAAATCCGGCAGCAGGTACGAACCCCGGAGCCGAGGCGTCTCCCATGATACGCTGTTCAACCTTATCATTCAGGACATGAACTACGGTTAACTCGGCTTTTGGAAAGGCCTTTTTCAATGTTGCTCCATATTCCACCGCCCGTTTACTCTCTTCATTTCCATCAAAAGCGACGATAATATGTTTTAAGTCTTTCATTAATATCATCTCTCCCCTTTATAAGACGTTATAAGTGTTATACCCACTTTTAAATGGCTTCACGCCTTTAATCGGTATATAGATTGCCTTTTACGGGTAAAGGATAGATACGAGCATAGTTAAAATGGTAGGATGAAATCTGGTCCTTCATTTAGCTGGCATGCTCAGGCGATGAAGGGATATCATCAGCAAGGATGCCGATTCGCGAGTATAGTGCTACAAGAAAAGGGCGCCTTTTATTCAATCGGCGTGTTTTCTTTAATAAAAAGGGTAAAATATTTTTAATGAAACATGTCGCAGATGGGAAAATGGGGGTACAAATGAGAGGGTTAGTGAAATTAGGTCTAATTATAATATTGGCAATTGTGGTTTTAGGAGCCGGTTCATTATTGTATTTCAGGCAGGGTGCAGATATAAGCCATCTTGAAAATATTCTTCAGCAACCGACAGGAATCTATGATCTGGATGGGAATCTTGCCAGTACGATCACGGCCAATAAATCCGAAGGGGTTGCGATAGATGAAATACCGGAACATATGAAACAAGCGGTGGTTTCCATTGAGGATCACCGTTTTTATGAACATCACGGCATAGATTATCAAGGAATTATGCGGGCTTTGGTTAAAAATGCGAAGGCTGGAAGTGTTGTTGAAGGCGGGAGCACTCTCACCCAGCAGCTTGTGAAAATCACGATGCTGGAATCGGAACGAACATTGAAGAGGAAGATAGAAGAGTTTTTTCTAGCCCAGGAAGTTGAAAATCAATATACAAAAGATGAAATTTTGGAAATGTACTTGAATCAAGTTTATTTTGGCCATGGGGCATGGGGAATCAAAAAGGCTGCAAATATTTATTTTTCCAAAGAGGTCTCTGAATTGACCGTTGCCGAGGCAGCTTTGCTGGCGGGTGTCATTAACTTGCCATCTAAGCTTGATCCTTACAAGAATTTAGACGGGGCAGTCAAGAGGCGTGATTTGGTTCTTTCGAGAATGGCGGAACATGGTTATTTGACGAAAGACGAAGAAGCAGCTGCAAAAAAAGATTCGGTGACACTTCTTATGGGGGAGAAGGAAACCGATCCATTAAGAGGTAAATATCCTTATTTTGTCGATCAAGTTTTATCAGAAGCATCGAGTAAATATGGAATCAAGCTTGAGGAGCTGCTTTCAAAGGGCTACAAAATTTACACGACACTGGACCAATCCATGCAGCAGTCTACAGAAACCGTGTATGCGAATGATGCCAATTTTCCAGTGGGAACAAGTGCAGATGAACTGGTTCAAAGCGGGTCTGTCCTCCTTGATCCTGAAACGGGAGGCATAAAGGCACTTGTCGGTGGGAGAGGTAAGCATCAATTCATGGGATATAACCGGGCAACCCAGCTGACAAGATCTCCTGGTTCATCCATTAAACCGCTTGTCGTATACTTGCCAGCGGTTGAAGAGGGATACGATATCACTGACCCTTTAAAGGATGAAAAAATGAGCTTCGGTGAATATGAGCCAACAAACCTTAGTGGTGAATATAAAGGAGAAGTACCGATGTATGAAGCGGTGATGAATTCCTTGAATGTACCAACGGTTTGGCTATTGAATGAGATTGGCATCGATAAGGGGCTTGATTCACTTAAGCGGTTTGGGATTCCATATGAAAAGGATGATCGAAACCTATCGATAGCTTTGGGGGGGATGAAAAAAGGTGTGTCCCCGTTGCAGATGGCGGGAGCCTTTTCAGCTTTCGCCAACGAAGGGGAAAGGATGGAAACCCATGCCATTGTAAGAATAGAAAATGCCGATGGAAAAGAGGTAGCCGCTTGGAAAGAGAAAAGCACCAAAGTGACCTCTGAAGGCGCCGTCGACAAAATGAATGCCATGCTGCTTGGAACAGTGGAATATGGCACAGCGAAAAACGCGGCTGTTTCCGGTTATGAAATAGCAGGTAAAACAGGTTCCACACAAGTTCCCATCGAAGGAATATCAGGGGTTAAAGATCAATGGTTCATCGGTTATTCACCTTCGCTGGTCGGTGCTGTATGGGCTGGATATGATAAGACGGACGAAAAGCATTATCTAACGACACACAGCAGTCAGGGAAGTGCAATCATCTTTCAAAAAATAATGTCGCAAGCTTTACAGAATCAAGCCGCTCAATCCTTTAAAGCTCAAGATATCGGTCCGCTTATAGCTGAACAACAGGCACTTGTATCTGAGCAAAACGCAAAAGAAGAGGAGGAGCAAAAGAGACAATATTGGATTGATAAAGGAAATGAAATTCGGGAAGGTTTGAATAAATGGAGGGACTGGAAGTTGCCGTGGTGATTCTCAGGAAAGGGAGCATGAACAAGCTTTTGCTTAATTCACTCAACAAAAAAGACTGTCAATAATTGACAGTCTTTCATCGTTCTTAAAAAATGAGATTTGCTATTATGCCGATTACGACGATTGCGCCTATCACCATTAAAATGGTTCTCACTTCTATACACCCTCTTCATGACGTAGTTGGAATCATTTAAATATTAACGGTTTGGTTCGATTGGAATCCAAATGAACTTTCATCATTTTCTTTACATATAGCCTGTACTTTTTCTAGCATGGCATGTACATTCTCGCCTTCAAGTATGACTTTCATGGTTGCACACTCTTGAAGAATGAGCACAAAGGATACGAAAGTCGAAAGTTTCTTGGCATCGACCAATTTATGGTTGCAGATAAAATATATATTCCCTTTAAATTCTTTTGTAACTTGATATAGGTTCATGATTTGTCGCATGGATAATCTTTTATTTGTTTTAATGTCAGAAGAAATCACTTTATTCATGTCGTTTACTCCTTTTGTTTTTATACTTTTGGAAAAGCATAATCAAGATGTCAATTCAGCTACAACTTTTTAAAATGAACAAGTATGTTTGGTCTTTTTTATGTAATTGTTAGCGGGTCATGTTGTATATTTACCCGTGTGAAAGATTTTGAAACCTATTTGAAAATTTCAATTTTGAGGGGGAACGAACAATGCTCACACTTATTAAAAATGGGGAGCTTTATGGTCCAGAATATATGGGCCAAAAAGATATCCTCTTGGTTGGAAAGCAAATTGGCTTCATTGAGGACAAGATTGATGTACCTGCCAATTTCGTTGAAATGAAAGTGATTGATGCGAGTGATCAAATTGTGGTTCCGGGTTTTATAGATGCCCACGTACATATTATCGGCGGAGGTGGGGAAGGGGGCTTTAAAACGAGGACACCAGAAATCCAATTAACAGATGCCACTTTAGCGGGTATAACGACATTGGTAGGGGTCATCGGAACAGATGGAACGACAAGGACCATGCCAGCACTGCTTGCTAAAGCGAGAGCGCTTGAAGAAGAAGGAATTAGCTGCTTCGTTCAAACTGGTTCCTATCAAGTTCCAGTCAAGACGTTAACCGGTAAAATCGAAGATGATTTGATTCTTGTGGATAAAATTATCGGTGTTGGCGAAATAGCCATTGCCGATCATCGTTCTTCACAGCCGACTGCAGCTGAACTGGCTAAACTGGCCTCTCAGGCGCGTAATGGAGGTCTGTTGTCCGGGAAAAGCGGTATCGTCAACATTCATGTAGGAGACAGTCTAGATCATTTGCATGTAATTGAAGAAGTTGTCGAGACAACGGAAATACCGATCACTCAGTTCTACCCTACACATATAAACCGAAATCCGCATTTATTCAATGCAGGTGTGGAATATGCAAAAAAAGGGGGGTATATCGATTTTACGACAAGTACGATCCAGAAGTTCCTTGAAGAAGGCGAGGTCAAAGCAAGTACAGCAATAAAAATGGCACTGGAAAAAGGCGTTGAAATCGGGCAGATCACCATAACTTCAGATGGACAAGCCAGCCTGCCTGACTTCGATGACGGCGGTAACCTGCGCGGTTTGAACATTGGTACATGCATGTCCTTATATGATTGTGTTGTCGATGCGATCCTCGAGGATGGAGTGACAATTGCCGATGCCATAAGAGTTGTGACGGAAAATCCGGCAAACATTTTAAAACTTTCTACAAAGGGGCAGCTTGCGGTAGGTAAGGACGCCGATATCATCATGATGAAGAAAAAAACTTTAGAAATGAATAGTGTTATCGCGATGGGGCAGATAATGGTCAAAGATGGTCAAACAGTCGTGAAAGGAACATTTGAAAGGTAGATCTTTCTAATTTTGTTGGTAGGGTATTCCGCGAATGGATCTCGGTTATGGCAGGAGCGAATTCCGATGCTTGTAATACCCCCATCAATCATGAAATGCAAAAAGACCCATAATTATATAATGGGTCTCAGTTTGTCGACAAAAAGGGGTTCGATTGATCTAATCCCAAACCATTATTTTAAAAGTAAACTTGGATATGAATGAAACCTTCATTGGATTGAAGAAATTTACGACACTCCTGCCAAATAACTGGGAAGCCGAGACCCCACAGAGCTCGCTTTGATGAGGCTTGGCAGACAGTCGGCGGAAAGGGAGCGGATTTCCGAAATCAACTGCAACATTTTTAAAGAAAAAAACGGCAGGCAACTAGTCTAAGACGCATTTATTATATAATGGGTCTTTTTTTGTGCTGGATACTTTTTGGATAGGTCTTGAATCGATCGAGCATATCAACAATTTGTAGGTAATCAATATGATATTTCCACATTAAAGGTTCTCGTTTTCAAAATGAAGGTGAGGTATCAGAAAACATATTCTAAATAAAGGTAAATTGCGAAAAATTCATTCTATTTAACATATTATTAAAAACATGGATGTATTATCCTTTTATATAAGGAAATTAGTTTATGAAACAGCATTTAATCACAGACATAAAGACCAATAAATACATTTTGGGCTGTTATTTCATGACTGTTCAAAACCTTGGTAAGTTTGCGAAACAAATCTATCTTAAGGGGAGAAATGAAATGGAAAAGACGGGAAACCCAATAATGAAAGCGTATTCAAATGAAGTTGAGCCGGAAATGTTTCGTGTATTGACTCCTGATGGGGAAATCATTGAAACGATTGATGGGAAAATCGATAAATCACTTATGTTAAAGATGTATGAGAGCATGCTCCTGCTCAGAACATTTGACCGAAAATCCATTAATCTCCAGCGCCAAGGCAGGATTGGAACTTATGCACCTTTCGAAGGACAGGAAGCATCCCAGGTAGGAAGCGCTTTAGCGTTGTCGGCAGGGGATTGGATGTTTCCCACATACCGTGATCATGGAGCGGCAATCATTCATGGGCAGGAATTATACCGTGTTTTCCTATACTGGATGGCGCATTTTGATGGCTCAATTTGTCCAGAAGGAAAAAGGATATTGCCTCCAAGTGTTCCAATTGCCACTCAAATGGTTCATGCAGTTGGAACGGCTTGGGCAAGTAAGATTAGAGGCGAAAAGAATGTTAGCATTGCCTATTTTGGTGATGGAGCCACTTCTGAAGGGGACTTTCATGAGGCACTGAATTTTGCTGGAGTTTATAAAACCCCAACAATCTTTTTCTGCCAAAATAATGGCTACGCGATCAGTGTCCCTTTTGAAAAGCAATCGGCATCCAAAACAATATCCCAGCGGGCTGCCGCTTATGACATCCATGGGGTGCGAGTGGATGGAAATGATATTTTCGCAGTATGGCTGACTGTAAAGCAAGCTGTCGAAAGAGCGCTTAAAGGGGAAGGACCTACATTAATCGAAGCCATTACCTTTCGTTATGGCGCCCATACTACTGCAGACAATCCGAACATATATCGCGATCAGGATGAAATTTCAACGTTCTGGAGGGAAAACCGGGATCCGATTACACGTCTTAGAAAGTATTTGAATAAAGAAGGTCACTGGAATGAAAAGCAGGAGGAATTGGCGGTAAAACAATTCAACGAACTGATTGATGCTCACCTTCAAAAAGCCGAAGGGTATCCAAAATCCGACCCGCTCGAAATGTTTAACCATGTATATGCCGAGGAGTCATGGCATTTAAAGGAACAGAAGCAGGAATTGAACCAAATCCTAAGGAAAGGCGGGAAGAAATAATGGGCAAAAATTTAACGATGCTCCAGGCTATTACGGAAGCGATGGACCAAATGCTGGGTCATGATGATCGCGTGATGATCTTGGGTGAGGATATTGGAGTGAATGGCGGGGTTTTTCGATCGACGGAAGGACTTTATGAGAAGTATGGAAAAGATCGAGTCGTTGATACGCCATTAGCTGAATCCGGAATCATCGGCTCTGCCATTGGTTTAGCCCTTAATGGAATGCTGCCCATAGTAGAGATACAGTTTCTCGCCTTTATTTATCCGGGATTCGAACAACTCGTTTCCCATGCTGCCCGTATGAGGTATCGTACCCGTGGGCAATTTGGGGTGCCCCTTTTAATCCGTACGCCATATGGTGCCGGAATCAGGGGCCCTGAACTTCATTCCGAAAGTGTCGAAACCTTCTTTGCCCATACCCCGGGTTTAAAGGTGGTTGCACCCAGTAATCCATATGACGCAAAAGGGCTGCTCATTTCAGCCCTCGAAGATCCAGATCCTGTGATTTTTTTGGAACCGACTAAATTGTATCGGGCTTTTAAGGAAGAAGTTCCCGAAGAAATGTACCGAATACCAATCGGGCAAGCAAAAGTGGTCCAGGAGGGAAGCGATCTGACCATTTATGCATGGGGTGCCATGCTAAGGGAGGCATTGAATGCCGCGAAAAAGATTGAAGCAGAAAAAGGCTGGAAGTGTGAAGTGGTCGATCTTCGAACATTATACCCTTTAGATAGGGATACGATCGTGCAATCCATTAAAAAGACAGGTCGTGCATTAATCGTCCATGAAGCCCATAAGACTGCCGGATTAGGTGCGGAGATTATCTCCATCATTAATGATGAAGCTCTTATTTACCTGAAAGCGCCGATTAAGCGTGTAACAGGATTTGATGTACCGGTTCCGCCGTTTACAATAGAAGATCATTATTTACCGACTGTTGACCGTGTAAAACAAGGAATTGTCGAAACATTATCATTTTAATTGTGATTAAGGGAGAAGGAGGATGACGCATGATGGAATTTAAACTTCCTGATGTAGGGGAAGGGATGCATGAAGGGGAAATTATCCAATGGCTCATCAAAGAAGGGGAGGCGGTAAAACAGGACCAACCCATTGTTGAGGTGCAAACGGATAAAGTCAATGCAGAACTGACGGCTCCTGCGGCGGGAGTGGTCAAGAAAATATTTTTTTCCGAAGGGGATATCGTGGAAGTGGGAACCACCATATTCACAATTCAGGAAGAGAACGATGTGTCAGTTCCGGATAAAGGCATGATTGAAGAAGAAATCCAAGTCGTGCAATCTGGTGATGTAAAAGTAAATGCAGAGCATATTACGACTAAACAGCATCATGAGGTAGCGCGTGCGTTGGCAACGCCATTCGTTCGTCAAATGGCGAGGGAAATGAAGGTTGATATCGAGAAGGTTAAAGGCTCCGGTCCGGCTGGGCGAATTACCGAAAGTGACCTAAAGCAGTTTAAAGAAAATAACTCGATTACACTGGAAGATGCCAAACATCATGATAACAAGATTGTTCAAGAGATGGACCAGATGAATGATGCCATCCAGGCAAAAGGAGTGGAAAATGAGTGGGAAGAGCGGATCCCGCTTAAAGGCATTCGAAAAAAAATCGCTGAACATATGGTAAAGTCGGTTTCGACCATTCCTCATGTAACCCATGTAGATGAATTGGAAATGGACCGATTGAAGGAATTTAAAAATCAATTAAAAGAGTACTCCGATGATAAGGATATTAAGTTGACTTTTTTGCCATTTTTCGTTAAAGCCATTGTCATCGCCTTAAAGGAGTTCAAAACATTAAACGCTTCAATTGATGAAAAGACCAATGAAATCATCCTGAAGAATTATTATCATATTGGGATTGCGACGAATACAAAAGAGGGTCTCATAGTTCCTGTCATAAAACATGCCGATCAAAAGACCATTTTCCAACTGGCTGATGAAATCAGGCAATTGGCAGCCCAAGCCCGTGAAGGGAAGTTGAGCATTGATCAAATAACAGGCAGTACATTTACCATCAGCAATGTAGGACCGATCGGAGGGATGCACGCGACCCCGATCATTAACTATCCGGAAGCGGCCATACTAGCTTTGCATAAAATGGAACATCGCATGGTCGTTCGCGATTTGGAAGGTGTTATCCGTTTAATGATGAATATGTCTCTTTCTTTCGATCATCGTTTGATTGATGGGGTAACAGCGGTGCATTTTACCAATAGAATCAAGGAATTGCTGGAAAATCCAATTCGTTTAGTTGTGGAGATGAGATAAATGGTAGTAGGGGAAGTTGCTGTAGAGACGGATGTTATCATCATTGGAGGAGGTCCGGGAGGATATGCTGCGGCTATCCGTCTCGGCCAGTTAGGAAAATCGGTCGTGCTGGTTGAAAAGGAAAAGCTGGGCGGGGTTTGCCTTAATCGGGGCTGTATACCTTCAAAGGCATTAATTCACACAGCTGATCAATACCAAAGGCTTAACGATTTAGGGAAAATGGGAATCCGGCTATCCCAGGAAAGTACCACTATGGACTTGGGAGTTTGGCAGGATTGGAAAGCGGGCATCACATCTCAGTTGAGGCAAGGTATTGCCCATTTGTGTAAGGAAAATGGAGTGACGGTGGTTAAAGGTCAAGCAGCCTTTTTATCTGATGACCGTATTGGAGTTGAAACCGATGGCGATTTTGAAACCTACAAGTTTGAACAGGCAATTATTGCGACGGGGTCCAGACCATTCATTCCATCCTTCATTAAAGTCGATGGAGAATATATATTGGATTCAACATCATCTTTGCAGCTGCAGGAAGTTCCATCAAGCTTGTCGATCATTGGCGGTGGATATATCGGAATCGAATTGGGTATGGCATTTGCAAAGCTAGGTACTAAAGTGACCATCATTGAAATGGCCAATCGCATACTCCCCCAAATTGCTGAAAACCTTGTAAAGGAAGTCAACCGGAATGCCAAGAAGCTTGGGGTGAATATTAAAACATCCACGAGGGTAGAAAAGGCGAGTGTAGTGGATGGCCATGTACACCTTCATGTATCCTCAGAGGAACAGGGGATGGAAGTGGTCGTGAGTGAAAAGACCCTGGTTACAATTGGGAGGGTACCTAACTCTGAAGAAATTGGCCTGAATCGGGCTGGAGTTACAGTTGGTGAAAAAGGCCATATAGCAGTGGATATGGAATGTCGTACAAATGTGCCGCACATCTTTGCCATCGGTGATATTACACCTGGTCCAGCTCTTGCGCATCGAGCGTCCAAACAGGGTATAGTGGCAGCTGAAGTGATAGGGGGGCTGCCAAGTGCCGTTGACTCACCTAATGTTCCCTATGTAATCTTCTCGGACCCACAAATAGCTGGTGTTGGTTTAAGCCGTGAAGAAGCTGAACAACAGGGATACAGCGTCAAAATCGGCAAATTTCCGTTCAGTGCCAATGGAAGGGCGCTTGCAACGAATGAAACAGAAGGATTTGCTGAAGTGATCGTGGATGCTGATAGCCACATATTGCTCGGAATGCATATGGTAGGTGCTGATGCTTCCAACCTTATAGGTGAAGGGGTCCTTGCCCTTGAGCTGGCGGCTAGGGTCGAAGATATAGCCCTCATCATGCATCCACATCCAACTTTGACTGAGGGGTGGATGGAAGCGGCTGAGGCAGTTTTGGGACATGCGATTCACATCGTAAATAAATAGGAAAAGGTAAAGTCATGGGGATTACCAAAGTAGTCCCCGATTAGAGTGTTTTATTTTAATGGAGTCAGAAACCTGTCACTGGTCCTCGAAAGGCAAGGCTATCAGCAAATTCACGCCATTTCCAAAATTTGACCCGGCGTTTGACCAGATAGGATCCGTAATAGCCTGCGATGATTCCTCTTGTAAAACTAACAACATATTGATATCATTTTTACTTTGGTGAAGTATGAAAAGATTTTTCAAGAAGGCTTTGCATCCTTCCACTCCTAAACCAAAACGGTTGATGAGATAACTTATCTATTCGCCATTCAACGATTGAAATGGGTTTAATTTTTTATATGAAAAAATTATGGAAAGAAGGAGGCAGATGTAATGGAATCAAATGGTGGGTCACTGCAAAAGAAATTATTGCCGCGGCATATTAGCATGATGGCAATGGGAGGGGCAATAGGTACTGGCATTTTTAAAGGAAGTGCCGAAACCATATCGTTAGCAGGGCCCGGAGTCATATTCACTTATATTTTTGCAGGATTATTACTGCTTGTAGTCATGGGTGCTATAGCGGAAATGGCAATTGTCTATCCAAATACGAATATGAAAGGTTTCGTTCAGAAAGCATTCGGTAACCGCTTTTCATTCATCATAGGCTGGATGTATTGTTTCATGTGGCTATCCGTATGTGTCATTGAGGTAGTAGTGGCAGGAAGTTTCTTGCAGTATTGGCTCCCAGCAATCCCGCTATGGATATTAAGTTTGGGGTGTGCGGCTTTCATCATTGGGATTAACATGATGAATGTCAAAAATTATGGTGAATTCGAATTTTGGTTTGCTGGCATTAAAATTACAATGATCATCGTATTCATCATATTGGGAGCCTGTATTTTATTTGGAGTCATCCCAAGCGGCGGATCTAATTATCTTCAAAACTTCACCGGGCATGGTGGGTTTTTCCCAAATGGGTGGATGTCCATCTTTTCGGCATTACTGATCGTCATGTTCTCCTATGGCGGTTCAGAGTTAATCGGGGTGACGGTAACCGAAGCAAAGGATGCGGAACGCATTTTACCGAAGGTCATTAAAAACTATATTTGGAGAGTCGTATTATTTTTCACCTTACCGATACTTGTAATCTGCGGTTTGATTCCTTGGAACGAAATTAGCGACCAGGCAAGTCCGTTTGTACAAGTTTTGTCAATGTCCGGTTTTCAGGGATCTGCACATATCATGAATTTCATTTTGATTACGGCCGTCTTATCTGCCGCTAACTCTGGAATATATGGGTGTACCCGCATGCTGCATTCTTTGGCTGCAGAAGGGGAAGCTCCCAAGTCGTTCTCTTATGTATCAAAAAATGGCGTTCCTTTGTATAGTTTGATATTAAGTGCTTTTGTATTGGTCGTCGGCTCCATGATTACTTTCGTTGCACAGGACAAGGCATTTACTTTATTAATGGCGTTTCCAGGTTTTGTAGTATCCCTTGTATGGATCAGCATCTGTTTAGCGCAGCTAAAACTTCGCAATTCATATCCCAAAGCCCCGAGTTTTAAATTGTGGGGATTTCCATATGTAACCTTGTTTGCCATAATCACCTTAAGCATCATTTGTGTATCGTTCGTTTTCAGTGAACAGAATCGGATCAGTATCATTGCTTGCCTGATTGTGTTGGCTGCATTAATCTCGATTTCCATTTTTAAATTTAAAAGTGGGGATGAACAGGAAACAACGATAATAGAAAAGGATATTGCTAAATAAATCACGGAAAAGATACGACATGGGCAAAGGCGTCCATGTCGTATCTTTCATTAATAATCATCGATATACTGCAAATTCATTTCGATCGTTCATGTACCTGACGTTTCATTAATTATATGTTTTAAGGAGGATATGAACCTCTCGTTTTCAAGTGGAGTGCCGATGGTCACGCGGATAGTATTTTCATAGCCTAGCAAATGACCGGAACGGATGATGACACCTTGAATTAATAACTTCTCAAAAATGTCCCTGCCAGGCTGAGTCAATTTAACCATCAAGAAGTTGGCATGTGAAGGGAAGAATGTTAATCCTATCTTGCTTAGTTCGTTTTCTAAATATCTTCTTCCTTCCCCATTCTTACGAACACATTCCTCAACAAATCGATGGTCGTCGAGGGAAGCGAATGCCGCAGCCTGTGCTAAACGATTGGTATTGAAGGGTTCTTTCACTTTAACTAGCTCTTGTATGATGGAAGCATCCATTAAACCGTATCCAATCCTTAATGCAGCCAGTCCATAAATCTTTGAAAAAGTGCGTAAGATGACCAGATTTGAATGCATATTTAAAAGCGGCAAGGTTTCTAAATATTCTGCATCATCGACATATTCATAGTATGCTTCATCAACAATCAGTAAAATATGTTTCGGCACCTTCTCGATAAAAGAGCGTAACTTTTCTTTTTGAACGATTGTTCCTGTCGGATTATTGGGATTACAGACAAATATCATTCTTGTTTTTTCTGTTATGGCATCATACATCCCCTTCAGGTCATGTACACCATTAATAAGAGGTATCTTTACAGGTGTGCCGCCGTCAATCAATACATTCGTTTCATATCGTGGAAATGTCACATCAGCCATGATGACTTCATCATTTTGTTGGATATAGGTTCGTGTTAATAAACGAATCACTTCATCAGATCCATTGCCTAAAATGATATGATCTTTATTGATATTCAATTTCCTTGCCAACTTTTCAGCTAATGCAGGTGCCATACCTTCAGGATAAAAGGAGGTTTGCTCCATTTCGGTAATCATGGCTTCTTTTGCTAGAGTTGAGCAGCCGAATGGATTTTCATTGGATGCCAATTTAACAATCGTTTCAAGACCAAGTTCACGTTGCACTTCTTCAATTGGCTTGCCCGAAACATATGGGCTAATGCTTTCGATGTTTTGTCGAACCGGGATTTTCGTAAAGGTCAATGCAGGTTCCTCCCTTTGGTAAATTCTGAATTTTCTTTTTCTATTGGATTATTTTAATGATAGAATATTAACTGATAAAATTACATACAAAAAAGAATGTATTTTTCACTATCCATACAACATTTTAAAGAAATATAAGCTTATATTCCTTCATTATGAAAGGCGGTTGCTTCATGGATGAAATAGATGTCAGTTTACTGGAACTTTTACAAAAGGATGGACGCATTACGATTAGTGAACTATCGAAGAAATTGGCTCTCAGTCGACCTAGCATCTCTGAACGTATGTATCGCCTGCAAGAAAAAGGGATCATTGAGGGGTTCAGCGCAAGGGTTTCACCTCTGGCAATAGGAAGGGGGGTACTTGTGTTCATTCAGGTGAGTGAACTTAAGGTTCCAGTTTCCGATTTTGAGCAATTGGTGAAAAATGATTTAGACATTATCGAGTGCCATCGTGTAACAGGAACTGTTGGATATTTTTTGAAAGCGGCTTTGGCTGATATGGACAGCATGAGATTACTGATAGATCGATTAATACCATATGGACATCTGAATACATCCGTGGTTTTGACATCCCCGGTACCTTCCCGCTCCATCCTTCCTAGGATCAATGAAATGGAGGATCAAGGTGCGAAATCCTAAGTGGAATTTCAACCGATCCTTGTAAATGGGTTTGCACGGAAACTAATGAAGATTTACAGAAAGGAACGAGGCGCAGTGCCTGTTCCTTTTTTGGTGTTATTATAAGTCCATCAAAGCCCCGAAATATTGCTGGGCCGTTGTAAAACAAATGAATGCCAATAGTTCAGAAATCTCTTCATCACTGAATGCCTCCTTCAATACTAGGAAGAACTTTTCCTCCGTTTTTTCACGTTGCAAGAGGAATACTTCCGCAAAGGCGATTGCATAGCTTTCTTTCATATCTTCCGGCTGTAGTGGAATCCCTTTTGCCTGACAATATGAGCAGCCATTACCGTATGCCAGAACCCTTCTGACGTTTTCCTTTAACTTCTTTGAAAGTTTCCCATCTGCAGATATGCAATCTGAGAGATCCGACCATTTATGCGAAATCTCTTCAGAATGAAATAATCTTTGAAATGGACTGGATCCCCGCGATGATTCTTTTATTCTTGTCATGTACATCTCTCCTTTGAGATAATCCTAATATAAAAATCCAGGAATTTTAATTCCATTTGTAAAGCATTTCGGTTTAATAATGAATAAATGTAAAGAAAAGAAGGGGAATATTTATAGAATGAAAATTGATGAAAAAGACCAGAGCATCCTTGCTGAATTAACGTTGAATAGCCGAATTTCCATGAGGGAATTGGCAAAGAAAGTAAACCTCTCCGCTCCCACCGTTGCCGAACGGGTACGGCAAATGGAGTCGTTCGGGATCATTAAAGGGTATGTTGCCGAGATTGATCATAAAAAGATTGGTTTTCCAATTGAGTGTATCGTGGAAGCAACGATAAAAAATGGGGAATATGAGAAATTCAAAAAGTATATCTCCAAGGTGCCGAATGTTGACTTTTGTTATCGAATTGCCGGGCAGGCTTGCTTTATGCTGAAAATCCACAGTGAGAGCCTTGAAGAAGTTGAGGAATTCATCAATCGGACCATTCCGTTTGCGGCAACTGTTACCCATGTGATCCTTTCAAAGGTGGAGCGGGAACTGGAATGAGTAATTTTTCTAACATGATGTGTGCAGCGCCTGGATATTTCCAGGTGTTTTTAAGAATAAGTATTGGAATAAGGGGTACATGTAATAATGGATTCGAATCTGAAAAGGTGGGGTGAGGTATTGGAGGGAATGGACGACTTTAAACCTGAACTAGCCAGAGAAGCAGTTAATGTGATTGAAAATGTAGCTGGAACATATCCTGGTTATCGGCGTGCGCATGCAAGGGGATATGTTTATGAGGGGGTTTTTACCCCAAACGGAAAAGCGTCCCCATTAACGGTGGCTCCGCATCTTCAGGATGAAGCTGTGCCGGTGATCATTCGTTTTTCAAATAGCTCGCCGATTCCAAGCCATCCTGATGCCATTTCCCCTGTAAAGGGCATGGCCGTCAAGTTTCAATTGCCGAATGGAGAGGAATCAGATCTTATTACTGTGACCATTCCGTTATTCTTTGCGAAAACACCGGAAGCGTTTGTTGATATTGCTGACTTTTTCAAGGCTGCCAAAGAAGGTTTCCCCAATCTGAAAGAGCTTGCAAAAATCATGTGGAAATACCCTGAAAGCAAGGCAAGCCTGCAAATGCTTAAAGAAATGCGTTCTCCAGCCAGTTTCTCAATGTGTCAATATTACTCCATTCATGCATTCTATTTCATTAACGCGGAAGGAAGGCGGCAGGCCATCAAGTACGAGTGGGTACCTGATGCCGGCCTTAGTATGCTAGAAAAAAAGGAGGTGGCCAAGCAGGCGCCGGAGTATCTGGATGAAGAAATGGAAGAGAGGCTCAAGCAATGTCCGGTGGGCTTTAAATTGAACATCCAAATAGGAGGGGAAAATGACCCGACTGACGATCCAACCACAGCTTGGTCGGAAGATAAACAGGTAATCACGATAGGGCATTTAATGATTTCCAGAAAATCGGCAGTGTCAAAAGATACATTAATGTTCGATCCAACCAATATTCCTGAAGGAATCGAATGCTCGGAAGACCGAATCTTGCATTTTCGCCATAGTGCATATGCCGTCTCTTATGAACGTCGGATAAATAACAAATGAATGAAATCAAGAAAAAAGGGAATTCCCTTACTATAGGGGTTCCCTTCAGAATGTTGGCAAACTTACTTTAAGAAATCAGCTTCCTTTCCTCGGACTGAGCCGAGCCTCTTCAAAGCAAAGGCCTGTAGGGACTTTGCTAGCCAGTTATTCGGCAGGAGTGTCGCAAATTTCTTCAATTTTACAAGGGTCTCATTTATATAACAGTAAAAAAACATGAAGGATAACCTAGTATGTTTTAAAATCATGGTCCGGAGATCAATTCGAACCCCTTTTTCGTAAGTTTACATTTTTCCGGATCTGAAAATGGTGTAGAGCATAAGTAAGAACATCAGGGTTGCAACGACAAATCCAATCTCGATAACCGGTATCTTCCATAGGATCAAGGTTTCCCCGCCTATTGCAGAGCCGATAATGAGACCGACCATGATTATGCTGAATGCTAGCAGGATAATACTGAAAGACAGCCGGTTCGAGATTTGATCAAGCTTATGTAAAAAAACTTGGAGTTCGGGAATGTTGATATCGAGCCGCAATTTCCCTTTTTTAATGATACCTGTCACTTCCCTGATATCCTTGGGCAATTCGGCAATGGCTTCAGCAGACTCGATGAATTGATTCCAGGCGTTCTTCGCAATGTTTTTGGGATTGTAGCGTTCCTTAAAAAGCCTTTCCCCAAAAGGTTCAGCTGCCTTCATAATGCTGAAATTCGGATCTAATCCTTCGACAATTGCCTCCATGGTAAGCAAAGCCTTGCCGAGCATCGTGAATTCGGGAGGGATTTGGACTTGATGCCGATTGGCAACCGTGAACAGGTCATTGACAGCTCCGCCTAAGCTGATTTGGCTCAATGGGATATCATAATATTTATTTCGCAGTTCATCGATATCCCCTCTTAATGGGGCCATGTCGATTTCATCCGTCAGGAGGCCCATCTCTGAAAGCGTCTTGATCAATCCATTGGTGCTGCCGCGTTTCAGATTAATGACAAGCGAGGCGAACTGAAACTTCGTTTCTTCCTCCAACCGTCCCACCATTCCGAAATCCATGAGTGCGACGACATTCCCTGGCAAAATGATGATATTGCCAGGGTGGGGATCGCCGTGGTAAAAGCCATCGATCAATATTTGCTGAAGCATGGAATTCGCTAATCTTTCCGCAATTTGCCGGCGATCATAACCTTCTTCATCAAGCTGTTTAAAATGATTGATCTTAATTCCTTGTATGAAATCCATCGTCAGGACCCTTTTTGTGGAAAACTCCCAATGAATCCTTGGTACCTTAAACCCTTGATCATCGATGAATTGCTTGGCTATTCTTTCCCCGTTTCGGCCCTCGGAGTTATAATCGAGTTCTGCACGGAGTGATTTAGCGAATTCATCAATCATTTTTCTGATTTGGTAGCGTCTTGCCCAAGATATGCGTGCTTCCATTAGTCTTGCCAAATCATCGAGAATTTCCAAATCCGTTTCCACAGTCGGCAGGATATCGGGCCGCTGCACTTTGATTGCTATGACTTCCTGTGATGGAAGCCGTGCCGTGTGGACCTGCCCAATCGAAGCGGTTGCCAGTGGGGTTTCATGAAATTCAAGAAAAAGGTTTTCCAAAGAATCACCCAATTCGGCTTCGACAATTTTGCGAACCCTCTCAAATGGAAAGGGGGTGACCTGGTCCTGTAGCTTTTCAAGTTCGCGGACGATTTCGTCAGGAACGAAATCACGCCTCGTACTTGCAATCTGTCCAAGTTTAATGAATGTAGGTCCCAAGTTTTGTAATATCGTATGCAGCCGCTCTCCGATTGAGCGGAGGTTCAGGTTTTCATCTGGTTGGAGTTTCGATGCAGCTTTGCTCTCGGATAATCCCAGACGATAGATGAAGTAACCAAAACCATTTTTCAAGAAGGCATTAATGATTTCTTGGTAACGATGTGCGTGTTTCAGTCGCTTGCGAAACATTCAAGTACCTCCTGATCAGGATTGTATGTTTTGGTTCTGTTTTTCCAAAATCACGATACGGCGCTCCAATTCCTGAACTTCTTCTTTAGTTGCCAAGTTTAGGCCATTGAGCGCTTGGGTGACTTTAGCCTTGACGGAATCATCCAGCTGCTTTTGGGCTTGTTCCCCTTTTTCGACCCATTGCTTAATAAGAACCTTGGAATCTTCTTTTGAGATATCGCCTTTTTTCACAAGAGAGTCCACTGCTTTTTCAATTTGCTCTTTTGTAGCAGCGGCAGCACCTAATCCTAAAGAAAACACATTTTTTAATAAGTCCATTTTTACATTCCTCCAATATAAATTTTCACACTGTAAGAAAGATAATGGCGAATGCCTTTCACCGTGGTTCATTCTTGTTATTACTATCTATCATACATCACTTTAGGGCCGCTACAAAAATATAAGGGTTCTGCAGATTTTTGATGATAAGGAAAAGGATTAGTTGATCAATCGTGGAAATGTTTGAAGTGAAGCGAATTGGATATTATGATAGGGACAAATCTGTGAAAGAGGGGATGGAATAATGGGATTCACAAATAAAACGGTGATTGTAACAGGCGCTTCGAATGGTATAGGTAAAGGCGTGGCCAAGGGATATGCAGAAAGCGGCGCTTCAGTCGTTCTCGCAGATTTGGACGAGCGGGAAGGTGTTCTGTATGTGGAAGAGCTCAAAAGTAACGGTCATGAAGCAATGTTCGTTAAAACGGATGTACGAAAGGAAGCTGACATCCAACATTTGATGGATGTAACTTTAAAAACATATAAAACCATTGATATATTAATCAATAATGCAGGAAAGGCATTATTCAAATCGCTTTATGATCTGACGATTGAGGAATGGGACGATATGATGAATACGAATTTGCGCAGTGTTTTCCTTTGTTCCCGGGCAGCCGCGGAATCGATGCGGAAAAATGAAAAGGGAGGTGCAATCATCAATATAGCATCAACCAGAGCGATAATGTCTGAGCCGGATTCGGAGTCCTATGCAGCGACAAAAGGAGGGATCAAAGCACTGACACATGCACTTGCCGCTTCTTTAGGCAAAGAGAAAATTACGGTCAATTCGATTTCTCCGGGCTGGATTGAAACGGGAGATTATGACTCTCTGAGGGATAAAGATCATCAGCAGCATTTTTCCAATCGGGTTGGCAAACCGGAAGACATTGCAAGGGCCTGTCTTTATATGACGGCAACGGAAAATGATTTCGTTACGGGTGCGGATCTTATCGTCGATGGAGGCATGACAAGAAAAATGATGTACGAGGAGTAACTCATTTTTTCCGATAGAGATATTGCAGTTCAGTTCCGAGCTCACGGTTGAGCAGCTGTTCCATTTCTTCAAGCTCTTTTATGCCGATAGGGGCATCGGCAGCTGTCCAGTGACTGGTATAAACAAAATAGTAATCTCTTATTTTTCGGAAAATAACAGGCGAATTTGGGAATTGATCAAAAATTGCCCTGATATTATAGCGTCTCATGTAGGACCACTTAACAAGCTGCATGTAGCTACCCATCCTTTTCAAAAGTGATCAATGACTGCCAGGATGGCAGCCATTGGTCGGTTCTTATTTATCGTTGAATAAATTGAATAAGCCTCTAGCTACGCTGCCTTCTTCGGATGATCCTCCATTTTGCGGCGCTGCAGCAAATACACGGCTGGCAAGCCGGCTGAATGGCAATGATTGCACCCACACGGTTCCGGGCCCTTTTAATGTTGCAAAGAATAAACCTTCGCCTCCGAATAAAGCGGTTTTCACGCCTTTTACAGTTTCAATATTATAATCTACCCCGCTAGTCATTGCCACTAAACATCCTGTATCGACACGTAGAATCTCTCCTGCTGCCAATTCCTTTTTATGGATCGTACCGCCGGCATGAACGAAGGTCATTCCATCTCCTTCAAGTTTTTGCATGATGAAGCCTTCACCGCCAAAGAAGCCTGCCCCTATTTTTCTCTGAAACTCAATTCCGACCGAAACGCCTTTTGCTGCCGCCAGGAAAGCGTCTTTTTGACATATGATTTTCCCGCCGAGCTCGCTTAAATCCATCGGGATGATTTTACCTGGATAAGGCGAGGCGAATGAAACGTGTTTTTTATCTCGTCCTTCATTCGTAAAAGCCGTCATGAAAAGACTCTCACCAGTAAGGAGCCGTTTCCCGGCACCGAATAGCTTACCCATCATTCCGCTGTCACCATTCGAAGACCCATCGCCAAAGATGGTTTCCATCTTGATTCGATCTTCCATCATCATTAAACTTCCAGCTTCGGCAATCACCGTTTCCTGAGGGTCCAATTCCACTTCAACAAACTGCATGTCATCTCCATATATTTTAAAATCTATTTCATGGTTATTCATTTTCCATTCCTCCTATCCGCCTTATTTTCATTGTAAAAGATAAACTCTTAACCTGCCAATATTTTTCAGTTTTTCGCCGTGATTTATATATTTTTTGTTTTCAAGGGTATATCTAGTAAAATGAAGAAAGAAAAAACAGCATGACACTTAAGCTGAAATGAAACGTAATCTTAAGTGTAGGGGGAGACAACCATGGAGACTTACATATTATCATTGGACCAGGGAACGACAAGTTCGCGGGCCATTTTATTTAATAAAAGCGGGGAAGTCTTGCATATTGCGCAAAAGGAATTCACCCAATATTTCCCCAATCCTGGCTGGGTGGAGCATAACGCCAATGAAATTTGGGGTTCCATCCTATCGGTAATCGCTTCCTGTCTATCGGAAATGAATGTAAAACCGGAACAGATCGCTGGAATTGGCATAACGAATCAACGGGAGACGACCGTGGTATGGGATAAGGAAACAGGTCAGCCTATCCATCATGCCATCGTCTGGCAATCCCGACAGACAAGCGAAATTTGCACTCATTTGAAGGATGAGGGTCTCGATGACTTATTTTTGCAGAAAACCGGTTTGTTGATTGATGCTTATTTTTCCGGTACAAAGGTGAAATGGATTCTCGACCATGTAGATGGGGCACGGGAAAAGGCTGAAAACGGAGACTTATTGTTTGGTACGATCGATACGTGGCTGATATGGAAACTTTCGGGTGGTAAAGCACATGTAACCGATTATTCGAATGCTTCAAGGACGCTGATGTATAACATTCATGACCTGAAGTGGGACGAAGAGCTGCTGGAAATCTTGCAAGTGCCGCAATCGATGCTCCCGGATGTTCGCTCTTCATCAGAGATATACGGGAAAACAGCGCCACACCATTTCTTTGGACACGAAATCCCGATTGCCGGAGCAGCTGGAGATCAACAGGCAGCTTTGTTCGGCCAAGAATGCTTTGAAAAAGGAATGGCCAAGAATACGTATGGCACCGGATGCTTTATGCTGATGAATACAGGAGAAAAGGCAGTGAAATCAGAGCATGGCCTGTTGACCACGATTGCATGGGGGCTGAATGGAAAAGTCGAATATGCCTTGGAAGGCAGTATTTTTGTCGCAGGTTCGGCCATACAATGGTTAAGGGATGGGCTGAAACTCTTGCATGATCCGAAAGACAGTGAAAAGTATGCTTTGCGGGTCACTTCAGCCGATGGAGTCTATGTAGTCCCCGCATTTGTTGGATTAGGCACCCCTTATTGGGATAGTGATGTCAGGGGAGCTGTATTCGGACTGACAAGGGGGACATCGAAGGAGCATTTCGTCCGGGCAACATTGGAAGCGTTGGCTTACCAGACAAAAGATGTCCTTAGCGCCATGGAAGTCGATTCAGGGATTAACCTAAAGTCATTGAGGGTCGATGGCGGGGTCGTCAAAAACAACTTCTTGATGGAATTTCAAAGCGGTCTCCTGAATGTCCCCGTCGAAAGACCGGTTATTAGTGAAACGACAGCGTTAGGTGCAGCGTATTTGGCTGGACTAGCTGTCGGGTATTGGGAAAGCCAGGAAGAGATTTCAAAGCTATGGGCAGTCGATAAGAAATTCGAACCCAGGATGGAAGAACAGGAACGAAAGGAATTATATACTGGCTGGAAAAAGGCAGTTCAGGCGGCAACGGTTTTTAAATAGAGTAAGTAAGGGTATTATTTATAGAGTAGAGAGATGAATACAGAACGTCCAAACATAAAAAAGGGGTGGTAATATGTTAGTTAAGGATTTCATGATAAGAGAAGTCTATGTAGCCCGTCCAAATTTTACATTAAAGGAAATTCTGCGAATCTTAATCGAAAATAAAGTGGGCGGGGTACCGGTCGTGGATGAACATGATAAACTATTGGGAATGGTTACGGACGGGGATATCCTTCGTTATTTGACACCTGCAGAAGAAGCCATCATGGGGTATTTCACATACATTACGGTTCTTCCCGGTGAAGAATTGGATGAAAAGGTTACATCCAAAATGAATGATAAAGTCTCACAAATCATTAAAAATAAAAGGATAACAAAGCTTTCCCCCGAAGATCCGTTAGATGAATTGATAAAGGTCCTTTCCAAGCATCATTTCAAGAAAATCCCCGTCGTGGACAAAAATGATAAAGTCGTCGGCATCATCAGCAGGGGAGATGCACTTAGGGCTCTATATAAGGAATTCGTTCAAAAGCTGGAATAAATGAAGCATCAAAAAAAGGCCTGCTCGTAATCGAGCAGGCCTTTTTTGTAATTATCATTGAGTGCTTTCTACCGCCTTATCTGCATCAGATTCACCTTTTGCTCTTTTTTCCTTCAATTTAAAGTAGGCGTCCATTACGTCCCGCCCGATCCGTTTGTTAATATCATCAGAGGGCTTGCCTTGATACACCCATGGCACGACGACAGAGAATGCCACTTCCGGATTATTGTGAGGTGCATATCCTACAAGTGTCAGATTGATAGTCGGGACTGGAGCGCTATATTGATTCCTCCGCGGTCCGTCGTAAAAGGCCTCGGCAGTACCCGTTTTTGCTGCCGCACGGTAGGACTTCCCGCCGAAATATTTATAGGCCGTCCCGCCTGGCTCCTGGGCAACCTGCCTGAATCCTTCCTGGACACGCTGTATCCAAACGTCTTTCCCATTTAAGTCATTTAACACTTTGGGGCTCATTGTTTTAAAAACGCTCCCCAATTCATTGTGTTCATTGGAAGGATTCCTTATTTCCCTGACCATACGGGGCTCCAGCCTTTTTCCGCCATTTGCAATCGTCGATACGTACTGTGCCAATTGCATAGGAGTATATGTATCATACTGCCCGATCGATAAATCCAGCAGCAATCCATCTGTAGACATGTCGACTCCTTTAAATCCGACTGATTCATTTGGCAGGTCGATGCCTGTACGGACACCCAAGCCGAATTGGGCATAATGATTCCGCATGATGGCATAAGCTTCCCTGTTGATTCCTAACGGTCGATGTGGTATATAATGCCCGCCCGCTATTTTGATCGCCGTCATGAACATATAGACATTCGACGATTTCTTTAACGCGGAGACATCTGTTACATAACCCAAATCACTATAAGATCCTTTCTTAGCCCCTGCTAAAAGGAGTTTTCTGTCAAAAAAAGCTGACCCTGGTGCGATGGCTCCTGTCTGAAAGCCCGTGTAGACAGTGGCTCCTTTAACAGATGACCCCATCGTATAGGAGGTCGTAATGTTACCAAGGGCGAAATCGTTCATTTCGGTCAAGCCGGTTTTACTGTTGCGGCCGTATTGTCTACCGGCCATGGTTAGCACCTCGCCTGTGTTCGGATCCATTAAAACGACGAAGGCACGATCCAATAAGTAGGTATTTCCTTTAGCCTTAGTTCTCCGCAATTCGTTCTCGATGATAGCTTCTACCTTTTGCTGCAGCTCCATATCAATTGTCAGGACCAAGTCTTTTCCGCTTTGCCCTTCAGTGAGGGTATTCGTATTGATGACTTCCCCTTTGCTCAGCACATTTTCAACCCGCGTCTTTTGACCGCGCAGGACATCTTCATATTGTTTTTCGATATAACTTTTTCCGACCCGGTCATTCCTGGTATAGTCGCGTGCCAGATAATAGTCAATATTTTCACTGGGAATGCCTTCTTCGGAAGAAGAGACCTTGCCAAGAACCGAGCGGAGGGTCTCATCATACTTATAGGTCCTTTCCCAATCCGTCGTTACGTCCACGCCTGGCATTTCATCCAAATGTTCACTGACCCTGGCGAATTCCTTAGTGGTGACATCTTTATTCTTCACGATCGACGGTGCGAGGGCATAGCCACTATTGAATTCCCGGAAGATGGCGATCACTTCCAATTCATCCTTGGAAAATTCCTGGACATTCTCATCGGTCACCCGTTCCATTTGAAGTTTGTATAAATCTTTTTGCTCCAGTTTCTTTTCGATTACTTTCTTCTTCTCGGCCTTGGTGATTAAGGCATCGGCTTCTTTCGGATGTTTTAAAATCCAAAAATCCTTTTTATCCGGCAGGGTCACCTTTTTGGTATCTTTTTCTATCAAGGTAGCAAGGACCTCTGCCGTCTTCACCATATCGGCCGTTTTCGTATTCGGGTATTTCGTATAAGTGATGGCATTACGTGGCTCATTATCAACGACCGGATTCAAGTTGCGGTCATACATCTTGCCACGGGGAACGGGGGTATTGGCCACATCGTTTTCCGTTCGGTCCACTTCTCGAAGGTAATCATCCCCATACACGATTTGGACGATGCCAAGCCGGATGATTAGGCTTGAAAACAAAATGAATATTAAAAAGAACATAAAGTTCAGTCGGAAAGGAATTGGGGTTTTTTTCTTTTTTTCTTTGGCCATCAGTAACATTCCTTTCTAGTAAAAGTAAAAAATAAGAAAATTCCTATCTCCAATGATATATAAAATTAACTTATTTTTCTATGCTTTATCCGTAAATTTATCTATATTTCCAAAAGAATGTTTTGAAGTTATATAATTCCTAGTAATCTTATAATTGGGAAAATTGATATAAAGGCCGATGAGTCCGAAGGGGGTTTAATAGATAAAGAGAGGGCGAAACGGCACAGCGACAATCATGGGGGGGGAGAGATGTATATATGAGTCGCTTCTGTGAAAAAGGGGAGCTCACAAAGTAAATGAATGAACAATTAATGACTTTAACCTTTGGAATCATTCACAATGACTTTAGTACCATGATTTTTTATTTTAAGCATTAATTTGCTTCATACTTCTTAACGGGAGTTTGAGTCGCGACGCTGATAACCTCTTTGAAATATCCGCAAAGCTCAAGCCATTTTTCAGGGTATATATAGATGAAGCGTTCGATCGTTTCTAGAGAGTGAAGCACCAGGCAATCGATTTGACCCGTTTTTTTATTTTGTAAATTGAGTAGAAGCTCATGCGGGATGGTGTAATAAGGATGGATTTGATACGGATTCAGTATGACCGGGGAAATATTCTTCCATTCTATATACTTGTCCGTCATAATCTTTTGGATTGCAAAGCTTTCATTCGTATGTAAATCCCCGATTTTGTAATGTGGATTCAATAGTACAATGCCTCTCATTTGATTCACCCATTCTTTTTGCTAACCATTCTTGCCAAATGGGGGATGGGATATTCAAAGCAAGAGGCTTGATGCTAGAAAATGGATTTCATTCCGTTAAGGGTTTTCAGCTGCTTGACATTTTCGAGCACCTCGTTGGTCAGGTCCGTCTTTTTAATGATCGGTGTGCTTCGTAAATCTTCTATGAAGCTTTCATTAGTGAACCCAATCAAAGGAATGGGGAGGAAAGAAAAGTTGATCTTCCCATGCATCATGTAGAGTGGGGCTGTAGACTTTATCATCTTTTGACGTGGATGCATCAGAGGTATATATGCTTCCCCAGTAATCCTCTCTGGAACCAGTGTGGGGAATCTCTTTTGTAAATTGGCCAACACCGCGAAAAACCGCCGGATGCTGAAAAAGAAGCCCATATAATAATTTCCCCGTTTCAATACGCTGTTTCGGGTCGGCAAAGCGTTCGACGGTAAGGCCTGTCAAGTTATGAAGTCTTTTTTGCTTGTTTGCATAAGGAAAGATCACTTTCATGAAGCCTAAGTACTCCTGAAGCCGAAAATCAAGCCTGCGGAGGATTTCACCATGACGGGTGCGCTTTAAGATCCTTTCCTGAAGCATTCTTTGTTCATTAATGATGAGGGCCGTTGTCAAAAGGGGTGAATGGGGATCTTCGATGAAAGATTCCCAAATCGGGGCCATGAATCTTGAAATGCGGAATACTGGTAAATACCTTCTTAGCGGAAGTTCTTTTTGTTTAGCATGTTCATATAAAAGAAGCTGGGGGAAGGCATCTGCAAATATGGCTGAATTGGCGCGCTCAAGGAACAGGAAAAATTTTTGCCGTTCGGCTCTGTCAAGGAGATGGGTCATGGTCGAACTTTTCAAGTCAGTCATATGGTATCCCCCATTCCTCGAAACCATATGTGCTAAAAAGGCCCAATGGACCTCTGGATTACGATTGTAAAAGGCAAGATATGCTTGTGTTCTTGTGATATTGTTCCGGTTCAAGGCAGCCGTCTCGGTTCGAATGCTTTTTATAATGGCAGTTTCCTCAGGAAAAAATGCTTTTGACTCATCAAAAGGCTGAAAGAGCTCTTTTTGTAAACGGGATTTTAGCGTGTCATATCTTTCAGCATCGATGATGGGTTTTGTTTTGACAGGGTGTTTGCCCATCAGCTTCTGCAAATATTGGGAAAGCATACAATCACCACGAATGTTTTTCGATCATTATATGCAGAGCCGTCAAGAAAGGGGCGTTGCATTTGCAACGCCCCCGGATTTCTTTTGTCATCAGTTATTTTTCTTCTTCTTTTCCAGGTACAATAAAATATAATAAACTATCCAGAAAAGAAACACAGGAATGAAGGATAATATTCTATATTTTACCGGTACGGCAAATAAGATGAAAATGGATGAAAATAAAAAGGGAACCGCCAGGAGTATATATTTTCTCCATTGCATATGCTGAACCTCCTTAGGTTACGTCATTCTTATAAGAATAAAGGATTATCCAGCAATAATCTAGAAAAGTCACAATTGACAAAGATAGGCACACGTAGTAATCTTTAAACATAAGTTAAAAATTACCATTAAATAATAGAAAAGGAGGCGAACGTCATGACTAAATCAGTTAAGCACAGTGATGTCACAACCGAATATCATACGTCCGCCTGCCCTGAAACCTTGTCGTTCTAGACAAAGGATTCGACGTGTTCATTGATCATTTTAAAGCGCAGGTTGTGGAATTTTCGCGCGCGGCCTGCGCTTTTATATGTGTTATTACGCATCTAAAAAAGCTTCCGCTAATTGGCGGGGGCTTTTTGGTATTTGGGGTACAGGTGCATTAGCATCCTTTCCATATAAATGATAGGAGGAATTTTAAATGAGACGAAAGACATTGGAAATCTTATTGCAACCCGGAGATCCAGAAAGCGGTTAGCGAGTGAAAGGTTTGAACAAAAGGGAGGGAAATTCATGTTTGCGATTTTTAAAAAGCTGTCCTGGTTCTTTAAAGAACAGTGGCGGCGTTATACCTTGGCGATTTTATTTCTGTGTCTGGTGAATATCCTGGAGGTTATCCCGCCAAAACTCGTCGGGAATGCCATCGATGATATGAACAATGGCAGCATGACACAGGAAGGGGTCATGAAATACGTTATTTATTTGCTCATGGTACTGAGCGGCAGTTACCTATTTGGTTACTTATGGAGTTATCTGTTATTCGGCGGCGGTAACCTGGTCGAACGAAAGCTAAGGTCCGGATTTATGGGCCATTTGCTGAAAATGACGCCGACGTTTTATGAAAAAAACCGTACAGGGGATTTAATGGCAAGGGCAACCAATGATTTAAAGGCAATATCCCTCACTGCTGGTTTTGGGATATTGACGCTTGTTGACTCGGTGCTGTTCACCATTACGGTTGTGGTCATGATGGGAGCCACGATCAGCTGGCAGTTAACGATTGCGGCGGTGCTGCCGCTGCCGATCATGGCAGTGATGATGCAAATTTACGTGAAGAAAATTTACAAACGTTTTACGGATGCACAAGCAGCCTTTGGGACTTTAAATGACAAGGTCCTGGAATCCATTTCAGGTGTCCGTGTTATCCGGGCCTATGTCCAGGAACGGGAAGATGAAAAGCGATTTGATGAAATGACAGAGGATGTATATCGCAAAAATCTAGCCGTGGCAAGAATCGACGCCCTCTTTGATCCGACAATCAGCATTATCATCGGCATCAGTTATTTAATCGGGTTGGGCTACGGGGCTTATCTTGTGTTTCAACAGGCCATAACGCTTGGCGGACTTGTTTCGTTCAATGTGTACCTAGGCATGTTAATTTGGCCGATGATAGCGGTGGGTGAACTGATCAATGTCATGCAAAGGGGAAATGCTTCGCTAGATCGTGTTCAGGATACCCTTTCATATGAAGCGGATGTGAAAAATTCATTCGGTCTGAAGAGTATTCAAAAACCGGGAAATATCCAATTCAATTCAGTTTATTTTACATACCCTTCCTCAACGGTTGTGAATCTATCCAATATTTCCGTTCAGCTTGAGCGCGGTCAAACATTGGGGATAGTGGGGAAAACGGGAAGTGGAAAAACGACATTCGTGAAGCAATTGCTGCGGGAATATCCTTTAGGAACAGGTGAAATCGCTTTTGCAGGCATGCCGCTGGAGCAACTGAACCTTGAAGATATTCGTAAATGGATCGGCTACGTTCCACAGGACCATTTTTTATTCTCGAAATCTGTTAGGGAAAATATCTTATTCGGTAAAATGGATGCAACGGAAGAGGAGCTGGCTGAAGCTATCCGGCTTGCGGATTTTGAGAAGGACTTAATGATGCTGCCCAACCGTCTTGAGACACTCGTCGGTGAGAAGGGTGTCGCTCTATCTGGAGGGCAAAAGCAGAGGATCTCGATTGCCAGGGCACTGGTCAAAAATCCAGAAATCCTTATATTGGATGATTCCTTATCCGCTGTGGATGCAAAAACAGAAACGACAATCATCGAAAATATCCAAAATGAACGTGCAGGGAAAACGACAATCATCACAACCCATCGCTTATCAGCCGTTCAGCACGCGGACAGAATTATCGTGTTGGACAGCGGAGAGATCATCGAAGAGGGGACTCATGCGGATTTACTGCAGAAGGATGGCTGGTATAGAGCGCAATATGAACGACAGCAGGTTGACGAAGGGACGGAGGTGAAGGCATGAGGGTCGTAAAGAGACTTTTTAATTATGCTGCCTTTTATAAAAAATTGATCATTGGCGCCCTGATCATGCTGGCACTTTCGGTAGCGGCCGATTTAACAGGTCCTTTCGTTGCCAAGAAAATCATCGATTCACATATACTTGGCATTGAATCTACCTGGTATGAAGCGGGTAAAGGAAAAGATGCTGTTAAGTATGATGGAAATTGGTATAAACGGGCTGATTACTTTGCAAAAGGTGAGAAGAAAGGCAGGGAAGTCCATGTTCTGCAGGTTGGCAATCAATTTGTCTTCGTAAATGAAGCTGTCCCTATCGAGGGGCGCAGAACCTTGGAGAACCAATCGTTGATCATCAAGAAAGACGGGAAAGAGCAGCGTGCGCAAGCAGTGAAATTGTCGAGTCAGGAAGTGATGCGGTTTTACCAACCGGAAATCCCGCGGATCATTAAGCTAGTGGCTTTTTATTTTAGTCTTGTCATCCTTTCCTCCATTTTTCAATATGGGCAGAGTTTTTATTTACAGAAAGCGGCGAACCGAATCATACAGAAGATGCGAAATGATATTTTTACGCATATTTCCCGTCTGCCGATACGTTATTTCGATAATATGCCAGCGGGTAAAGTTGTAGCCAGGGTCACTAATGATACGGAAGCGATCCGGGAATTATATGTAACCGTGCTCGCCAACTTCTTCTCGAGTACGATTAATATCTTCGGGGTTCTGATTGCTTTGTATATTCTGGATCCACGAGTCGGTACCATTGGTCTTTTACTTATTCCAATCATCGTTATCTGGACGATGGTATACCGTAAATTCGCCTCGAAATATAATCACATCATTCGGGAACGGGTCAGCGATATTAATGGGATGATCAATGAATCCATTTCTGGAATGAGTATCATCCAGGCATTTGGGCGTGAAAAGGAGACGAAACAATCTTTTGAAAATCTGAACCGGGAGCATTATTCCTATCAAAATAAAATGCTCCATTTGAATTCGTTGACGGGCGGAAACTTGATCGGTGTCATTAAGGTTTTGGCACTAATGGCATTCGTCTGGTATTTCGGCGGGATTTCCCTTACAGCGAGTTCAGCCATTTCTTTAGGGATGATGTATGCAATTGTTGATTTGATCAGCCGCCTGCTTCATCCGCTTCACGGAATCGTCAATCAGTTCGCTAACCTTGAACAGGCACTTGTTGCAGGGGAGCGGGCATTCAGTTTATTGGATGAGCACGGAGTGGCAGTCAGTGATGAAAACATGTCCAGATACAAAGGAAATGTGCAATTCGAAAATGTTTCTTTTGGTTATAAAGATAATGAATATGTGTTAAGGGACATTTCCTTCTCAGCTAAACAAGGGGAAACGGTCGCTTTAGTTGGCCATACTGGGTCAGGAAAAAGTTCCATAATGAATTTATTGTTCCGTTTTTATGACAGTAGTGAAGGTCAAATCAAAATCGATGGCACGAATATATTGGATATCCCCCATCAGACGCTTAGGGAGCATATGGGAATCGTCCTTCAGGATCCCTATTTATTTACTGGCACCATCGCTTCCAATATCAGTCTGAATCATAAAGGCATCACAAGGGAAATGGTTGAAAAATCTTTAAGAGATGTAGGGGGGGACAAAGTGCTGAAGCATCTTCCTTTAGGGTTAGATGAACCCGTGATCGAAAAAGGAGGAACGTTGTCTTCCGGACAGCGGCAGCTAATCTCTTTTGCACGTGCTCTTGCATTCAATCCGGCGATATTGATTCTGGATGAAGCGACAGCAAGCATCGACACTGAAACCGAGGCAATTATCCAGGAGGGAATGGAAGTGCTGAAAAAAGGGAGAACGACCTTCATCATTGCCCATAGACTATCCACGATAAAAAATGCCGACCAAATTCTTGTACTGGATAAAGGGCGGATTGCTGAGCAAGGTACACATGAAGAATTAATGGAATTAAAAGGGAAGTATTATCAAATGTATGAACTGCAGGCTGGTCCACATAAAGGCGTGGCTGGCTGAACACCCGAATAAGGATGGATAATCAAGATCAAACTATAATGAGGGTGCCGTAATCGGCACCTTCAAGCGAAATTGTTGATAATAGTAATCATTACGTTTAAGATATACCTATACAGACGATGAGGTGATTATAGTGAAACAAGAAATTCATCCAGATTATCGACAAGTGGTATTCATGGATACCAACAGTGGGTATAAATTTTTGACAGGCTCCACGAAAGCGTCAAATGAAACGATCGAGTGGGAAGATGGCCAAACGTATCCATTATTAAAAGTGGAAATCAGTTCAGATACGCACCCCTTTTATACTGGAAAGCAGAAGTTTGCTGAAAAAGGCGGACGGGTGGATCGCTTCCTGGATAAATATAATATGAAGAAATGAGAGTCAGGCCATCGGGAGATCGATGGTCTTTTTTTATGACTAGGGTGAAAAAGAGTTAATAATGATGCTAAGAAAAAGGGTGCCCATAATATATGAGGCACCCATCCTGAAATCATTTTGCAGCAATTGCTTCCCCTTTAGCAATATTGACGAGGGCGGCATCGAAGTCCTTTATTAAATCATCCGGATTTTCAAGTCCGACAGAGAGGCGGAGCAAGCTGTTCGTGATGCCTCGCTTTTCCCTTTCATCATCTGGCATGGCAGCATGGGACATTTTGGCCGGGTAAGATAATATAGATTCGACCGCTCCAAGGCTTACGGCAAAAACAGGGAGCTCGACAGTGTTCACGAAAGAACGGAAGACTTCCTCACTGTCCAATTCAAATGATAGGACCGCCCCAGCTCCAAGTGACTGGCCTTTCTGGATGGCGTGCTGTGGATGATCGGAAAGGCCGGGATAATACACTTTTTTCACCAAGGGCTGCTCCTTTAAGTAGGCTGCAATCTTTTCCGCCCCTTTTTGGGAGTGCTCCATTCTAACTGACAAGGTTTTCAGACCTCTCATTACAAGCCAGGCGTCCTGGACACCAAGAACCGCCCCAAAGGAGTTTTGGAGGGAACCGAGTCTTGCTGCCAATTCCGGATCTTTCACTACTGCAAGCCCAGCTACCACATCACTATGTCCGGATAAAAACTTCGTCGCGCTATGAAGGACAACATCAGCACCCAGATTCAGTGGTTTTTGCAATGCTGGAGTCAGGAATGTGTTATCAACAAAACTTAAGGCACCGGCTTTTTTTGCGATATCACATACGGCTTGAATATCGGTCACTTTAAGTAACGGATTTGAAGGCGTCTCGATGTATATGGCCCTGGTATTTGGCTGAACGGCCGCTTTGACGCTTTCAAGGTCCGTCATGTCAACGAATGTATGCTCAATATTGAAACGCGTCAATACACTAGTGACCATCCTGAACGTTCCGCCATACACATCTTCGGAAATGACGATATGGTCTCCGGCAGACAACAGCAGGAAAGCTGTTGAAATGGCAGCCATACCTGATGAAAAGGCAAATCCGTGTGTGCCGTCCTCAAGTTCAGCAATGATATCTTCCAGCGCCTCACGAGTGGGGTTCCCGCTTCTACTGTAATCATATTTGCCGAATTGATCGATATCGGATTGATGGAAAGTCGATGCGTGCTGAATGGGAACGCTCACACCGCCCGTTGCAGGATCGAATTTATGTTGATTATGAAGTAATTTGGTCTCAAAGCTAAAATCATGATCTGTCATCGTAGTGCCTCCCTTTTTACATGTGCGAATGCTTGCTGTAAGTCCTGGATCAAATCATCGCTGTCCTCGATGCCAACGGAGAAGCGGAGCAGGCGATTACAAACTCCATTTGCCGTTCTGACTTCAAGCGGTATATCGGCATGCGTTTGTGTAGCGGGATAGGTGATGAAGCTTTCAACCCCTCCAAGGCTTTCTGCAAACGAAATTAAAGAGAGCGATTGTAAAAATGGGTTGACTGCCGATTCATCAATGATACGGAATGAAATCATGCCGCCTCTGCCGGGATACAATACGTCCGTGACACAATCATGTTCCGACAAGTAATCTACAAGTATCTTGGCATTCTTTTCATGACGCTCCATCCGCAATGCCAAGGTTTTCATTCCACGCATCAACAGCCAAGAATCAAAGGGGCTCAAGACAGCTCCGGTTCCATTGTGATGGAAGGCAAGTGCATCACATAATTCAGCGCCGCTAGCAACGATCAGTCCTGCGAGCACATCATTATGACCACCGAGATACTTGGTTGCACTGTGAATCACGATATCCGCTCCAAGCAGGATGGGTTGTTGAATAAGAGGCGTGTAAAAAGTGTTATCAACGATTAACAATAAATTATTTTGTTTGGCCAATGCGGCAACAGCGCTAATGTCCGTTTGCTGCATAAGGGGGTTAGTGGGAGTTTCGATGAAGATGGCTTTCGTGTGAGGAGTGATGGCTTTTTCGATATCCTCCAAACAACAAGTGTTTACATAGTCACACTGCAACCCCCATTTTTTAAAACCTTGTTCTAACAGACGATATGTACCGCCATAAAGATCTTCGCTGACAATCCATGCATCACCTGATTTAAAAAGGGCAAGGATAGTGGAAATGGCGGCCATTCCTGAACTGCAGGCATAACCTTGGTCGCCTTTTTCCAGATCGGCGATGGAACGCTCCAATAATTGGCGTGTAGGATTACCTGTCCTTGTGTAGTCGAATCCCGTTGATTGGCCAATTCCTTCATGGCGAAAAGCTGTTGAAAAGTATACCGGCGGATTGACTGTTCCTGTCGCCGTTTCGCTGCGATTTCCTAATTGAGCAAGATATGTTTCAGTTTTGTACATGGTTTTCACTGCTCCTTTGAGTTATATAAAATAAAAAAAAGTCTTCTTTAAGAAGAAGACTTTGATTAAGTAAGGACGAGTCATTCTTCTTATCTTCCAAGTTCACAAACTTGTGGAATTAGCACCTTTTCATTGGTTTGAAACAAATGAAGGTTGCTGAGGTGTCATCGGGCCATTCCCTCTACCTCTCTCGATAAGAGTTTAGATTATTCAATTTCTTTTGAATTTACTATATATACAAAATACTGTCAAGAACATTTTGTGATGGATAATGCTTGGATGTTCATGACCAGGTCAATTGGAGCTTAGTGCCTCTACACTTTATGTGTCTAAAAAAAGAATATCCGAATTTTCATATAAACATGAAGGGTCCAGAAAAAGTGAAAGGGTCAGCGGATATTTTTGCTTTAAAATAATAAAGTTTGTACAATGTATGGAGAGAAAGAATAATACGACATTATTCATTTCATATGCAAATGGTCTTCAATGAATAGTGCAAACATAGGAGGAGAACACATGGAATACAGAATCGAACGAGATACGATGGGTGAAGTGAAAGTTCCTGCTGATAAATATTGGGGAGCACAAACTGAGAGAAGCCGTAACAATTTCAAAATCGGTAACGAAAAAATGCCGATTGAATTAGTTCGTGCATTTGCATACGTTAAACAAGCTGCGGCAAAAGTGAACTATGATCTTGGTGATCTTTCGGAAGTTAAAAAGAATGCCATTGTCAAGATTTGCGGCGAAATCCTTGAAGGTACGCTAGATGAACATTTCCCGCTTGTAGTTTGGCAAACGGGAAGCGGCACGCAAAGTAATATGAACGTGAATGAAGTGGTCGCTAACAAAGGAAATGAATGGTTAAAAGAAAATGGTGATTCTGAAACCCTTCATCCGAATGATGATGTTAACAAGGCACAGAGCTCCAATGATACTTTCCCGACAGCCATGCATATTGCTGCCTTTATGGAAGTCGCTGAAAAATTGGTTCCTGCCATTAAAGCTCTTCGTGATACATTCGATACAAAAGAAAAAGAGTTTTGGGATGTCGTGAAAATTGGCCGGACACATCTTCAAGATGCTACACCATTAACATTGGGACAAGAAATTTCCGGTTGGAAAGCGATGCTCGACAAAGATCTAGCGATGATTGAGGAAAGCAGCCAAAAATTATTGAACCTTGCACTAGGCGGAACGGCTGTAGGAACCGGAATCAATACAAAAAAAGAATTCCCGGGACTTTCCGCCAAACAAATTGCTGCTGATACAGGATATCCTTTTGTCACATCTGATAATAAGTTCCATGCATTGACAAGCCATAATGAAATCGTCTACGCACACGGTGCTTTAAAAGCATTGGCAGCGGATTTAATGAAAATTGCAAACGATGTCAGATGGCTGGCAAGTGGTCCAAGAAGCGGAATCGGCGAAATAGCCATTCCAGAAAACGAGCCAGGCAGCTCCATCATGCCAGGTAAAGTCAATCCAACACAAAGTGAAGCGCTTACCATGATTGCAACACAAATCGTGGGTAACGATGCTACAATTGGCTTTGCAGCAAGCCAAGGTAATTTTGAATTGAATGTATTCAAGCCAGTAATCATCTATAACTTCCTGCAAACGGTAAAATTATTGACGGAAGGCATTCATTCATTCAACAATAATTGTGCGGTTGGCATTACTGCAAATGAAGATAAAATCAAAGAAAATGTAGAACGTTCCCTTATGTTGGTAACAGCATTGAACCCGCATATCGGTTATGAAAAAGCAGCCAAAATCGCCAAAACTGCATTCAAGGACAACTCAACATTGAAAGAAGCTGCGTTGAAATTGGAGTTCCTGACGGAAGATGAATTCAAAGCATGGGTCGATCCTGCTAACATGGTTAATAAATAATTGTATGGAAATTCCCTCCCTTGGTATTAGGGAGGGTGTTTCCATGTGTTAAAATAATGGAACCAACAAATACTGAGATCATAAGTATCGGGAACAGGAGGAAAAACAATGTCTTTATGCCCGCTTTGCAACGGTCTGAGAAAAATTCATGTGAATTGCCCGGAATGCGGCAGTGATCTTGAAGATAAAGGGAAATTCATGGACTACGCTGATGATTACAGTGCTTATATGGATATCGACATACTTAAAGAAAACGACGGATACCCTCAATCCCTTCAAAAAGGACAATGCCCACATCTCATGAAATGCTCTGAATGCGGACATGATGAAGTGGTATTGGTTCAGGAATGAAATTTTGAAAAAACGAAAAATCTAAAGTAATCATTTCAAGTTGATCTTGCTTAATAGAATCATGTTTAGAAAGCATCCTCATCACCTCAAGTTTTAATAAAATTCTATTTTAAAACAATAAATACATTAGGCAGAAGAGTTCTATCTAAAAGTTAATACAAAGTTGATTGGAGCGTAAGGTGCGAGACTCCTGCGGGAAAAGCGAGTCCAGGGGAGACCCCGCAGGCGCAAAGGCGCCGAGGAGGCTCCCGGACCGCCCGCGGAAAGCGAGTGCCTGAAGTGGAAATCAACATTCAAATTGCACAAACCCTAAAAAAACTGTAGACAGACTCGATTTCCATCGAGTTTGTCTACAGTCTGAGGCCCATTATGAATGGGTCTTTTTACGTTTAATTGGCAGATAACTTCATGCTTTCCTGCATCTGTTCATCTTCTTCAACTAAAATGCGATGTTCAGTCCCTTTGTCAAAAAAGTGTGCTTTATTCATGTCGAGGGCAAGTTCGATGTTTTCGCCTGCCTGGATAATATTCTTGGCATCGACGCGTGCGACGAAGTCCTGCCCCTCTAATGTGGAGTAGAGCATGATCTCCGCGCCCATCAGTTCGGCCACATCAATTTGGGTTGTGAATGCAGTGTTAGGGGACTTCGTGAAGTAAGAACCTTCATTATGGAAATCCTCCGGACGGATGCCAAGGATTATATCTTTTCCGACATATCCTTGATCACGCAGCATTTTCATCTTCAATTCAGGTATTTCAAGTGTTTGTTCGCCTATTTTAATTGTGCCTTCTTTTAATGTTCCAGTAAAGAAGTTCATGGCAGGCGATCCGATAAAGCCGCCGACGAAAACGTTTATCGGTTTCTCATAAACGTCCTTTGGTGCACCGACCTGTTGGATGATACCATCTTTCATTACAACAAGACGTGTCGCCATGGTCATTGCCTCTGTTTGGTCATGCGTGACATATATCGTTGTGGTGTCGAGCCGTTTATGTAATTTGGCGATTTCCGCACGCATTTGAACCCTTAGCTTTGCGTCGAGATTGGATAATGGCTCATCCATCAAGAAAACTTTTGCGTCCCTTACAATTGCCCGGCCAAGTGCGACACGCTGGCGCTGACCACCTGAAAGGGCTTTAGGTTTCCTGTTTAGCAGCTCTTCAAGTCCGAGAATCCTTGCCGCTTCATTGACTCTTTGCTTGATTTCCGCTTTTGGCGTTTTCCTGAGTTTTAATCCGAATGCCATATTGTCATATACGGACATATGAGGATATAAGGCATAGTTCTGGAAAACCATCGCAATATCACGATCTTTAGGGGGGACATCATTGACTCGCTTGCCGTCTATATATAAATCCCCTTGGGAAATGTCTTCAAGTCCGGCAATCATCCTTAATGTTGTCGATTTGCCGCAACCCGAAGGTCCCACAAAAACTATGAATTCCTTATCGGCAACACGAAGGTTGAAGTCTTTAACAGCGGTCACCTTTTTATCATAAATCTTGAATATATGTTCCAACACTAACTCTGCCATGAAAAATCCCCCTTTTAAACTCCTGATTACTTGTACCAATTAGCTATAGTCTAAGCTATCGGATTTGAAAAAAGTATGGGCACATTGCACAAAAAAAGGGTGATATTACCTGTTTATATTGAAAGTTAATCATTTAGTAAAAGTATCAAGTATGCAGTAAGCGCATGACGGAAGTTTCTAATATCGAGACCAGTTCTTTCAGAGAATTTATCGATTCGGTATTGTAAGCTGTTCCGATGTATATAAAGCTGTTTGGCGGCATAGGTGGCATTTGAATTACATTCGATATACGTTTTAATCGTTTTGATCAGTTCAGTATCCTGCTTGGTCTTGCCAAGAATCTCATTGATATACCACTTTGCATCCTTAACGGATGGATCATTTATTAATGAGTGAGGGATGATGTCTGCCAAATCAGCCACCTTTAGATCTGGCAGATGCACCTGTGCCAAATCAAAACACTTTTTCTCCTGAGTCCAGTGCTGATGAAGGTCTTGATTTATAGGGTGAAAGCGCCCGGTAAACATACGGGTCTTTACATAAAAGTCACTTTCAAGCGTGGAAGAAATGGCGATTAGTTCTTTAGTTGATAAAGGTTCATCCTCGTCCGTTTCAATTAATACTCCTGCCGTTTCGTTTTCCCAGACAATAGTTGCGTCAGATGGAACGAAAGCGAGGAAGGCTTCTTCAAAATCGGAGTTGGAAAAATCAGCATGAGTCAGCTTGAAATGAAGAAATCGAACATTCTCCCAGCTCGTTAAAGGCAAAGGTGCATTCGGTTCGGATAAAAAGGTTTTCCATGATGAGTCTGGATGTGCATTGAGGTTATATGGGTTTATGGAAGGAGCAAAAAGCAGTTCCAATAAACGGATTTCTTCGGCTGTGATTTCTGAACGGTGAATGCCAAGTAAACTTCTTGAGTCTTCGAACCAAACATAGTCAGAAATTTCACCAGTATCCATTTTATTGGTAAGGGCGTTCGGGAATTTTTGTTTAAGATTTTCAAGCATCGTTTCCACCTTCTTTCTCCTTTTCCATATCATTATAGCGAAAAAGAATAAAGTTCAAAAGAATACGATATTGCTAGTTTTTCCTAAAAGGGAAAATCAAAGAAAAGTTGCAAGTATTATTAATTTTAGGAAAGGGTATTGCGTATGATTTATGGAATATCGTTAAAGAGGAGGGAATCTTATGAACATTTTAATATTGGGTGGTACACGGTTTTTAGGCCGGTATTTAGCAAAAGCTGCGATAGAGAAAGGGCATGAAGTCACACTTTTTAATCGTGGAAGCGATCCTTATGTTTTCCCCGAACTAGAACAGTTAAGAGGGGACCGCGACGGGAATCTTGAAATGTTGAAAGGGAGACAGTGGGATGCAGTCATTGACACATCGGGTTTTATCCCTCGAACTGTATCGAAATCTTGCAGATTGCTTAATCAAGTTAGACATTATACATATATTTCAAGCATCTCAGTTTATAGTGATCCAACCGAACCAGGCATTGATGAAAATGGAGAGGTTCATGCACTAAATGAAGATAAAGCGGAAGAGATCACCCGCGGAACTGCTGGACCGATATACGGTGAATATTATGGACCGTTAAAATCATTAAGCGAAAAAGCAGCTGAAAAAGAACTGCCGGGGAAAGTTTTGTCAATTCGTGCGGGGCAAATAGTAGGTCCATATGATTACACAGACCGATTGCCGTACTGGCTTAAAAGAATAGCGGAAGGGGGAGAAATTTTATCTCCTGGACGCCCTGGACGTCCAATCCAAGTCATCGATGCAAGAGACTTAGCTCAATGGATCATCCAAATGATAGAAAAAAGTATGACAGGTACATATAATGCCGTTGGACCGGATTACACACTAAATATGGGGCAATTACTTGAAGGCTGCAAAAAGGTAACAGGAAGTAATGCTGCCTTTACATGGGTATCTGAAAAATTTTTGGATGACAATAAAGTGGAGCCGTGGGGAGAGATGCCTTTATGGATACCAGAAGAATTCCCTTTACCGGGAGCTAAGGAACCTTTGAATGGGTTTTTGGCTGTCGATAACAATAAAGCCATCAATAATGGACTAACATTCCGTCCCCTATCAGAAACTCTCGAAGATATATGGAATTGGGAAAAGGGCCGTCCGGAATCTGCCGATAGAAAAGCAGGCATCCACAGACAGCATGAAAGTGATCTCCTCGAATTATGGAAACAGACAGTAGATTGAAACCTTTTTTTTATTATATTGAAATACTGAAGGCACATTAAGTGTGCTTGCTGAAAAGGATGATTTAAACGAACAACTTGAAGGAATTAAAAAAGCGATGTACTAAAAACCCCATCGCTTTTTTAGTCCGTGGATCTGCTTGCGTGGTTTGTAAGGATTTTAGGGTTTTCCATGGCGGCCGCCACTTTTTCCTTAATGAAAGGCCTGCTCCCAATAAAGGGGAAGCAGGCCTCGATTATTTGATCAATTCATCCAGTCTGGTTTTCCGAATCCGGCAAATTTGTCATCGATGACTTTTTCGAACTGGTCGGATTCCACTACTGATTTAATATCCTTGGCAAATTGGGAGTCTACATCTTTTGTATTCACTGCAACAACGTTTCGATACATATCCGGCATTTTTTCTAAAACAAGGGCATCCTGGAGGTCCATTTTCGCTGCAAGAGCGAAGTTGCCAGGGACCGCTGATAGGTCAACACTGTCTGTTGCCCGAGGCAATTGAGCGGATTCCAATGGTTTGAGTTGGATGTTTTTTGGATTTTTCGTTACATCCTTTTCAGATATTTTTAAAGGGTCGACATCTGGATCGACTTCAATCAACCCTTCATCCACCAGCACTTTAAGTGCACGTGCGAGGTTAACCGGATCATTGGGCACTGCAAGGGATGTACCGTCTTTAATTTCTTTCAATGATTTATACTTGTTCGAATATATGCCCATTGGTGCTGTTGGAACTATGATAAGGTCGGAAAGCTTTAAATCATTTTCTTTAGCGAAGTTATCCATGTATACTTTATGCTGGAAGAGGTTGGCGTCGATCGAATGGTTGCCAAGGGACTTATTCGGCTGGATATAGTCGGTGAATTCGACGATCTCTATTTTGTAACCGAGATCTTCCAGACCTGGTTTGATGGCCTCTTTAACCATATCGGCGTAGGGCCCGGTAGTCGCCCCGATCTTCAATTCTTTTTTGTCTTCAGTTTTTGGGGATGCATCATCGCTCCCGCATGCTGTCAAGCCAAGGGCAAGTGCACAGACTGATAATAACGAAGCTATTTTCTTCATTTGAAATTCCTCCTGAGTAATGAAATGTATTGAATCATTGAAAAATGACTGATCACTATCGTTTGTTAACTATATATGAGGCCTTGTCACCAACCATTTGAATGATTTGCACAAGGCAGATCAGCACGACGATCGTCGTGATCATGACTGTATTGTCATAACGGTAATAACCGTATCGGATGGCCAGGTCGCCAATTCCGCCTCCGCCGATTGTCCCTGCCATTGCTGAGTAACCGATAAGCGAAATGGTCGTTAATGTCAGTCCTTGAATGATACCCGGTTTTGCCTCTGGAAGAAGTACATCCTTAATGATCATCCATGGAGTGGCACCTACGGCAATTGCAGCTTCAATCACTCCTCTGTCTATTTCACGTAATGCCGTTTCAACGATTCTTGCAAAAAAAGGTATTGCGGACACCGACAGGGATACAGAAGCCGCTCTTGGCCCTATCGTCGATCCAGTTAGAAGATCCGTTAAAGGAAGGAGGGCGACCAAAAGAATGATGAACGGGATTGAACGTACAATATTGACTGCGAATCCTAGAGATCGATTCACGATGCTATTCTCAAAAAATAAATTCCTTGTTGTCGTAAACAGCAATACTCCAAGCGGTAAACCGATCAGCAGGGCTACTGCAAGGGAAACGCCGACCATATAAATCGTTTCAAGAAAGGCTTTATTAAGATCAGGTAAAATATTGACGATGGAATCAAGCAGTGACATGTTTTAACACCTCCACAGAACTGGAACGATTTTTTATATATTGCAATGCCGAATGAATTTGAGCGGCATCGCCTAATAACTCGATGATTAAAATGCCTAAAGGGACATCCTGGATATACTCAATTTTACCGTGTAAAATATTACCCTTTACTGAATGGGATTGGAGAGTATCCGAAAGGATCGACTCACCGGCGGTTTGCCCTTCGAATTGAATTTTAATGATCGTACCTCTACTTTCTTCAATCAAGTGCGGAGGGAGTTCGAAATCCAGAACACTGCTAATGAATTGCTTCGTTAACTCCTGCTTAGGCTGTGAAAATATTTCATAAACGGAACCTTCTTCAATTACACGGCCATCCTGCATGACGGCGACACGGTGGCATAGTTCTTTGACCACTTCCATTTCATGTGTAATCAACACGATGGTGATGCCAATCTTACTGCTTATCTTTTTCAATAATTGTAAAATCGCTTTTGTAGTTGTTGGATCAAGGGCTGAAGTCGCTTCATCACATAATAGTACAGTGGGGTTATTTGCTAAGGCACGGGCTATGCCTACCCGTTGCTTCTGTCCACCGCTAAGCTGCGCCGGATAGACATCTTTCTTATCGCTGAGCCCTACGATTTCCAACAATTCCAATACACGTAACCTGATGGCATCCTTCGATCGATGCGCGGCCTTTAAGGCGAAAGCGACATTTTCATAAACGGTTTTTGAACTGACCAGTGAAAAGTGTTGGAATATCATTCCGATTTTTTGACGTTGTTTACGTAGCTCTTTACTTGATAAAGAGGTTAAATCAATGCCGTCGATGATGATATTTCCACCTGTCGGACGTTCAAGCAAATTCAAGCAGCGGAGTAATGAGCTTTTTCCAGCTCCACTGTAGCCGACAATTCCATACACTTCTCCAGTTTGAATGGTTAAAGATACGTTATCCACTCCGATAACTCGGTTTTTCTTCGAGACGTATTCCTTTCGGACTGAACGGATTTCAATCATGAGCTTTCCCCCCTTAAACATTAAAAAACTGCCTCTATCATTCAGAAAGAGGCAGCGAAATTATATCTCGTCTTATCTTTCAGAATGCAATCATTCTGCAGGAAGTGGCACCATTCCCTAAGGGCGGTTGCCGGACATCGCAGGGCCTGATCCCTCCGTCACTCTTGATAAGTAAATTATTATTTTAGAATATTTCAAGTTTTTTAATATAATCTATATTATTTATAAAATTCGACAATGTCAATCGTTTCTGAAATTTTGGGATGATTTTTTGTTATTAAAATTTAGTAAGGTCCGTTAAAATGATTCGTGAAAAAAGGGCTATTATGCAATAATCCAGCATTTACGTCCAGGTTAATTATTCCAAAATTTCCTTGTCAAAAAGGTGAAGTGGTAATACATTTATTATAGTAAAGTTAAAAAAAGGAAGATGAAACTATTTTTGTGTAATGATGGGGAGGCAATTGAATGTTAGAGATTAACACGATAAATGATGTGGTTTGTGTGAACGGGACTCCTGGCGGGAACAAATCGGGGATGAGTGTTTATGTCTTTTTAACGGATGGTCTATTGATAGATACTGGCGCACAGATTTTATTGGAAGAGCTTATTCCATTCTATGAGACCGCAGACTTCGACTCAGTGGCCCTGACTCACTATCATGAAGACCATACCGGGGGCGCTGCATGGATACAGGAACATAAAAAGGTCCCGCTTTTCATTCACCCGATGTCGGTTGAGGTTTGTGCAAAGGATGCTGTATATCCTGAATATCGTAAAATTTTCTGGGGAAAGAGAGACGCCTTTAAAGCTGAGCCGGTAGGGAAGGCCATTCATTCCCGCACCCAAACGTGGGAGCCGATTTTTACCCCTGGTCATGCAAAGGACCATATGGTGTATTTGAATCACAATAGTGGCATGCTCTTTTCAGGAGACCTTTTCGTAACACCAAAAACAAAGCTTGTCTTACGGGAAGAGTCTGTCCCGGTCATCATCGATTCCATTAAAAGATTACTTCAATATGACTTTGGGGAAGTGTTTTGCTGCCATGCTGGGCATGTCCCTGATGGGAAGGACATGTTTCGGAAAAAGCTGGATTATTTGGAAAACCTCCAAGGTGAAATTTTACGCTTGCATTCTCAAGGGCTGACCGTTCATGAAATCCAGCAGGTCGTTTTACCGAATCGCTATCCCCTTATCGAGATATCTGGGCATGAATGGGATTCAGAGCATATCGTTACATCGATATTAAAAGAAAATATTTTGAGTGCCAGGGATAATGGAAATATTTGAATGTTATCCGTTTAACTGTCTGGGTTTTCTAATTGTCACTCAAACAACTTCCATCCAGGAAGTTGTTTTTCTTGATTACTTATAAAAGACGGACTTTTTATAGGGGGAATGCAGTGCAAGCGGGAGATGAACGGGATAAGTAATAAAGGAGAGCTCTCCATAAGAGAGCCCACATAATTTATTTATTTTCGTTGGGATCTGTTTCATCATAAAAATCATGTGCTTCTTCGATGTTCTGAAGGTTTGCGACTTCATACACATTTCCGCCCGCCATTCCTTCATTGATGATACGGTCGATATCCAGGTAAACGGAGTCCTTGCCATCATATTCGGTATCCTTCAAAAATGTCATTTTTTCTTTATCCAAAATTAATCCCTCCTAGCCTTTTCTTTAGTTTAGGCAAAGGAGTTTTTTTTATTCTGATTAGGTTCATTCATATACATGGAAGATCATTAAATCATGTATCATGCTTTTGAGTTTGGTTTCATCTGTTTCGGAAGGCGGGTTGGCTGTCCACTCGATGGATCCATCTTTATGATACAAGGCTTGGACTGCCTGCTTGTTGAAATAAAAGGAAATTCTCCATCCTGGCAGATTCTTATGCAATGGTGCCCATTGAAAATGAGTGATCATATGTATTACCTCCATATATACAGTTTCTCATTTAATTATAATGGAAAACGGCAGCTGGAGGTGTTATTTTATTGTCAGGTTGGGAAAAGTTAATTCAATAAAAAGATTTTTTAAATGCAAAAGCCTGTTTGTTTCAATTTCCACCTCATCGAATTGCATGGGCTTTGAGTTCACTTCATATATGAAGAGCGAGCCCGATTCGTCTTCCCCTATATCAATGGAAAACTCTCCGAGAAACCCGATTTTTTTCGATAGTATCTCTCCGCATTTTTGGGCGATATTCGCTAATTTTAGATTCAGGCTTCTTGATTGCAGGTCTTGATAAGGAAAAAGCTTACCACCTCGGGGAGTGTGGGTGGTGATTTCCTGAGTTTGTGACATCCTTACCGCTTTACCGGTCACTTTATAAAAACCTTTTTCATAATGGACGAGAATCCGGTAATCATAACGATGTCCAAAAAGTTTTTTTGGTCTGATCGCCTGTTGAGCAAGATAGCTCCTTATTAATAAATCCCTTTTTTTTGTTTCCCAGAATGATGCGAAATCCGGGAAGGACTCACTATGCTTTAAGCTATTGAACAATAGTGTATCATCATCATTTTTGATTATGGTATAAATGCCCTTCCCTTGGCTTCCTTTGCAGGGTTTAAGGTATATATGCCTGTAGGTCTCCAGGAAAGCATAAAGGCAATCGCTGTTCCGTAAGACCGTTGTGGGTGGAAGGTGATTTGTGAGGAATCCATCTTCATTTAATGCTTCGAACATCACATATTTATCTATAAAACAGGGGTTGAATAGATTCATTCGGTAATCTTTAAAGTGTGTGATAAGATGTTGGAATTCCTCTGACGCCTCATAGCTCCTCGAGGGGATACGGTTATAGACGATGTCAGGGAAGGGTACTTTACATTCGATCCACTTGTTTGAAATGGAGGAAAAAACATACCCCCTCAACGAATCGGGATGAAGGGCATTTCCTGTGAATACATACGCTAATATTCCATGTTTTAATAAATATAATGATAGGTCCCGAAAAAGGGTCAGGTTTCCTCCCAAACCTGATTCCTTTTTGGGATTGGAAACAGTTAAAATTCCGACGGCAAGCATCCGGTTACCCGGAAATATCGTGATTGGAATTAGGGGTTGATTCGAATGGTCCTTTTTATAGCTGATTTCCTCTTCGGCAGAGCCGGCGAAAAGTTCAGCATTCTCATGATTGTGGTACCAATTTTCAGTGGGGATATCGTAAAAAATGTTCATCGCGGCACACTGATTGATTTCGTAATCGTTTGTTCCGTAAGATAAATGGCATAATCAAGGCTTAGCTTTCTGGTCAGCAATTCGAAATCCTTGAGTTTTGGATGGGTGAATATGGAACGTCCAGGTTTGGAATTGGCTTCAAACATCCAAACCTGCCCTTTTTTATCCAATCCAAAATCAAATCCTATTTCTGCAATGATGCCGTCCAAGTTCTTTTCTATACTGTCACTTAAAATCAGCGCGGCTTCCGATAGCTTTCGTTCGACTTCTTTCGCCTCATCGTCATCTCCAAACAGTTCGGCAACCGTTTTGATGACACCCCCGCTTTTAATATGGGTCGTGACGCTGCCGGCGCCGGCGATTTTTGCGGCGATCGCGGTTACCTGCCATTTTCCATTACTGTCCTTGTTCGTATGGACCCGGAAATCCACTGGACGTTTTTCAAATCGAATTAATGGGATGCCCTGCTGCACGATAAGATTCTCAAGCGGTCGGTCGTGAAAAATATGTTTAACGATGGATTCCAATGTGGGGAATTTTTGCAGTTTATTTTCTTTTGCTTCATTTGTATAGCGACAATAGTAAACATCCTCATGCTTATCATAAAGAATTTGGTGAATCCCTAGACCGAGGCTGCCATGAATGGGCTTTATATAAACTTGCCGGTAATGGGAAAGAAGGGTTTCCACCACGGACATGGATTGAAATGGATACGTTTCCGGCAAATAAGGCAGTGCCCGCTCATCTGCGCATAGCCTTTCATTTACATCCCATTTATTGAAAAATCCAGGATTATACCATGGTATGGTATATTTTTTTTGGAATTTTTGCTTCACTTCTTTAGGTCCATCGCGGTTTTCCGTCAACCGATTTGGGAGACGGTCATAGATGACATTAGGAAAAGGAAATTCATCAATATGCCAGTAATCGTTATCAAACACATAGCCTTTGATTGTCTCCTCATCCCAATTGATTACATTCTCTCCAAAAACAAAGGGGATACAGCCTGTTGTCCTGCTAAGCGAAAGTAGCTTTGCGAAAAATTCCGATCTCTCCCCTAATGGTTTGTTTGAAAGGCCAGTGAAGCCTGAGGAAAATATTCCGACAAGCGGTCCGATATGGATGCTCTTGCCGTAAATGAATAAATGAAGGGGAATATCGGTATGATCGAATATTAGGGATTCCGCAAGACTTTCCGATAGGACGATTGACTGATTGACGGCTGGGTTTTGTTTGACGATGGCAGGACATGAATGCCGTCCGAAATAAATTAATTCAATCTCTGCCAAATCTCCAAGCTCTGAAGGGTAGTAGAGAACATTGCCAGGGATAGCGGCAATTTCGGCAGGATAAGTCTTTCTCACTTTCTATTCACCTGCTTTCTGAAGATGTTCGGATAAATACTGGCTATATTGAAATGGTGCGCGATGAATATCTTTCATGGTCTCCGGCTGTAGTGCCTGAATGATTTTCCTTCCAGGCTTCGAGTTAATGTCCATGATCCATAATTGGCCTTTTTTATCGATGCCTAGATCAATCCCCAATTCGAATAATCTTTCAAAGACAGCTTCGGTTTCTACGGGCAGGGTGCGAAGGATATGCTGAATCTTTTGTTCGACAGCAATCGAAATCGTTTCCGGGTTTCTTTTGTTGAAAGTCTCTAATGGAATGGCTTCCCCGCCTGTGGCAAGATTTGAAGTAATTCCGTCTTTTTGTCCTGTACGAATTCCGCGGCCCCGTTCCATCCATTGATTCTTCTCGTTTTTTTGAAGGAAAATCCGTAAATCGAATGGCTCGTTATTTTGGTTGCAAAGTTCCAAATATGGCTGGCAAAGGTAACGGTATCGATTTAATAAATGCTGCAGCCATTTGTTAAGCTGAGATTTGGAGGAGAATGGGCGGTCATATTTGGTGCCCTTTTTCGTCATGGATACCAAAGTGCCGTCTTCGGTTTTTGAAAGGAGATAGATTCCTGTACCGCCTGCACCGAATTCAGGTTTGATGATGATTTTATCCAGTCGTTCCAAATGACCGGTAATATCTTCAGGTGTCGTCACTTGTACGGTCTCTGGAAAAAATGCCTGCAGGTGTGGATGGTTTTTTAGGATTTGGTACACTTCCCACTTACCAGGAAGGCCCAGTCCTAAGAAATTCGAGTTATCCTTTAACCAATCGATTTTGTGTCGCGTTTCCGTTGATTCACGAACTAATCCGTGAAAACAGCGATCATATACAAAATCAGGTAAATCAAAAGATGTGGCAATCCAAGTTTCATTCTCGGCATCAAAGCGCTCGCCACGCACTTTTTTCAGATTCATATCAATATTTTCAGGTGAGAATTTACAAACTTTCATATTAAATGATTTCGCGGTTTTGGCTATTTCCGTGAAGTAGTTGTTTTCATGTGTATCCGACGCGGCCATTAATCCTATTAACACGAGCTAGCAACTCCTTTTTATGGATGGTTTTCGCGGTTAAGGGCAAGCATGAAATCTATGATGGATTTTACTGATGGACGAAAGGTTTCATAGTTGCCTTGAAATTTTTTCGAAGGTTTTGAATTCACTTCGATGATCCATGGATGTGTATCGGTATCCAGTGCTAAATCGATCCCTAGCTCACCGAATGAATCGTCATGGTTTTCAACCAAGGCCTGGGCAGTATTTTTAGACAGCCGTACGAGCTTTTGATATATGCGGCTGGCGCCCTGAAGGTCAAATGCCTCCTTTAGAAAATCCGGCCCATTTTTCATCAATCCGCCTTGTGCAAGATTGGAAACGATTGTACCAGGGTCCCCAATCCGGGCAACCATTGATGAAACTTTCCATTCAAGCTGATCGTTCCGGTGAAGAAGTATGCGGAAATCAACTTTTCTCTGATCGATTTCGAATAGGGAAATCCCTTTTTGAAGAATGAAGGATCGTTTTCTGGACAATCTTTTTAACGTTTCATACAACTTTTCATCCGTATCAGCAAAATGTACATTCTGGAGATGTCCAGATTGCTCGATTTTCCATTTTCCAGCTACTTGCGTTAATCTGCAAATATTCCTGCCTTGGCTGCCTGCTGAAGGTTTAAAGTAGATTACCGAATGCCTATCTATAAAAGTCAAGAAAGATTCCTTTTCGTTAAAAAGGATCGTCTCTGGCAAATTTGGCAACAGCTCATCTTCTAAGATTAGCAGCTCATGTACATGATGTTTGGAGAGGAACCTTCCATTGAACATCGGTATCGACCGTTCCCCCAGTTCAGTTTTAAACAGGTTGAAAGAATGCGATTCCTCAAGTTTGCGCGAATGTATCCGGTTATAAATTACATCAGGAATGGGGAGGGGAAAGGTTTGCCAGCCATTTTGTCCAGGCAGGTAGCCTTCCACAACCCCATCTTGAAGAGACTGCAGTTTTACTAAATAGAAGGGGATGCCCTGCTGATTACAATATGATTTCATTTCCTGATAAAATTTTTCCATCTCGCCGAATGTCCCGTCTTGCAACGGGGTCTGGTTCATGAGTGAAGCGAAGAATGGGCCTATTTTAATTGACCTTCCTTCCGCATGGTATGAGACGGAGATTGGATTGGAAAAAACGGGTAAGGATAAAATTTGGTTCATATCATATGAAAGTTTCAATGTAGGCTGGGATGACGGGAATGGCTGGACAAGTACCGGGACGGAACGGCATCCAGCAATGATCGTTAAGGGTTCTCCAAATTGAAGGCCCCATTCCTCAAATAGTTTTTCTTCGATAAACAGTAGCGCCTTCTTTCTAGTCTCTACGGAATTTACCGTAATGAAAACTTTCTGATGGTTAAGGTTCATAATAATTCCCCGTTTGCACTAAGTTTGATATCCTTTTATAAGTAAATGATGGGCAAATGTGGATAACACATTCTATGTTTTTTTTATTAGAAGGTGTCATCAAGCCTTTATTTCAAGCAATAAAAGGAGAAATTCAAGGGTGAGTTTTGGGTGAAGATACTGTTTATGGTCTTTGAGGTACTGTAATAAGTGCTTCACTAATTAATTAGCTATCAGAATGCTGTTCAGACCTTATAAACCAATCTATTCTTTCGGGCAACAGCTGCCGTTGACACCAGGGTTGATTCCGAAGCGGCTGGATGAGTTAGCCAAACAATTAGGCAAATTGCTAATGATGCCTCTATACAGAATATGAAAATTTTCGTGAAGGCAGAAGTAAAGAAAGCATTGTACATGGAAAAAAGTACTGCACAATTGCTTGATCAATTGGGAATGAAGAGAGCCGGTTCGAGAATTGATGCCAATTTCCCGGACACCATTGTCTAAAAGGGCGTCTCGTCCTTCGTGGAAAAAGGTGCCGAGTACTTAATTTTTCACACAAAACTGTATTTGGAGATATCGTGGAAGAACAGGTTTCGTCATTTACGGTGTCGATTGAGGAAAGGGGGTAGAATCATCGGTTTATTTCAAGGTTTCGTAACTGTTTTAATAGGGATGACGTGTAATTCTCAATCGGATTTGTTATAGTGGAAAAGGTGTATGAATACAATGATTACCGGGAGGGGAAATAAATGAGTAACGTATATGATGCAGCGTATGAAATGGAAAAGGCGATTAGGGCAAGTAATGAATATGCCGATTTGCAACGCTTATATGATCTTGTCAATTCTGATGAAGCAACAAAAGGAATGTTTGAAAACTTCCGTAATCTGCAAATGTCATTGCAGCAAAAGCAAATGATGGGACAGGAGATTTCACCGGAAGAAGTTGAGCAAGCACAAAAGACGGTACAGCTTGTCCAACAAAACCCAACCATTTCACAATTGATGGAAGCTGAACAACGGATGAGCATGGTCATTGCAGACCTCAATAAAATTATCATGAAGCCGCTTGAAGATTTATATGGCTTGCCTGAACAACAGCAATAAGCAGTTGGAGACTCCCTTCTATAATGGTTGGGGGTTTTTTTGTTCCCTGAATGCACCAGTGCAAGGGGTCGTGAACCACTATTTGTTCTATTCCCGAAATTTTAGTCATAAATTTGAAAGAGGATATTACAGATGGGGGAGATCAGCATGGTATATCGACTACTTGCGGTCAATATCGACGGGACATTGCTCCAGTCGAATGGCCGTTTAAATAAATCGACTAAAGAAGCAATAGATTATGTTCACCAAAAAGGTGTCCATGTTGCACTTGTGACGTCAAGAAACTATCACTCAGCAAAAAAAGTGGCCAAAGCCCTAAAAATAAATCCAATGATCGTTGCTCAGCAAGGAGCCTTTGTCGGAGCTTCAATAGAAAAGCCGATAATGGTAAAAAGAATATCGGAAGAACTGACTGTAGAGCTCGTGCAAATGCTTGAAAAGACCACGTGCCAAATATTGCTCATTCATGAAAAGTACTCGCTGGGCAATCGGGTGAACCTTCCGGAGAATTTGCTAGGTAAATCGGTTATGTATTTGAATGATCAAAATATTTATGCTCAAAATTATGTCGACGATATCAGTGAAGAGCTTATTGACCAGCCGATGGCCCCGACGAAGATGGATGTAATATTTTCAGAAAAAATTGATCGAAATGATATGTTGAAATTGATAAAGAAAATGTTCCCTGAAGTGGATGTAATATTACATCCGGGACATAAAATGACAATCGTTCCGAAGGGGGTTTCTAAATGGAGTGGTGTATTGTATTTAGCTGACCATTTAGAGGTGAGAAGAACGGAAATCGTCTCGATTGGTGATGGATTGGATGATATGGAGATGATTGCCGGTTCTGGTCTGGGAGTTGCCATGGGAAATGCGGATGAGGAAGTAAGGAAAGTGGCAAAATGGGTGACGCGCTCCAATGATCAAGATGGTGTTGCCTATATGCTGAGGGAATTTTTCCGGAAACAGCATCCAATCGAATTTTTACAAAAGATGAATATGCTTAAGTGAATGTCGGGGCTCCTTCATATAGAAGGGGCCCCATTCAGATAATGCTGCTTGCGAGGCCTGTTTTATTTCATAAATAATTATAAGCTTCTTTCCATAAACTAAAGGAAAATCAGTACTGGAAAGGAAGAATCCAATGGGTGTAATTAATGCAAAAGAAGTGCAAGTCGGTGATGAGGTGTTTGTGATTTATAATAATCCCCATGTTCCCACCGTTTCGAATATAAGGGCAGCGGAAATTGTTCCGCATCCCAAAGACCCCAATGCAGTTGCCTTGTTCCTGAACGATACATTTCATACGATTGAGGATGATGATGCTTTGTTCACTTCGGAAGCCGCAGCGGAAAAAGCATACAGTGATTATATGTATAACCAGGACCAGATGACATGAAGAGGCGTTTACTTCGCTTTTACGGAAAGAGAATGAACAGATGAAAGCCCTCGCTTAAAAAGCGGGGGCTCCTTTTGATTATATTTACGAGTAAAAGCGCGGAATTCACGAGTATTTGGTCGAAACTCACGAGTAAAAGCGCGGAATTCACGAGTATTTGGTCGAAACTCACGAGTAAAAGCTCGAAACTCACGTGTAAACGCGCCCATACTTACATATCAGAAGCCATTAGTGTTAAAACAGGATATTTGACTGGTAAATTAAAAAACTGCCACACATTTTTTCAAGAAAACAGAGTGACAGTTATGGCTTAATCAGTTATTGGATTGTATAAAGAGTTTCATTGCGTGAATTTGTCCAATATGATTGGTTTCGTGGAGCACTACAAAATTAATGAATTCCCCCACTGTTTCCATTCCGTTGAAAGGCTGTGCTGTCTTTTCTGTCAATCGTTCTTCCGGAATTTCAAGAAGTCGATCAAGTTGCTCATGCAGCTGTTGCTTTAATAATTCAACGGTAGGTACGTCCCCGTTCCAGTCCGCTGGTTTTGAACCATATCCGAATAGTTGGCTGTAATTCGCTGGCAATTCACTGTTGGATTTCAATAAAAAATTTTCGGCTGCAGTAAGGACATGTCCAAGGTGCCAATGGATTGTATTATTAAAACCTTCAGGCTGTACATCCATAAACTCTGGATTGATTCCCTCGATTTCTTTTAAAAGATTACTGCGCATGACCGTTAGCTGATTTTTTACATAATTCATTTTACATTCCCCTTTCAATCTTGTTTTTCTAAACGCTATCTCATGAAATTATAGCAAGGATAATTCAATATTATCAAATTTTAGGTAGGTCTTTTCACAAAGGAAAGGATTATCAATTATTAATTTCTTTTTAAGGGCTTTAATTGTCAGATGATAATCGGAATAAATGCAATTGAAGCGAGTAGCTCTGTTTGGTTTGGTTGAATGCCGGACATATGCCCAAGAGATACAGGGTTCATGAACTCTTAAGCTAAAAGCTTGAGGGGTTTTTTGCTGTTAATTAATTGACAAACATTCCTATTACTCTTTTGTGTGGACTAGTATAATGAAAATATATTGGATAATTAATCCATTAGGGTATGAGGAGATGACATATGATGAAAAGGAAACAGCTGCTAGTTGCACTTGGCCTATTATCAATAACGTTAGCTTCAGGTTGTACAACAAAGCAAGAACATATTTCCGTCCAAAAATATGAAGGTAAAAACTACAAATTCGAAGCATATAAAGAAAAGATAGAAATGGGGAAAACAGAAAAAACAAAAGAAATAGTAAAGAATGCTGATTGGGAACAATTCGCATTGGAGAAGGATCATCCTAAGGCGGACTTCATCTTTTATTTTAATGATGAAAAAAGCGAAGGTAAAATAGCTGTATATTATGTTTGGGTTAATACTGATGAAAATATTGTAGAATTGACGAAGGATGAACATAGCCAGTATGCACAGTTAAATAAAAAGGATTCTGAAACTATATTAAGACTTCTGCATTAATGAAAAGGAGGAGAAAGGCAAGACCTATACTTTCAAAAACCTCCAGAAAAGCATTTTTTTATTGCATTTAGAATTCACATGTGACCGAGTAGCCAGCTTTTTATGGGGTAATCTTTTGGAGGGGCTTATGAGGGAAATTACTTTATTTAATGGAAAAATGGTGGAAGTTGAATGTTTAAGCTGTGCTTTGACAAGTGGGGAAGTAGAAGCAGAGGGTGGTGTAATAGTCGAATCTGAATATTTTCATGCTCACCAAGACGTTGCATACCCCATTGAAGGTTTAGTGATATTAGCATCTAAACGCCATATTATGTGCTTTGATGAATTAAATGAACGAGAAAAGGTTGATTACATAAACTTATTAGCCAGGATTAGAAAAGCTCAAAGGGAAGTATTAGGGGTAAAACACGTTTATTATTTTTACAATGAGGATACTTCCCACCATTTTCATACTTGGATGGTTCCTCGATTTGGATGGATGTACGAGTTTGGACGTTCGGTGGAATCAGTTAGACCGGTTTTGCTGCATGCAAGAAACAGCTTGAATGATGTTGAAAATTTAAAAACTGTAATGGATGGAATCGAGGCATTAAAAAAAGAATTAAACCGATAATCCTTCCTGTTCAATGTTTAAAAAAGGAGAAAGAAACCGGACTTCCATACAAGTCCGGTTTCTTTCATCTGCTCAGGCTGAATCAGTCTTCTTACTCGTTGTCCTCAAAAGTGGCATGGTGCAACAGCGGAAAGAGCCACCGGACTTGATGATTTCGCTTATATCGACTTCAATGACTTCGTATCCACGTTCACGAAGCTGACGATTTACCTGTTTATTACATGGTAGACTGAATAATTTTTTATTCCCAATTGAAAGCACGTTGGTTCCTAATGTGAATTGTTCTTCTTTAGTCACTTCAATCATGTCATAACGTGAAGCTAATATATCCATCTCTTTTTTCGTAAAGGACTCCGGAAAAATAAGCGCCTCTGTCGGTGATATGATATTGAAAACACAATCTAAATGAAGGAATGTTTCAATGAAAGGAATCGCGATGACATCGTATTCCGGTAATAGGGTTTGAAGATGCTTGACGGATGTTTCATCCGTTCTTTCACTGATTCCAATATAGATGGTCTTTCCGTCAATAAGGACATCCCCGCCCTCAATATGATTTTTGAGGAGGTTGAAATATGAAATACCATTCGTTTCGAGCCAGGATTTCAATATTTGTTCTTCACCCTGCCTGATACCTGTTGCCAATTCAGCAACGTATACGGTATTGCCAAGAGTAAAACCGATATCCCTCGTGAAAACTTGTTCTGGATATGTAAATTGTGGCGGAAGTTTTATGACTTCAATCCCTTCATGTTCAAGAGCCTTTATAAATTGGGCATGCTGCTTAAAGGCAAGTGCCTGATCGATATTTTCTTCTTGAAACTCTTTTTGTGTTTCGTTAATGATCTCCCGGATTTCCATATAACGTGGTTCACAGACGATCACCCGTGATAGCTTTGAATATTCACTCGCGCAATAAGCTTCCAGTTCTTCGTTTATTTTGTTTACCATAAATGAGCTCCCTCTAAATATAATTGTATCTTTACTATTTCCTCTTTTTTCTAGAAAGAAACATAAAAAATATACCATCGAACTGCACCGCTAAATTTGAATGGTTTAAAAATAACTTCTCAGATTACGCTCCTAAGAAATGATTCCGTTATATACCGGTTTGATCTTTTCAAATCGAAGAAAGCGAGATTGCCTACAGTTTTTTATTTAAAAAACGTTCCAGTTGATTTCAGAAATCCGCTCCCTTTCCGCCGACTGCCTGCCAAGTCTCCTCGCCGTAAACGTCTCCGGGGTCTCGTCTAGCCAGTTTTTCGGCAGGAGTGTCGCAAATTTCTTCAATCCAATGAGGGTTTCATAAAACAATAAAAACCCATAAAGAGCGAGATTGCCTGCAGTTTTTTATTTAAAAAACGTTCCAGTCGTTTCAGAAATCCGCTCCCTTTCCGAATCCTCTCTTTGTCGTCAAACTGATTTAAAAATTTCATCTAGATAAAGCCTGATTCAAAATAATCGTAAATGGCATCTAGGGAAAAAGGATTATTTTTTTTCTGGTCGAATATATAATGAGGATGCTTTTAATATAAGGGGGAGATTGTAATGATGGATACTCCATTGATCATGACTCAAATCATTGAGAGAGCTGAAAAATATTTTCCGAAGAAAGAGGTAGTTTCGCGTACGGATGGTGGAATTCACACATTTACATATGCTGAGATTGCTGAGCGTACAAGAAGGCTGACCAGTAATCTTGAAAAATTCGGTATTCAAACAGGTGACCGTATTGGAACACTTGCCTGGAACCATCATCGGCATTTAGAAGCTTATTTTGCGATTCCTTGTCATGGTGCTGTCCTACATACAATCAATATGCGTCTGTCTCCTCAACATGTTTCTTATATCGTCAATAGTGCGGAGGATCGATTATTATTGATAGACCCGGATGTCATCCCCCTTTTGGAAGCAATTAAAGATGAGTTAACGACAGTGGAAGGTTATATCATAATGACGGATAAAGATGAGCTGCCTGAAACGACCCTTTCACCTATTTATCATTATGAAAAATTATTAGCCGAAGGGAATCCGAAACAGCCATTCATTCAAACCTTGGATGAAAATGCACCTGCCGGCATATGTTATACTTCGGCCACGACCGGGAATCCAAAAGGTGTGGTTTATTCACATCGCGGAATTTTGTTGCATGCGATTGCACTGGGGCTTGCCGATTCTACAGCATTAAGCGAACGTGATGTGGCACTTCCTGTCGTGCCCATGTTTCATGTGAATGCCTGGGGCATGCCTTTTGCCAGTGTTTGGTTTGGAACGAAGATGGTTTTGCCGGGACCTTATTTCACACCAAAGATTTTGGCTGAGCTTATAGAAACGGAGAAGGTTACAATCGCAGCAGGGGTTCCGACGATATGGCTGGGCTTATTGAAGGAGCTAGAAGAAGGCAGCCATGATACGAGCAGCATTCGTGCTGTTTTATGCGGAGGGTCGGCTGCTCCGAAAAGCATGATTAAAACCTTTGAACAAAAGTATGGGATACCGTTCCTGCATGCCTATGGAATGACTGAAACAAGCCCGCTCGTATTTGTATCCAAACCAAAAAGCTATCAGGAAGATCTCCCTGAAGAAGAACTTTATGAGTTGAAGGCCAAGCAGGGCCTTGTTTCACCAATGATAGAAATTAAAGTGATCGGTCAGGATGGCGAAGTGAAACCTGATGGAAAAGAAATGGGCGAATTGCTGATCAGGGGTCCTTGGATAGCGAATGAGTATTTTAAGGATGAGCGGTCAGAGGATACGTTTAAAGATGGCTGGCTGTATACGGGGGATGTTGTCACGATTGATGAAGAAGGATTCGTGAAAATCGTCGACCGGACCAAGGACTTGATAAAAAGCGGCGGTGAGTGGATTTCTTCCGTAGATATAGAGAATGCATTAATGGCCCATGAAGCAATCTTTGAGGCGGCGGTAATTGCAGTGCCTCACGAAAAATGGCAAGAACGGCCGATTACCTGTGTTGTTTTGAAGGACGCATACAAGGGTCAAGTGTCCCAGGAGGACATCATAGAATTTTTAAAGCCGCAGTTTGCAAAATGGTGGCTGCCCGATGAAGTGGTCTTTTTGGATGAAATCCCTAAAACGGGTGTTGGGAAGTTCTTGAAAAGGGCATTGCGTGATCAGCTTCAGGATAAATATATCAATAAATAATGCTATATTTGTTTAATTGTAACTTTTCTACCTATTCTGTTAATTGAAGAAAAATATATAATAGAGTAATAGAACGAAAGAGGAGGAAATAAATTGAGTATTGAATCGACATCACCTTCTGGCACTGTTTTAATCACATATTCGGACAGGACGGCTACTGTTGCAATGAACCGTCCAGAGGCCATGAATGCCTTAAATCCGAAAATGCTGCATGATTTCATTAATGCCCTTAAGGAAGTAAGTGAGAATGATGAAGTGGACGTCGTCATTATAAAAGGGAATGGGAAAGCATTTTCCGCAGGTGGTGACATTAAGATGATGCTCTCGCCTGGAAAAGAAAACGCTTTCGATGAACTGATGGATGGAATCAGTGAATTGGTGACCACTCTATACTTCATGCCTAAATTGACCATCAGTGCCATTCATGGTGCAGCTGCAGGGCTTGGGTTGAGTATAGCTCTTGCAACCGATCACCTTATTGCCGATTCGGAAAGTAAGGTTGCGATGAATTTTATCGGGATTGGATTAATCCCTGATGGCGGCGGACACTTTTTCCTTGAACGCCGTCTTGGTGAAGTGGGTGCGAAAGAATTGATCTGGGAGGGTAAAGTGCTTACAGCGCTTGAAGCAAAAGAAAAGGGCCTCATTCATGAAGTGGCAGAAGGAACGTTGGAACATGCGGTAGAGAAGAAAGTGCAATCATGGCTGCAAAGCCCGGTTCAGGCCATGATTAAAACGAAAAAGATCCTTAGTGAAAAAAATCGCCCACTATTAATTAAGATCCTTGAGATTGAAAAAGCTGCTCAGATGAAAATGCGCCAAACAGCGGACCACCAAGAGGGAATAAAAGCTTTCGTGGAAAAAAGAAAACCGAACTTCATCGGAAAATGAATGAAAACGGCCGTCATTTTTTAGTGACGGCCTTTGCTTTAGACAAAAGGGGCTCGAAGTCCGAAATAGTGAGGTGAAGGTCGTAAAAAATTCATGAACGGTCGAATTAAGTGCGGGGTAGGTCGAATAAAGTGCTCCGGTCTTTATGGTTTTTTTACTGTAATCCTCATTGGATTGAAGAAATTTGCGACACTCCTGCCGAATAACTGGCTAGACGAGACCCCGGAGACGTTTACGGCGAGGAGGCTTGGCAGACAGTCGGCGGAAAGGGAGCGGATTTCTGAAATCAACGTTTTTTAAATAAAAAAACTGCAGGAAAACTGAGTTTTCATCGAGTTTGTCTACACGAGGCCATCACGTTATTGTGACGGCCTTTCTATATAGAGTAAAAGGAAGATGCGGGAAACTTGATCATATTTTTAGTGATTGCGCTTCTACTTCCAATCAGCGATGAAAAAGCAATAAAGCGCCTGAAGGTGATGTACAGCGATGTGTTTGATCTTGATAGTTTTTTTCCTTTAATAGATTTTGTCCCAATTCTTTTGCTTTTTCATCATTCTCGGCTGTAAATGATTCATCCAATAGTTTTTCCCCTGACGGTTCAAAAACGGTTAATTTGTATATTTTGCTCATTTTCAAAAACTCCCTTGTCAATAATAATGCTGTCTTTTATCTAAAGATAGGTACTGTTATAAAAATTTTATCATTATCTGTCAATTTTGACTATTGTTATGTGGGGGAATGTATTAAGACAGGGAATATTGATAAGTAGCTGAATATCTTGAAAAATGATGGAAAATAACAAAATCGAACTAATTTCATGGTTTCTTCCTTTAAGTTTGGAAAGAATGAAAATAAAACCTATTTATACTAGAGGAATTCTCTCTTTAAAATGAAAAATCATAAATGATATAATAAACCTGAGTAAAAGGTAGGAAGTGTATGGATCGAAGGAGGATTTTTTGAATGACGGTAAAAATCGTTAATAATATCACTGAATTGATAGGAGATACACCTGTTGTAAGGATTAATCATTTAACAGCGGAGGATGACGCTGAAGTATTTGTGAAACTTGAATATTTCAATCCGAGCCGCAGCGTAAAAGACCGGGCTGCCTTCAACTTAATTAGGCAGGCTGAATTGGATGGTATCATTCAATCCGGGGCCACGATCATAGAGCCAACATCAGGGAATACAGGAATTGGGCTTGCTATGAATGCCGCGGCAAAGGGGTATCGTGCCATTATGGTCATGCCAGATAATATGTCGAAAGAAAGAATCAATATCTTAAAGGCATACGGAGCGGAAGTTGTCCTCACCCCTGCATCAGAGCGGATGCCTGGAGCCATTCGTAAAGCTGAGGAACTTGCTGCAGAGATTCCGAATAGTTTTATTCCGCAGCAATTTGAAAACCAAGCCAATCCTGATATTCACAGAGTGACGACAGCAGTCGAGATTCTGGATCAGATGGATGGAAACCTGGATGTGTTTGTCGCTACTGCTGGAACGGGAGGAACGATAACCGGTACAGGTGAAGCCTTAAAAGAACATCTGCCGGAGTTAAAGGTTGTTGTTGTCGAGCCTAAGGGTTCCCCAGTTCTTTCCGGCGGAAAGCCTGGTCCTCATAAGTTAGTGGGTACGAGCCCTGGTTTTATCCCCAACATTTTAAATACAGAGGTATTTGATGAAATCGTTCAAGCGGCAGATGAAGATGCGATTTCCACCATGAAGGATTTGGCTTCGAAGGAAGGTATATTGATTGGACCTTCAGGAGGTGCCTCTGTCTGGACTGCCCTGCAGGAAGCCCGTCGTCTTGGAAGTGGCAAACGAGTATTATGCATTGCACCGGATAATGGTGAACGATATTTAAGTATGGATATTTTTAAATGAAGAAATGACCGAATGCCGTGCATGAAACATTGTTCACGCCATTCGGTCTTTTTCCTATTGAATTTGCCCATACTGGAATAACTAGGTACCAAATGCCGGATTAAATAATAATGTATGGGAAAGTATGTTCTGTACGTGTTAAAATTAAATGTGAAATGTTGAAAGAAATCGAGGTGATAACTTTGAGCGGTGTGAAGTTCATTCATGCGGCGGATCTCCATTTGGATAGTCCCTTTTCAGGGTTGAAGGATATGCCGTCATCTATATTAAAGGAATTAAGGGACAGTCCGTTTAAAGCTTTTAAAACTATCATTAATGAAGCAATTTCCCATCAGGTTGACTTTATCGTGTTATCGGGGGATCTATTTGATGGGGAAAATCGGAGTCTCCGGACACAGGTCCGCTTTCGAGCTGAAATGGAAAAACTCCAGCAGCATCAGATTCCTGCTTATATCATTCATGGTAACCATGATCATCTCAGCGGCTCATGGATTACTGTGGAGCTGCCGAATAATGTCCACGTATTTTCAGGGAAAACCGAAGTGAAACGGTTTGAAAAAATCGATGGGACGACTGTCCACCTTTATGGATTCAGTTATCCACGCCGTCACGTAAGGGAGAGAATGATTGAAACCTACATAAAAGCTGAAGGGGCCGATTATCATATAGGTCTGCTTCATGGGAATTTGGAAGGCAATTCCGAACATAGCCCATACGCCCCTTTTTCATTGAAGGAACTAGCTGCTAAAGATTTCGATTACTGGGCATTAGGCCATATTCATAAACATCAGGTTGTATCAGAAGATCCGCTAGTGATATACCCAGGAAATATTCAAGGCAGGAACAGAAAGGAGTCCGGCATTAAAGGGTGCTTGCTTGTCGAATTCGACGGGGATGTGAAGCGTCATTCTTTTATTGAAACCTCTGAGGTGATATGGGAAAGCGAAACAATTGGAATATCCGCGGAAGGTGGTTTTGATGCCCTGTTCAAGCAATGCAAGGAAGTAATTGAACAGAAGGGTTTCGATGGGAGAAGCTTTCTTTTGGAATTGAAGCTGGATGCTGGTGACGCAGCAGGCCCTTCCGGGGATTATCTTGAAGAATTGACCCGGATCTTGCAGGAAGAGGACCAAGGGGAACCATTTATCTGGGTGTATAAAATCAAAGTCATCCAGTCCATGCCGATGATTAGGTCAAATGAAAGAATATCGCCCTTTATGGCTGAGGTATCGATGCTTGCATCTGAATTTGATGATACGGATGCTGCTCTGGCCCCGCTTTATATTCATCCGGGTGCAAGAAGGTTTCTTGATTCAATAGAGCCGGAAGAGCAGAGGGAACTTTTGGATGAAGCGGAAAGATGGCTTTTGCAAGTTTTTGAAGCGAATAAATGACTGTAGGGAGGAGGAACGGATTTGATTATTAAAGACCTCCATGTTTATGGATACGGCAAACTGGAAAATCAGCGTTTTCCTGAATTGGGACAGCTGCAGGTTTTCTTTGGGGAAAATGAATCGGGCAAGTCAACCATCATGTCCTTCATTCATAGTATGCTGTTTGGTTTTCCGACAAAGGTTCAAAACGAACCGCGTTATGAGCCCAAAATGCATGCCAAATATGGGGGAAGGCTCAGTATCATAACAAAAAATGATGGGGAAATCGTCATTGAGCGTGTGAAGGGAAAGGCTACTGGTGATGTAAAATTGACCTTCGAGGATGGAAGGGTCGGCGGCGAGGAAGAATTGAATGAGATTCTCCATGGCGTTGATAAAAACTATTACCAAGCCATTTTTTCTTTCGACCTTCAGGGCCTGCAGGGATTACATACACTAAGTGAAGGGACCATGAGTAAATATCTGCTTTCAGCTGGGCTGATTGGGAATGATAAACTTCTTGAAGCCGAAACGAAATTGCAAAAGGAGCTCGATTTAAGGTTCAAGCCATCTGGCCAAAAACCTTTACTGAATGTGAGATTGAAAGAACTTAAGGAATTGCAGAAAAAGGTGAAAGCATCGGAAGAAGAACAGCAGTCATATACGGCATTGCTTCAGGAAGAAGCAAAACTTAAGGAGGAGCTCTCTAAAGTCACGATAGATATTCAGGAGATTGAAGAAAACCTCGTTAACGTGAGCACTTTTTTGCGGATTAAACCCTTGGTTGAAGAACAGCGGGAACTTGAAACAGAAATAAGTGAAATTCCGGATGTAAGTTTTCCTGTTGATGGCTTAAAAAGACTTGAACAGCTTCAGGCAGTTGGAATGCCCATGAAAGCCCAACTTGCGGCATTGACTGAGAAAATGGACAAACTTGAGGTAAAACTCACGGAAATCGAAATCAATCCGTTCATCAAGGAGCATAAAGAGCAGATTGAACATGCAATCGATCAAGGAACATTGCTGGAGAAGCTCGAGCTGGATATAAGAAAAGCGGAACACGAAAGGCTGTTGGAAGAAAAGAATATTGAAAAGGTGAAGCAGGAATTATTCTTGGATGTATCTGATGATGAAATAAGAAAACTGGATATCAGTACATTCATGAAGGAAAAGGTGAAAAGGGCCGAGAGGGAAAAGCATCAACTCCAAAATGATAAAAAACAGCTTGATGAGAAATATGGACTGCAAAAGGATAGTCTGGAAACTACAGAATCCCGATTGAAGGAGATAAAGACCCAGTTACTGCCAGATGAAAAAAGAATCGAGCTGGAGACCTTATACAACAAGCAGAATAACATCGAATTTGAAGCGGCACAATCCCTTATTCTTGATGAACAAATACTTGAGCTTGAAAAGCAATTGGCTTTACAGAGGAAGAAGGAAGCGCATAATCGTAAACGTTCACTTATCATGAATGGCAGTTTAATAGTACTTCTTTGTTTAGGTGCGATTGGAAGTTATTTCAGTGAACAGATTTTGTTGGGGATTATACTTCTATCCATGGCTGTTCTGTTTGTGGTTTCCAGGCATCTCTTTAAAGGTGATGATATATTGTCCGGATATATTAGGCAATTGGATGAGATGAAAAGGAAAAGGGCTGCAATTGGCAGTGAAACCAATCGAGTGAGTGAAAGAGAGTCGATGGGTCGGTTGCTTGAAATGGACCAACGACTTCAAAGGCGGTTTGAAAGTGAAATGTTTAAATATGAAGAAAGGGAGGAAGCGTTTGAATCGACCATTCAGGAATATGCTACTTGGGAAGCTAGCAGGGACCGATTGGATAAAGAAGTGAGGAGCATCTTAAGCGGTTGGGGTCTGTCTTATCCCGGAATGGAAATCAATCTTGAATCTGTATTTGAACTTCTTGAGAAATGGAAGGAAGCCGTAGATAGGAAATATGAAGCAATCAAGATGCACAATTTTCTGCATGCAGAATTTGAGGGTAAATCGAAGGCTTTATTTCATTTTGCACACAGCCTTGATTTTGAACCATCCACATGGCGGGAAGCGATTGGCCTATTGAAACGGGAAATGAATAAAGCGGTTGAATACTCCGTTCAACTAATACAATGGATGCAGGAACGGAGTCATTTGACGAACGAAATCGAGCAGTTGACGATGGAAAAAGGCTATCTTGATGCAGAAATGGAAATGCTTTTTAAGTTAGCGAAGGTCAAGGACGAGGAAGAGTTCAGGCAAGACGCTGCATTGTCCGAAAAGAAAATTGCTTTACAAAAACAGCTTGATTTGATCACCATTCAAATTGGGCAATCCAGAATGCTGCCTGAACAAATCCAAACTTACCTAAAACAGGGGATCAACACGTATACATTTGAAAATTTAGAACGGAAACGTAAGGATTCTGTAAAGGTGAAATCACTTTTATTAGAGAAACAGGCGGATACGAAGCATAAGATAAAACAGCTTGAAGTGTCAGGGATTTATGATGACTTACTTCATCGTTTTTATGAAGAAAAAGCTGCTTTTAACGAAGAGGCGAAGGAATGGGCGAAATTGGCAATAGCCAAAAGCTTATTGAATAAAACCTTGGATCGATATAAAAGGGAACGCCTACCGAAGGTCATCGCTGATGCAGAGCGGCATTTTTCCTTTTTAACGAATGGAAGCTATAATAAAATCATCCTTGATCAGTCGGGAGAAGGCATTTGGGTACAGCGCAGTGATGGTTTGAGTTTCAGGGTTGAAGAGGTCAGCCGCGGGACAGCAGAGCAAATTTATGTTTCCCTAAGGCTCGCACTTGCTGATCATACTTTTGAAAATGATTCATTCCCTCTCATCATTGATGATAGTTTCGTCAATTTTGATGCGGAAAGGACAAAACGGATGCTCAAGTTATTGGAAATGGTTTCGGAAAAACGGCAAATTTTATTTTTTACTTGTCACCGATATATAATGGAGTACTTTAGCGAAAACCAAGTGATTCGTCTATCCAGCCCCGTATTGCGCCAGGATATGAATGGTTTGATCATCCCGAAATATAATGGGTTATAAACTATAAATAAAGTGAGGGAAGTCATTGAAAATGAATGAGTTTGTAAGCCACCATGATTCTTCTTTGGAGCTAATAATCGAAAAGGAGTTTCCTGGTGAACGATGTGTTGGGGGAAAATATTCTGCCAAAGGACATAGCATCACTTTATATGAGAGAGATATCGAAATTCAGTGTGAACGCTCCCTAGGATCGCTTGCAAGGCTTGAGGAATATTCATGGGTGATCCTCACACATGAATTGGGCCACGCATTGGATCCCGACCTTGCTGTGCTTAGTGAGGAGCTATACAATACAGGAAAATCAGAAATCCTTTATCAAATAGAGGTCAATGCATGGAATATTGCAGAAGGATTAATTCCTTTCATCTTTCAGGATTTATTTACCTTCATTAGGGATGAATCCCTGGAACATTGTACAAATCGCCTGATGGTCGGTTAAAAGGCTCTCCATATGGAGGGCTTTTTTATTTTCCGCTAAATGGAAATTCTGATAGGGTTTGCGCCGAGGGGGAGATTGGATTTTTGAATCGTTCTGAAGCTACAGGAAGTGGTAAATGATATGGCAAGTTAATATAATGTGCTAATTTTTTTACATTAATGTTTCCAATGGAAGCTTCATATCTTTAAAGGAGTATTTACTGTAATGAATCGTTTAAAGGAATGGGACACGGATTTTTTGGTTTATATTTTTTAAAGGATTGACAGTGAGAATCATTTTCATTAAACTAGTATTATTAGACTAAAAGGGGAGTATTTTTATGCGACCAGCTATTAACACACAGTCTTTATCGCTCGGTTATGGTGATAAATTAATTATAAATGATATGAATATAGAAATACCCAAAGGGGAGATCACCGTATTCATCGGTGCTAATGGATGTGGAAAATCAACACTGCTAAGGTCGGTTGCACGATTGTTAAAACCTCAATCCGGCTCAGTTTTGCTCGAAGGCAAAGCGATTTCGACCATGTCATCGAAGGATGTAGCAAGAAAGATGGCGATTCTCCCACAATCCCCGGTTGCTCCTGAAGGACTTACAGTCTATCAACTTGTTAAACAAGGAAGATATCCTTATCAAAGTTGGTTGAAACAGTGGAGTTCCGTGGACGAAGAAAAAGTTCAAAAGGCAATTGAAGCGACGAACCTGACCGATTTAAAGGATCAGGCAGTCGATGAATTATCGGGAGGCCAGAAGCAAAGGGCATGGATAGCAATGACGCTGGCTCAGGATACGGACGTCATTTTATTGGATGAACCGACTACATATCTTGATATGACCCATCAAATCGAGATTTTGGACTTATTGTTCGACTTGAATGAGTTTGAGAACCGAACGATCGTGATGGTGCTTCATGATTTGAATTTAGCTTGCCGTTATGCGGATAATCTGGTGGCACTTAAAGATGGGGCGATACATGCTCAAGGCCGGCCAGAGGATATCATCACGCCTGAATTGGTACAGCATGTATTCAGCATGGAATGTCAAATTTCTTTTGATCCAATTTTCGGCAGTCCCATGTGTGTCCCGTTTGGTAAAGGCCGCTACGCCCAAAGTCAGGTAAAAGCGCTGGCCAATGCATAACCTAACACCAGCTATTGAAAAAGAGCTGCAGGGATATCGCATTTCCTTTCGAGATGAAGCCAAAGTTTCCAAGACCTTCAATCATGCTGATGAGCTTATTCAGTATGCACAAGCCCGGACTGGAGCTGAAACGTCAAGGATAGCAATTTCAATGTGGTTCAGACGCTATGCTTTTTTTGTCACGGCACAATTTTACATGTTCAGCAAACATCGGCTTATTTGGGAAGGCACACTTCAGGAAATTGGCGTTTTGGATGATCCAGAAGATAAACATTGGCTCCCGAATTTTTTACTAAAAACTAACAGGTGGAGCAATGTCACGGAAAAGGAAAGCGCATCTGCCCTACATTCCATATTAAGCAGTTTTGGTTCTGATGCCATGAGCTTCTTTTCCGGAACTGCTAAAATATCTAAACTAGTGCTCTGGGAAAATATTTGGAGTTATACGGTATGGATGTATAGTGAGTTATTGAAGCAGGCAGATATAAAGACGCGAGTTGAAAAGGACATTGAAATGCTGCTTGAAGATGAAGTATGGCTGAATATTGAAACGCGTTCGCCTTTTAAACGATTCATTGGGGAAAAAAGTGTTCCGGCGTCCATGAATCCTTATAAACGGGTGACATGCTGTTTATATTACCGAATTGAGGGTCAGGAAAAATGCGCGTATTGTCCGAACAATAACTGTTGAAATAGATTTGATTGAAGAGCCAGGCTTGGGGTCAAGCCTGGTTTTCTTGTGGAGTGATAACAGACGGTCAGCTTAGGCTTTTTCTTGTCCATTGTCTATCACTTATTAACGAAAACTAAACGCACTAACGAGATTGGTATGTTATAATGTTGATATTTAATTGAACGGAGGCAGTCGCATGGGAAATGGGATCATACACTACGGAATTGGTGAAGTAGTAGATATATATATGTACATTAAAACGAGTACAAAAGCGGTGGCAAGTAATGGAAAGCCGTTTTTAACATTGATTTTGTGCGATAAAACCGGGGAGATCGAGGCAAAGCTATGGGATGTTTCCGAGGCTGATGAGAAAACATACAGTGCGGAAGCTACGGTGAAAGTTCAAGGGGAAGTCCAGAATTATCGAGGACGCAGCCAATTGAAAATCCGTAATATCAGAATTACTTCAGATATTGATGGGGTAACGAAAGCCGATTTAATTCAAACGGCCCCTATAAGTCAGGAAGAAATGATGGAAACCATCACTCAATTCATTTTTGAAATGAGGAATCCGAATATCCAAAGGGTGACTAGGCATCTCATAAAAAAATATCAGAATGAATTCCTGACGTTTCCTGCTGCAACCAAGAACCATCATGAGTATATGTCGGGTCTGGCCTATCACGTTGTATCGATGCTAGGGCTGGCTAAGGCCATTTCAACACTATATCCTTCCCTCAATAAGGATCTATTGTATGCAGGAGTCATTCTCCATGACCTTGGAAAGGTACATGAGCTATCTGGACCTGTTTCGACTGTTTATACAGTGGAAGGGAACTTGTTGGGGCATATCACCATCATGGTAAATGAAGTCGGCAAAGCTGCAGAGGAATTGGGCATTGAAGCGGAAGAAGTCATGATTCTCAAGCACTTGATATTAAGCCACCATGGTAAAGCTGAGTGGGGCAGTCCAAAACCGCCAATGGTTAGGGAAGCGGAAGTGCTGCATTATATTGATAATATGGATGCCAAGATAAATATGATGGACCGGGCATTAGAAAAAGTGAAACCGGGTGAATTTACGGAAAGAGTCTTCGCACTCGATAATCGTTCATTCTATAAACCAACATTTTAATGAAATATGTTTCTTTCTCGATGGAGAAAGAAGCATATTTTTTTTGTTCGCGCATATTTTCTAGTAAATGAATAGTAGATTTTTTGGGAGGGAATGGACATGCCAATTTGGATATGGTTCGTGTTTATTGGGATAATTGTCAGTGCAGTCATGTCAATTTGGACAGCTAGGCAGGAACGCCTCATAGATGATGCTTGGATTGAGAAGGAAGGTCAAAAGTACATTGAACGCATGGAAGAAGAGCGCGAGAGGCGTAAAAAGGATATAAATCAGGGGGCATAGCTGAATGATGATAAAAAGCGACAGGACAAAGTCCTGTCGCTTTTTACTATCGAATTATTTTTCTGCTTTAGTTGCATCACCAGAAGTAATGGCATCTTTTAGATCTTTATCTTTAATCTTCACGTCCGCTTTTTTAACTTCTGCATTCAAAATATCTTGAACTTTAGTTTGGTCAATTTGAGCGACTTTCAAATCATATTCAAGATCTTTTTTCATATCTTTGTATGATTTCTTTTCTTTTATATCTTCAAGTTGGATGATGTGGTAGCCATAATCGGATTTAACCGGTTTGCTGATTTCATCTTTCTTCATTTTGTAAGCTTGTTCTTCAAATGCAGGAACCATTTCACCTTGTCCGAACCAGCCTAGCTCGCCGCCTTTTTCAGCTGTGCCTGTGTCTGTTGAATATTCTTTTGCAAGTTTAGCGAAATCTTCGCCTTTGTCCAATTTAGCTTTAACTTCGTTGGCTGTTTTTTGGTCTTTCACTAGAATATGTCTCGCTTTGATTTGTGGTTTATAGTCTTCATAAGCTTTTTTCACATCAGCTTCTTTAACTTTTATATCGGCAACGGCTGCTTTTTCTTGAAGCATGCCGATTTTAAGTGCACGTTTAAGATCATCTTCGCTCTTATATCCGGAAGAGGCCAGGGCCGTTTCGAAATTTTCACCCATTTGCTCTTTAAGTTCGTCCGTTTTAGCTTTAACTTCTTTATCAGTTACTGTATATTTTTCAGAAAGAACTTTTTCATAAACAAGTTCCTGAAGAACGGTTTCACCATAACGGTCTTTCATTACATTGTAAAATTCCTCTTTAGTTATATCCCCCGCTTTAGTTTCCACGACTGCTTCCTTGTCGCTGTTGCATGCTGTAAGTCCAATCAGCCCTGCAGTAACAGCAATCGATAATGCCCACTTCTTCATAAAAACAACTCCTAGTTTTAAGTTTCTGGTTTGCTATTTTTCGTATTTCCACAAAATTAACTATAACATATTCTGGTTGCTTTACAAAAAATAATATATTGGCGTATGACTAAGATTTTTTTGAAAAATGGGTGTACGCCTACCCAGATAATAAACCATTACATATGATAAATCGAGGACAACAAAAGGGGGGAGTAAAATGAGTAATGGATTTAACGGAGGTTTCGCTTTGTTAGTGGTGTTATTCATATTATTAATAATTATAGGATCAGCCTGTTTCTAATCGGCTGCAAAATTAATAATGGAAAGAGCCCATTCCTTTTGTGATGGAGTTGAATAGGATAGGGTAGCCGCTCAACAAAAAGACGAAGTGAATATCAAGCTTAGAAAGGAATGGATTCCTTTTGGCGGATTTAAGGGTGTGCATGAAATTACAATTACTTAAGAATGGAAAGGAGGAAGATCAATGTCTGGAGGAATAGGTGGAGGCTTTGCTCTAATTGTCGTTCTTTTCATCCTGTTAATCATCATTGGAGCTTCTTGGTTATAAACTCATAAATAAAAGGCGAAGCTGTTGCTTCGCCCTTTTTCTTTATGTGGATAATGCCCCGGGTATCACCAATGTATGTAACAAATGATGGCCATCATTTGTTGCTCATCTCTACGTATACAAAATTTCAATATAGGAGGATAATAACATAATTGTAATTAATACATTAATGGTCCTGAATACTTTAGGCTGCCGGTCTTCAGCAATTTCCTTTTGAATGCATAAAGAGTTTGTCATTCTATTAATATTATAAAGGATCAAAATAGCAAAAATAATAAACCAGAACGAGATCAAAACCTAAAATCCCTCCTTGCAAAACATCATGTATAAATACGATACCAAATTATAATGAAAAAAGATACTTAAAAATCTTATTGGACATCTTTATGAATGAATAAGAAATCACTTTTGAATAAGTATATCGTATCCTTCGAGATGTTCCTCGATAAAAGAATGCCTTGGGGAACCAATCAGGTTTTTTATATAAATAAAATCCGATACGCATAATCCGGTGTGCATGGATAATAAAATAGTGAAATAATGAATGTAATGTGGAAAACTAAGGGCACAACCAATCAATATGATAGACATAATGACGAAAGGCAGCACAAGGGTCAAAAGATAAAGATGCTTTCGAATCGGAACATGTACATTGACTTTGCATGTAAGCACAAGGTTCCACTTCAAGGACCAAGAAGTTTTTACTTTTTTACATAATAATCGTAAAGGTAAATAGTGTAATAGTTTGTGAACAGGATATAATAAGAGCAATAGGCTAAAAAATACCATTGTTTGATCGCCATACAAAATAACATGAGTTAAAAAGACACTTAATAATGTATAGATCAGAACAAAAGACAACAATATAGTAAAAACTGCAAAAAAGATCAGACGGCAACTGCCATATTGTTTTGCCACGTCAATTGTTTTCCACGAATTCATTTCGAAATCAGCCCTCCAAAGCTGTTTTAATATACTTACATACATTACGATGAATGGGTGGAAAAAGCAATGAAATTCTTGGATTAACTTTAAGATAAAATCAATATAGTGTGTAGGCAAGCTAAGGGCGTTTAAGGCCAGGTTTTGAACCAGGGATCTGACAGATTACTGAGCGTGAAAAATCAAAAAATGGTTATATGCCTTTTATGATAAATTGAATGATCGATTGGGGATAAGTGATGTATGAAAAATATAAATGAAGAAATAGAAATACTCCGTTTTCATCAAGGGCTTTTATTAAACCTGATACGCAATCCGGAGGCCAAGTTGGATTATCTATTTGTGGAAAAAAATTTCACGAAGAAGGAAGCGAAAGAATTATTGGAAACATGTGATATCTTGAGCAAACGCTATGAAATAGAAAAAGCGGAAGGGTATATGAACTTTCGACCGCTTTTTAATCAATTTGAAAGAAATGTTAATCCAAAAATAACCATAAAGGAATGCATTGATGCATGCCTCTCACAAGGTTTATATGTATCATTCATGAAGGAAATGGATAGAGTATGAGATTAAACTGGCTCAGTTTCTTTCTCTATCTTTTTTTTTGTGATTTTACCCTCCACGTCAGTAAACTCCTGATCAATGTTATCAAAGGATCGTTCAAAGATTTGCATGAAATCCTCACCGTAGATATTACGGATGATGGCCATCATTTCAATCATATCCGGAAACTTGCCATAAAGCTCACGCAGTGGAAGTGCACCTGAGAAAGCAGAGTTCTTGCTTGGGTCGTATGTCTCCATTAAATCAAGAAGAATTTTTTCACCTTCCGCTGTGATCTCTATATACGTATTCCTTTTGTCATTTTCTTTTTTGGAAAATGTTAAGTATCCGCGTTCCTCTAATTTTTTTGAAAAGTTAAATGCCGTAGAAACATGCATGACCCCAAATTTTGCAACATCAGAAATGGAAGAGCCATTAAGATGATAGGCAATCCAAAGAATATGATGCTCATTGATATTTAAATCATAGGGCTTGATCCATTGCTGCCAATCTTTTTCAATCGATTTCCATAATGCTTTGCTTAATTGTGCAATTCGTTGACTAAAAATCATTGCTTCTTTCATAGAATAATTTTTATTCTGCATATTATGGGCTCACCTACTTATAAGATTCTATATATTTATTATGACAATAAAATAAAAATTAATAAAGAAAAATATTTGCAAAATTTTTAGAAAATTTTAGTTTTTTAATGAATTCTCCATTCTTCTCCAATAAACCATGTAATTTATTGGGAAAAATGGAGAATCAAGTTTGTGTGACGATGTCAGCTATTAATCTTTTTAGAAGAAGGGGAGGCCGCTTCCAATTCTTTCAATGAATTTTCAATTTCTTGAACGTTCTTCAATAATTCATTTTTATTGGGTTCGATTTCCCGCTTCCAGTTCTCGATGACGACCTGAACATCCGAAATGAACGTTTTTACCGTTTCTTTGCTGATTTGTGAAGCCTCCATCGTGTCATCTTTAATATTTAGCATTTTTACCTTTAACTCATCAATTGTATTCTTAATTTCTTCGGTATTCGTTTTGATGCGGGTCCGTAGGTCTTTACCTGAACTTGGTGTTGAAAGTAAGGTTGCCGCACCAGCTACTACTGTTCCAGTCAAAAAGCCAATTAGTAATGATTTTGCTTTCATTAGGATCACCTCATTTTATATTATGTTTTCGCTTTCCATGGTCTGAATCCCTGCTGAAAAAAGCATCAATTGGAAATTATGATAAATAGGGAGAGAAATACTATTGATATCAAAATACCATAATTTTCATCCTTATGGAAGAGTATCGACCATTTTATCTTTATATCACAAAAATATTTTTTTAAACTTAGAGAGTAAATATATAATATTTAAAAATAACTTGAAGCTTTATTAATAATGCTTCATATAAAAGGAAGATTAGCATATAGATAATAAAAACAAGCTGTCGGAACATGGATGGCACTGGTGGGTAAAGAATGAAAATCATTTTTTTAATAGGTCTGGTATGCGTGTGCGGAATGGGGTATTTTCTAAGGCGAGCTAAAACTCCTGGCATCTATCCGCCTAAGAGGGTACTCCAGGCTAGAGCCTTCGCTATGGGCCTCCCCGGGGTTTTACTGCTTTTCATTTGGTTTATGTGGATATTGATTCAATGATGAAGGATGATTCTGACTAGAATTCCAGATTCATAAGATTGGAAAAAAAGCACCGGATATTCCGGTGCTTTTTTAGGTATGATGATCCTGCTGCTTAAGCATTAATGGGTATATTTGATTTTCTTACGATGCCGTTCACAATTGGATAAATGATGACCATCGCAACTGTATTTAACAGTACGGCAGGAAGTACAACAGCGCCGAAAAGTGCAACGAAAGGCCCTGGAAGGGAAACGATATAATAAGCCGAACCAAGGAAGACAGCGCCGGAAATCATTGTTCCTACGGCAGTCAAGATACTAACGGTGACAACGGATGTTGAAAACTTCTTAAGACTGATGAATAAAAGGTAAAACAGAAAGGCTGTTGCCAATTTGTCTATGATATTTGGAATCTGTCCACCAGGAAATGTAGTTGTCATGGCAGAGATGGCTCCAGCAGCCAGGGCGACAATGAAAACATTCTTCTTCGCGGGAAACAGGGTAATCGCCAAAAACATCATCAACAGCATCATATCCGGTTTCATTCCAAGGAAGAATCCAGGTACGATAAAATGCAGGGCAGCCCCAATCCCGATTAATAGGGACAGTGACACAAGGGTTTTCGTTTTCATTTACTCATCTCTCCTATTCTCATCTCAACTAACATCTTTTCTTCAACAATGCACTATTGCCTGTCGCAAGAAGTTTAAAATAGTATATCATAAGACCTATTTTTTTAGAAGTTATATTTGTTTGAATTAAAGGATTTGAGCTTCCTTCGCTTTATACGATTCCTGGAATTTCTTCATGAAATCCGCAAGGTCCTGGCAATGGGATATAGGGACAGCATTATAGATGGATGCTCTGCAGCCACCAATGGAACGGTGACCGTTCAGTCCTACGAATCCGGCTTGCTTTGCCTCTTTAAGGAATTGTACTTCAGCTTCTTCTGACGGAAGCGTGAACGTCACATTCATTAATGAACGGCTGTCCGGTAGGGCATGGCCTTTATAAAAACCATCGCTGCCGTCGATGGCATCATAAATGACTTTTGCTTTTTCTTCATTGACTTCAGCAATCTTTTCAACGCCGCCCTGTTCTTTTGCCCAATCCAACACAAGGGACAATAAGTAAATGGCCAATGTCGGGGGAGTGTTGTATAAAGAATTATTTTTCGAATAGATAGAATAGTTCATCATGGATGGAATTTTGTCATTATCTGTAATTAAATCTTTACGGATGATAACGACCGTGATTCCCGATGGACCCAGATTCTTTTGTGCACCTGCATAGATGATGCCGAATTTACTAACATCAATTTTTTTGCTGAGAATATCACTTGACATATCAGCTACTAAAGGAATGCCCCCTGTTTCCGGGAAGTCCTTCCATTGCGTACCGTAAATCGTATTATTGCTTGTGATATGAAGATATGCAGCATCATCATTCAATTGGATGTCTTCGACTTTAGGGATGAACGTATATTTTTCATCTTTTGATGAAGCGACAACAGCCGTTTCACCAACCTTTTTGGCCTCTTTTAATGCCTTTTCCGACCAAGAACCAGTTAGGACATAATCTGCCCTTTTCCCATCATTCAAAATGTTCATGGGAATCATGGAAAATTGTAGGCTTGCTCCTCCTTGAAGCAGGAGAACTTCATAATTTTCAGGAATTTCCATGAGGTCTTTTAATGATTGAATGGCATGGTTATGAATTTTTTCGAATTCCGAACTTCTATGGCTTAATTCCATGACCGACATACCGGAATCCTCAATATTCAACCATTCGTTTTGGGCTCTTTGTAAAACTTCTAAGGGAAGGGCGGCTGGCCCAGCGTTAAAATTACGTGCACGTTTCAATTTTTTTCCTCCTATGCGACTATGTGATAAAGTATTTGAGACTATTCATATATCCTACCAGAAAACTAAATTCAATAGGAGGAAAATTTAGAATTTTAGGTGACATTTTGTTTTAATGATGGGCCAATGCAAAAAGGTCCTCCACTTTGAGTGAGGACCAAATCGGGATCATTGTTTTTTCATGCAACCAGTGTTAGCTAACGTTCAATTAAAAAGGTATAACGAAAGGAAAAAGAAATTTGCACACGCCATCACGGTCTCATTTTAAATGCTGTGCAATGGAGTCAGCGATTTGTTTCAGGTCATCTGGTGTATAGTCGCTGGTATTCGTTTTCCAAACAGCCCCAAAGCCGTCTCCTTCACCATGCCGAGGAATTAAATGCATATGAAAATGGAAAACGGACTGTCCAGCGGCTTCACCGTTATTATTTAAAAGGTTCAGGCCTACAGGTTGGAATTCCTGCTTCATGGCGCGGGCAATTTCCGGCACCACTTCAAAAAGGTTCTTGGCAATCTCGGGTGTCAACTCATAAAGATTTTCCTTATGTACTTTAGGTATTACCAGCGTATGGCCTTTAGTTACTTGACTGATATCGAGAAAGGCCAATACATGTTCATTTTCGAAAACTTTGGAACTTGGGATTTCCCCATTGATTATTTTGCAAAAAATGCAATCACTCATTAAAAACGCCCCTTTAGAAGTTAATGTATTTGGTTAATCGTACCATAGCTTGAATCCCTGAGAAAAGGAAAAATCATAAAAACAGGATGCAACATAAGTTGCACCCTGCCTGTTGAAAAAGGGGGTTTTGCTTCAAAATTCGCATTAGCATAAATTCTCTGCGACAAACACCTCATCTACATTTTAGTAAAATATGGTTATTATCTGATTAGAGATTTTCCATTCAAAGCAACCATCTCCTATATCTTTAAAGTTTCATCAACTTTCAAAGCATAATTGATAATTATTGAATGATTTTTCTGCTTTTACGTGCAAGAGAACCATCTCCTTGCTCGAAACGATTTTTTTAAATGAAGCTTCTGGTTTAATTCAGTTATACGTCTTTAACTGACACCTCATTTACAATATGATGTGAATCATTTGTAATAAAACATTTGGGTATTTCAGTGTAATACGTCTTTAACTGACACCTCATTTACAATATGATGTGAATCACACGTAATGACTAACCCCTTCTTCCTTATTTATGATGACCATCAAGCAGGAAAAATATAATTAGTTATTTATGGAAATTTAGTTCCGGGGACACTCGACTATATAAAAGCAGGAGAATTTGATAAAATGGAAATAAGAACCTCTATATAGAAAGGATCGTTTATATGTCCTTATTGGAAATAAAGCAATTAGTGGGCGGATATACAAAAACGCCCGTTTTAAAGGGAATAAGTTTTGACATTCAACCAAATGAGCTAGTGGGGTTAATTGGGCTAAATGGGGCTGGGAAAAGTACGACGATTAAACATATCATCGGACTCATGGAGCCGAAAGGCGGAAGTGTCTCGATTCATGGTAAAACTCTTGCCCAGGACCCGGATACATATCGGAAACAATTCACTTATGTTCCAGAAACGCCAATCTTGTATGATGAGCTTACACTTGAGGAGCATTTAAAGCTTACGGCCATGGCACATGGTTTGGCGGAAGCCACATATAAAGAAAGGATGGACGTTCTATTAAAGGAATTCCATATGGAAAAAAGGCTTAAATGGTTTCCGGCCCATTTCTCAAAAGGAATGAAGCAAAAGGTCATGATAATGTGCGCCTTTTTAGTACAGCCGTCTTTATATATCGTCGACGAACCCTTCGTAGGTCTCGATCCATTAGGCATTCAATCCCTGCTCGATTTGATGAGGAAAATGAAAGAGAGCGGAGCGGGAATTTTAATGTCTACACACATACTGGCAACAGCCGAGAGGTATTGTGATTCTTTCATTATACTGCATAATGGAGAGATCCGGGCAAAAGGCGATCTTGAGCAGCTTCGTGAACAATTTTCCATGCCGGGGGCAACTCTTGACGATTTATATATTCAATTGACGAAAGAAGAAATCGGTCATGAATAGTCAAAATCTCTGGAAGGAAAGATATTTAGGCTATATAAATGAAACGCAAAAATATCTGCGCTATATTTTTAATGGCCATCTTGTTTTTGTCATGGTATTGGTTCTTGGTGGTTTGGCCTATTATTACAGTGATTGGGTGAAGACGTTGGACAGTGATTTCCCTGCTGAATTGATCATGGCCTTTGTTTTATCGATCATTGTGACCAGAAGCCCGATTAATACTTTTTTGAAAGAACCTGATACGGTATTCCTGCTTCCGCTTGAAACGAAGTTGAGAAGCTATTTCAAGAATTCACTGATATTAAGTTGGGTCATGCAGGGGTTTATTCTTCTGGTTGTCCTCATCGCATCTATACCGATGTATTCGAAGGTTACGGGTGCAGGAGGCACGGACCTTGGGATCATCCTGGTCGTTTTGCTTATTTTGAAGTTCTTGAATTTAACCATGCGCTGGCAGGTGTTGAAATATCAGGATACATCAGTGAGCCATTGGGACTCTCTCATCCGCTTTTTACTTAATGGAGTGATTCTTTATTTCATCTGTTCAAGGGCAAATATACTGTTTGCACTTATAACATTTTTATTATTGTTAGGACTTTACATGTATTACCGAAGCGCAACTAAAGGGTTTGTGCTTAAGTGGGAACGGCTGGTGGAATTGGAAAACAAGAGGATGAATTCTTTTTATCGAATAGCGAACATGTTTACTGATGTTCCTCATTTGAAAGGAAAGGTAGCAAGAAGGAAATGGATGGACTGGCTATTATCATTCATTCCGTATGGTGAAAAATCAACGTATACCTACCTTTACGCCCGTACTCTGTTGCGATCGAATGATTATGTGGGACTTTGTTTTCGCTTGACTATCATTGGGTCAGTGATTTTAAGTGTATTCACTAACATATGGGCACATTTGATTGTAACCTTCATGTTCCTATTCATGACAGCCCTGCAACTGCTGCCGGTTTGGAAGGCTCATGAATGGAAGGTATGGGTCTCCTTGTATCCATTGCCAGCAAAAATGAGAGAATCTGCAGTGATAAAGCTTATTTCCTATTTCTTATTATTTGAGGACCTTGTCTTCGGTTTGGTCCTGCTAGTGAAAGGGGAATGGATGTCCGCTTTAGCCGCCTTGGCAATGGGGCTTGTTTTCTTGCTCGGTTTTAAAATTTATGCAGCAAAGAAAATTAAAAACTTTTAATCAGAAGCTGATTTTTCATAAAATCAGCTTTTTCTTTTAAGAAATGAAAATTGAAACTAAAAGCCTCATAGGTGGTATATACATATTTAACGGAGGTGTTAAATGATGGATGAATATGGACAAAAGGCATTATCGGAACTAATATCATGGAAAAAGAAAGTAGCCAAGAAATCCGGCAAGCTTGAGCGGATATCCAAAAAGGCACAAATCAAAATGAATAGTTATATTCCAGACCGAGTGCACAAAATGATTACTGATAGTATTAAAGGGATGATAGAGGCCGTATTATCAGGTTCGAAATATATGTCTAAAGAAAAAAATGCAGTGCTTCTATCCTTGCAGCAAAAAGAAGAATGGGTTGCGGAAACTGTAACGGCCTATCGGAAAACGGCCGTTATAGAAGGTGTTGGAACCGGAGCTGCAGGACTTTTAATTGGATTGGCTGATTTCCCATTACTGCTTAGCATCAAGATGAAGTTATTATTCGAAATATCCCGTATATATGGTTTTGATCCAAATAAATATGAGGAACGCCTATTCATACTCCATATCTTTCAGATGGCATTTTCGAGCGAGGAAAAAAAACTGGAAACATTACGGGTAATAGAAGAATGGGATTCAGGGAAATGGCCGGAAATAGACTGGCAAGAATTTCAGCAGGAATATCGCGATCACATCGATGTCATCAAAATGTTCCAGCTAGTCCCAGGGTTTGGGGCAGCTGTCGGTGCATATGCCAACCATCATTTGTTGGAACAACTTGGGGAGACGGCAGTCAATTGTTACAGAATCAGACTTCTAAAAGAGTAAGGGACGGGGAGAACCCGTCCCTTTATCATTACCGTAATAAAGATTCATTCACCTTTTGCGATGATTGTTTCTTATTGTGATAGGTTACAGCTGCAGTGCCTAATATTTTGGCTGCAATGAGCATCGCTTTTTCATCGATGTCAAACAAAGGATGATGGTGCGGATATGTATGTTCATTTTTTGGCTTGGCCCCCGTAAAGAAGAATGTACCTTTCACATTTTGTAAATAATAAGAAAAATCTTCACCTGTCATATCCGGGTCAATTTCCTCTGTAATCAAAACTTCCTTGACGGATTCAGTGCTTTCGATGAGGAATTTAGTTTCCTCAACATGTGGAATAACAGCTGGATAACCCTGAAAGTATTGATATTCATAAGTGCAGTCGGCAGCTAGGCAGGTTCCTTTAACAACCCGCTCCATTTCTTCGCTTATGAATGAACGGACATCTTCCTTGAAAGTGCGGACGGTCCCGATTATTCTAGCCTTATCTGCAATGACGTTAAAGGCATTATCCGCTACAAAGGAACCGACGGTAATGACTGCAGAATCTATTGGGTTAAGGCGGCGGCTTACGATTTGCTGTAGGGCCATGACTAGCTGGGAGCCGACTACGATTGCATCACGGGTTTTATGCGGCTGGGCTCCATGTCCGCCCTGCCCTTGAATGGTGATTTCAAAACGGTCAGCAGCGGCCATAATGGGTCCATAAGCGTATTGGACTGTTCCGGTAGGGACCGTAGCCCATAAATGGGTGCCGAAAATTACATCCACCCCATCAAGGCAGCCAGCCTCAATCATCGGTTTGGCACCTCCTGGAGCATATTCTTCAGCATGCTGATGGATAAATATATATTCACCTTCGAGCTCATCCTTCAGATCATTCAGATTTTTTGCAAGGACAAGGAGTGTCGCTGTATGGCCATCGTGTCCACACGCATGCATTACCCCGGGTACGGAAGATTTATAGGGAACTTCTTTTTCATCCTGAATGGGTAAGGCGTCGAAATCAGCGCGCAAAGCTACGGTTTTACCAGGCTTATTGCCTGTGATTTTGGCAATAACACCATTACCGCCTACATTCGTCCGGTGTTCGATTCCAAGTTTTTCATAATATCCAGCGATGAAGGCAGCCGTTTGGGTTTCTTGAAAGGAAAGCTCGGGATGTTGATGAAGATAACGTCTGATGGAAACCATTTCTTCATATGAACCATCTAGAAGATCGTGTAATCGCTGTATCATTTTGCGCCTCCTAATGATTGGATTAATTGTAAATAGTATATCATATTCTGAATGATCCAAAGTGAATTAAATACCTTGAGGAGATATATATCATGATTAAATATTCCTGGTTTGCTATGGTTTTGATTTGCTTGCTGCTATTCTTTTTTTTGATGCAAGAAGTCGAGAGTGGAAAGCCTTTAGCGTTCGATACATATTTTACGAAACTTATTTCCGTAGGTGAGAATACTTTTTCGTTCACTTTCTTCAAGTCCATTACCTATCTTGGGAAATCCAAGTTCATTGGTTTTGGAAGCTTATTATGTGTTCTATATTTGTGGATAATAAAGAAGGATTATTGGACCATGGCCATCTTCTCTATCGGTATGGCCGGGGGTGATGTATTAAATGGGTGGATAAAAAATCATATTAAAAGAGTGCGCCCTGAAAATCATTTGATGGAGATCGCTGGCTTCAGTTTTCCCAGTGGACACGCAATGGTGGGCCTTATTTTCTTCAGTATGGTTGCTTATTTAATCATGAAAGAAATTAAAGGAAACTCTTTGAAATGGGCAGTGGGAATCGGTTTCGTTTGTCTGGTTCTGCTAATCGGGGTCAGTAGGATCGCTATGAAAGTTCATTTTCCAACTGATATCTTGGCAGGTTTTGCATTAGGAGCGGCATATATTTTAACCTTGTTTAAATTGTATGAATTCCTCGGGCCTAAAGTACTTTGAAAAAAGGGTTCAGATAAAATAATTGTAAATACCCGTTGCATTTCCCCGGAAATAAAGAAGGAATTTGTCGGATTGTTATAGGTTCATATGATTTTTGGGCAGTCCCAAATAACGCTCTGTATTACTATATATTCAAAGAGGCCCATCCTTGAGGGATGGGCCTCTTATTGAGCAAGATTGGATTATTCTTCTGAATCCTTCACCAAAGTATACTGCGTTACATAGGCTTCACCTGAAAACATCTTCTGGCTGGAATTCGTAACGGGAGCTTTGGAGTCGCTGTTATGCGCCTTCTGAAAGGAACTGGATTTCTTCCAGTTCAAGAAATCGGTTTGTTTCTCCCAAATCGTTAAGATTACATAAGTTTCAGAGTTGATTGGCCGCAGTACACGAAGTGCGACGAAACCTGGTTCATTTTCAATGAATCCTGCCCTGTTTTTAAAACGATGTTCGAATACCGGCCTTCCTTCTTCACTGACAGGTATATTGTTCATGACTACATACCCATGATCCTGAAGGTTTCCTTTCCCATCAACTACTTCATACTTACGTGGAGAGCTGAAGAGCGTTTTACCTTCTGTTTCATGTAAAAGTACTGTAGTGTCAGGGTTTTGCATAAGTAATATATTTTCATTCGGATGCTTATCTTTTTTGCTTTTCAAAAAATTGAAACTGCCTGATGTGATGAATACATTCATAAATTCCCCTCCAATATCTATATAGTACCTGTATACCCATTTTACCCAATGAATAGTGCTTTTACCATTTTCAATCTAACCAATAGTCTTTGATACCGGTAAGATACTTATAAAAAAGTCGATTTTCTGACAAATAAATAGGTTGGCTATACTTCTATTATAGAAAAAGCTATAGTTTAAGGAGATTCGATTTCAAATTCAACATCCTTCTGATATTCTATGTAGGTAATGAATAAAAATAGAAACGTGATTGCTTGAAAGGTGGATATTAATGTCTAAGGAAATTACGAATGATACATTTTTAAAAGCTGCAAGAGGAGAGAAAACGGATCATGTGCCTGTTTGGTATATGCGTCAGGCTGGCCGTTCACAACCGGAATACCGTAAGTTGAAAGAGAAGTACTCCCTTTTTGAGATTACTCATCAGCCGGAATTATGCGCTTATGTGACTAGATTGCCAGTTGAGCAATATGACGTAGACGCTGCGATTTTATATAAAGATATAATGACACCGCTACCAGCCATTGGTGTGGATGTTGAGATTAAGTCCGGAATCGGTCCAGTCATAGCCAACCCGATCCAATCGGTGACAGATGTTGAAAAATTAGGTGAATTGAACCCAGAGAAAGATATCCCATATGTGTTGGACACGATTAAATTATTGACCACGGAGCAATTGTCCGTTCCTTTGATCGGTTTCTCCGGGGCACCTTTCACCATTGCTTCATACATGATTGAAGGCGGCCCATCCAAAAACTACAATAAAACGAAAGCTTTCATGTATTCCGAGCCCAAGGCCTGGTTTGCATTAATGGATAAGCTAGCGGATATGATCATCGTATATGTCAAGTCACAAATTAAAGCCGGCGTTAGTGCCATCCAAATCTTTGATTCATGGGTAGGTGCTTTGAACGTTGAAGATTACCGCGTGTTCATCAAGCCGATCATGACACGTATCTTTACTTCATTGCGTGAAGAAAATGTACCGCTAATCATGTTCGGGGTCGGCGCAAGTCACTTGGCACTTGAGTGGAATGATCTTCCGATTGATGTAGTCGGGCTCGATTGGAGACTGCCAATTACAGAAGCAAGACAAATGGGAATACAGAAAACGGTACAAGGTAATCTTGATCCTGCCCTTCTTTTATCATCATGGGATGTTATAGAAGAACGGACGAAAAGGATCCTGGATCAGGGCATGGAACAGGACGGCTACATCTTTAATCTGGGACATGGGGTTTTCCCTTCCGTAAATCCGGAAACACTGAAGAGGCTGACCGCTTTCATTCATGAATATTCATCAAAAATGAAGTAAGGTGAGCGAACCATTTGCTAAAAATCCTTAATTGGATGCACAATAAAAGAACGAAATCTTTAAATGAGGTGTAATTTCATGTCAAGAAAAAAAATGGGCCTTTTAGTCATGGCTTATGGTACTCCATACACTGAAGAGGATATTGAAAGATATTATACACATATTCGTCATGGGAGACGGCCAAGCGATGAATTGATTGCCGACCTAAAAGGCAGATATGAAGCGATTGGTGGATTATCCCCGCTTGCAAAAATAACGGAAGGACAAGCTGAAGCCCTTGAAAAGAAATTGAATTCCGTTCAGGAAGAAGTTGAATTCAAGGCATATCTTGGACTGAAACATATTGAACCTTTTGTTGAAGACGCAGTGAAACAAATGCATGAAGATGGAATCAAAGAAGCGGTCAGTATAGTATTGGCACCGCATTTTTCAACATTCAGCGTGAAGTCTTATAATGGACGTGCCCAGGACGAAGCCGCTAAATGGGGGGACCTGACCATAACTTCCGTTGAAAGCTGGTATGATGAGCCGAAATTCATTCAATATTGGGTAGACCAAGTAAAAGAAGTAATCGGGAAAATGTCCTCGGAAGAACGCGATAACTTCGCTTTGATTGTGTCGGCACATAGCCTTCCTGAAAAAATCCTGCAATCAGGAGATCCGTATCCAAATCAACTGAAAGAAACGGCAGACATGATTGCTGAAGGCGCAGGGGTTACCAATTATGCAGTAGGCTGGCAAAGCGCTGGACAAACACCTGAACCATGGTTGGGACCTGATGTACAGGATTTAACCAGAGATCTTCATCGAACAAAAGGTTATAAAGCTTTCATTTATATTCCTGTTGGCTTTGTTGCCGAGCACCTTGAAGTCCTTTATGATAATGATTATGAATGTAAGGTTGTGACAGAAGAGATTGGTGCAGGTTACTATAGGCCGGATATGCCCAATGTTAAACCTGAATTCATCGATGCTTTGGCTACAATCATTTTAAACAAATTACAGGAAAAGTGATCAATCAATAGAGGAAACCAGTTTAACCATGCTTACAATTCGCTCTACATATTTTCATATGAAGTTGATAGATGTCATGCACCTGGAAAAGCGACGCTTTTTTTACTTTACCTGAGTGATTTAAATAAATACCCCTTTTGAAAAAGTGGCTGTCCATTAATGAGGATGGCCATTGTTTCTCTAAAAAATCGAAAATTTAATTGAAAAGACTGAATATTTTTGGTATGATATCGTTGAACATAATGACTATTTTGTCCGTTTGGTCAGGATCGAGGTGGGAAATGTCTGTTGATCGTAAAAAATTAATTTTAGAAGCCGCGACCAAGTCGTTTTCACTTTTTGGATATAAGGCAACGACGATGGATCAAGTCGCTAAAATTGCCAATGTGGGAAAAGGGACCATTTATACCTTTTATAAAAATAAAGAGGAGCTGTTTAAAGAAATCGTTCAGCGGATGATAGAGGAAATGAAATATGAAGCTGAACAATCTTTGGATGATCAATTCTCCTTTTTTGAAAATCTGCATCGGGCCGTTTATCGAATTCTGGAGTTCAGGCAGGAACATCAATTATCTTTAAAACTTCTTCAGGAAGAGCGGGAAATTGGTACGCCGGCCGTTCAGGAAATGGTTAATGAAATGGAAGAAGCCATTGTATCCTACATTAAGGAAAAACTAAAAATAGCGATTGATAAGGGCTATATACAGCCTTGCGATCCAGAGATAACAGCTTTCCTGATGCTAAAGATGTACCTTGCCCTGATTTTTGATTGGGAAAGGAACCATGCCCCATTAGAGAAAGAGGAAATTGCTGAACTATTTAAAATATATTTGTTCAAAGGATTATCCGTAAAGTGATAATTCTATTTTTTTGCTGAAAGTCAATGAATCCCAATAAAAAGAAGAGATGCCGATGAGCGGTATCTCTTCTTTTTATTGGGGATGTTTTTCAGCTGCGAAACTGAACCTTATATGAATTCATCCTGCTATTTGGGAAGCGGATGGTGGAACACAAGAATACTACTCTCCAGAAAGGCAATGATCACAGTGGTTTCCATAACATTCGTGCTGTTCTTCGATTTTTTTTCCGCATTCCGTGCATTGTTTCGGAGGCAGGTTTTTAAAGAACTCAACGCTACTTTGAATCATGAACATCATCTCCTGAATTATTTTATTATTCGCTTTTCTATAGTTTTATTGTATTATAACAGATTCGCAATGTCAATGAATGTTTTATAACATAAGTAAAAAAGGTGAAATAAGGGCAAGAATAGTTTATATTAATGGGGAAGTCATTGAGAGAAAAAAGGAGTGCCTAAGCATGAAAATCACCGTAATTGGCTGCTGGGGCGGTTATCCAGCTAAAAATGAGGCAAGTTCCGGCTATTTGCTTGAATATGAAGATTTTCGCATTCTGCTTGATTGTGGCAGCGGTGTTCTATCACAGCTGCAAAACCATATGAAGCCGGAGGATCTTGGTGCAGTTGTATTATCCCACTATCATCCGGATCATGTAGCGGATATTGGTGTCCTGCAGCACGCTGCGTTCATACAGCAGATATTGGGCAGCGAAAAAAGGACGATTCCTATTTATGGTCATGATTTGGACGAAGTCGAGTTTGGTAAGTTAACTTATAAAGACGTGACAAAGGGGATAGCCTACACTGCTGATCAACCCTTAACCATTGGACCGTGTAAATTTACGTTCATGAAAACAAATCATCCAGTCCCTTGTTTTGCAATGAGGATTGAAGCTGAAAATCATTCGATAGTTTACACAGGGGATAGTTCATATATGGATGAGCTTGCAGATTTCGCTAAAGACGCAAATGTTTTACTATGTGAAAGTAACTTTTACAGTGATATGGATGGTTCAAAGGCGGGGCATATGACGGCAAGAGAAGCGGGCATGCTAGCGGAAAAGGCTGACGTCCAGCTTTTGCTGTTAACTCATCTCCCTCATTATGGGAATCTTGATCAACTGAAAAAAGAAGCATCCGAGGTATTCAAAAGGGAAATAGCTGTAGCTAAAACCAATCTCGAATTCCAACTATAAATGAAACATCAGTGATATGAAGTCTACAAGGAGGAACAACTGTGCTTTTTATTGATAATAAGGGAATTACAGATCCAAGAATTAACCTTGCCATTGAAGAATATGCGCTTAAACATTTAAATATAGATGAAACCTATCTTCTATTTTACATTAATCGTCCTTCAATCATCATAGGAAGAAATCAAAATACGATTGAAGAAATCAATGCCGATTATGTAGATGGAAATGGCATTACAGTTGTTCGCCGCCTTTCCGGGGGGGGAGCGGTTTATCATGACCTAGGGAATCTCAATTTCAGTTTCATTACGAGGGACGATGGGGATAGTTTCCATAATTTCAAGAAATTCACCCAGCCTGTCGTGGAAACGCTTGAGAAACTTGGAATACATGCTGAATTGAGCGGTCGTAACGATATTCTGGCTGAAGGAAAGAAAATTTCGGGAAACGCGATGTTTTCAACGAAGGGCAGAATGTTCAGTCATGGGACATTGCTGTTTCAATCAGAAATGGATCACATTGTATCCGCTTTAAAAGTGAAAAAAGATAAAATAGAGTCAAAAGGGATAAAATCAATAAGAAGCCGTGTCGGTAATATTGCTGATTTCTTAAAAGAACCGATGTCTGTTGAAGAGTTCCGTTCGTTCCTTCTGCAAAATATTTTCAAAGATAGCGGTAAGGTTACAGAGTATATTTTAACGGAGACGGATTGGGAGAAAATTCACATAATCTCTGAAGAAAGGTATCAAAACTGGGAATGGAATTACGGAAAATCGCCTAAATTCAACTTGCAAAACTCACATAGATTCCCTGTGGGGTCTGTTGACATCCGCCTTGAAGTGAACAGGGGAATTATTGAAAATTGTAAAATCTACGGCGATTTCTTCGGGGTCGGAGAGGTTGCGGATATTGAACAAAAGCTTACTGGAACACGTTATGAAAAGGAAGCAATCAGCAGGGTACTAGATGAGATCGATGTTCGTCATTATTTTGGCAATGTAACGAAAGAAGAAATATTGGCACTAATATATTAAGCCACAAAAGCCGTCCCGACTTAATAGGACGGCTTTTGTGCCTAATAATGACAGTAATTGCTTGAATATGGATAAAATTGTTGCTGTAATAGCTTTCTTTTAATATAATAAAAATGTATTTAGTTCACCATAAAAATGAATGACTATTCATTCATGATATTTGCAAGGGAGGGAGAAAGATGAATTTATCTGAACAGCTTCATCAAATGGCTTTAAAAAAGGCGGATAAGCCAGCATATTACTTTATGGATCAATCCACTTCATATGGGGAATTGGATAAAGCCGTTACGAAGTTCGCAGACGAATTACATAGGCTGGGTGTTTCCAAAGGTGATAACATTGCGCTGTTATTAGGCAACTCTCCACATTTCATCATTTCGTTGTATGGGGCTATGCGAGCAGGGGCGACCGTAATTCCCGTCAATCCAATTTACACACCTGACGAGATTGGTTATATCCTTAATAATGGCGATGTAAAGGTTGTTGTGGCATTAGATAAGCTTTTACCCTTACTAGAGAAAATGAACCCGATCCTCTCAAGCGTAGAACAATATGTTATTTGCGAAACGCAGCAGGATAATGGGGATATTAGCGAATTTAACATCTACCCAAAAATGAAATCGTTTACAAAAATGATCGAAACGGGGGATGACGGTTTTAAAGGGCCAGAACTGGATCCTGAAGATACGGCAATCATACTCTATACTTCCGGAACAACGGGGAAACCAAAGGGGGCCATGCTCACACATACCAATATATTTTCCAATGCACATGATATTGGTGAATATTTAAAAATCTCGGAAAGTGACCGTGTCATTACGACATTGCCAATGTTCCATGTTTTCAGTTTAACGGTAGTTGTGAATGCCCCATTGATAAGCGGAGGTACGCTTTTAATTGTCCCGCAATTCAGTCCAAAGGAAATATTCAGGCAAATCAAAAAATATGATGCAACCGTTTTTGCTGGAGTGCCTACGATGTATAACTTTCTTTTCCAATACCCAGATGCGAAAGAAGATGCTTTGAAGTCGTTACGAATATGCATATCGGGAGGATCCGCAATGCCTGTGTCCCTTCTTGCATCATTCGAGCGAAAATTTAATGTCAGGGTTTCAGAAGGATATGGCTTATCCGAAGCTTCCCCAGTTACCTGCTTCAATCCTTTGGATCGTCCAAGGAAGTCGGGATCCATCGGAACCTCCATCCTTAGGGTGGAAAACAAAGTGGTCAATGAGCTTGGAGAAGAAGTGCAAATCAATGAGGTAGGAGAATTGGTTGTCAGAGGTCCGAATGTAATGAAGGGCTATTATAAAATGCCTGAAGAATCAGCCGCTGTCTTGAAAAATGGTTGGTTATATACAGGCGATTTAGCCAGGATGGATGATGAAGGCTATTTTTTCATTGTAGATCGTAAAAAGGAGCTTATCATCGTCGGTGGTTATAATGTCTATCCACGTGAAGTGGAGGAGGTTCTGTATGCCCATCCTGAAGTAGTTGAGGCAGCAGCCATAGGCGTTCCCGATCCCAATCAAGGGGAAGTGGTTAAGTGCTATGTGGTAAAGAAAAACAATGCATTGACAGAGGAAGAACTGCTTGCCTATTGCATGGAACATTTGGCCAAATATAAGGTACCGGCAAAAATTGAGTTTTTGGCTGAACTTCCAAAAAACGCGACTGGTAAAATTTTACGACGCTCTTTGAAAAACCATGTACTGCAAAACTGAATTTCATTGATCATAAGGAGATCATTGCCTATATCCGGCAATGGTCCTTTTTTTGTACAACCAAAGTGTATCATGCTGCATAAAATATATTGGAGAATCTTAAAACCTTGATTCTTGTTTCGAAAAGAGTTATGATTGTCATTAAAAATTTCCACATAATTGTAAGGAGGGGTTAGATGAGAGATGTAAAGCTTTTGGATATTTTTACACATCCCATTGCTCAAAAATACTTGAACCGTTCAGGTCTGGCACATGCGATTGCGGTAGCATACCATGCGTTTCACTTAGCAAACGAGTATAATGTCGACCCTGATATTGCTGCTAAAGCTGGACTTTTGCATGATATGGGTCATTTCACCTGGTATCGCAATGGTAAATGGGATTATGATCTGTATAAACAAAATGATATTCACCCCATCAAAGGTGCAGAACGAGCACATAAACTTTTAATCCGCTTGGGGGAAAACCCGATAAAGGCAAAGACCATTTCCCTCGCCATTTTATTTCACACCGATTCGTTCTTACCTTCAAATGATATTATTCGTACACCGCTTCAGCAAGTCGTCAAATGGGCCGACGAAAAAGATGAAGAAGAAGGTGGAAAACACCATTATCGCAAAATTGATTTTCCCCGGGCACAGGAGAGCATCATGAAACTTGATACGCTCATAGATGAGGAACAAAGAAGAAGGCTATCATCCTGAAGACAAACGGGTGATAGCCTTTTTACTGTCAGGAGGTACACTTTTTAAGCATTTTACAGTTTAAATTTGTTATCAGGTGAATTAATGATGTAAAGTATAGACCAATAGAACTATTAGCGCGGGCAATTATAAAAAATTATCGGATTAATAACAATAATGAAAGTAACAGGTGATGTTATGAAGTCGATTAAGCTATTGATATATGGTGGTCAGGGAAGATTTGAGGAATTCATCGAAAAAGAAGAAGACATTAAGGCCATAGGGGTGACTGGAAGTGAAATGGACCTTCTTGATTTTAATCACACATCATCAGTCATGCCGATCCTAAAGGTAAAACATCCATCCACTCCTTTCCTCATTTTTACTGCCTATTCAGAAGATCATTATCTTATCGAAGCGATATGCCATGGTGCAGCAGGTTATGTGTTACAGGATGGCGGAATGAAACAAGTGCTGTCGGCAATCCGTCAATGTGCCAACGGTCAGATAGTTTATCCCGCCTCATTTAAATCAACTTTAATGAAGAAGCTGCAGCAGGATGTTGAAAGATCACCAGTAACTTTGGATAAGGCAATCGAAAAATTGGGGGCCTTTTCTAAACGCGAGTATGAACTGCTTATCCTGCTGACCCAAGGTGAAACAAATCAGCAAATCTCAAAAAAACTTTTTCTATCCATCGGCACGGTAAAAAACTATATAAGCCGTATTTACAAAAAACTGAATGTTAATAATCGACCGGAGCTTATGGCACTTTTGTATAGTTTTCAAAAAAGCGGGATGAAGGGATGACTACTCATGCCCGCTGTTCCGTTAGTCGGCTTCATTATCGATTTCGCATTCCAAAAAAATTTGATGAAACGATTTACATCAAGGTAATTAGGTGCCGGCAAAGGGATAAATTCGTCGTTACCTTAAACCTCCAAAGCCCTCCGTTTTTTTAAAAATATCTCTGCATATTCATCATTTCATCTCCTCGATGTCAATATTATCCCGAAAGTACATTTTTGACTGAAGGTGTATTCTGTGAAATCTTAAGGTTGATAATAAAGAATAAAAAATAAAAAAATGATGGAGATTGAAAGGAATAAATAATATAGAAGGGAAATGCGGTTCTAACCTGTCCATTTTGGATTAAACTATTAAGAGGAGATTCGTTTAAGGAGGGGCATCATGGTTAGAAAATGGGCTGGAAGAGCGATTCTGTTATATATCCTTTATGCAGCGGCGATGTATTGGTATATTTTTTATGGAGCTGATACCTCGATTCCCGAAGCTTTGCGTGGAACTGCAGCAGATCCTGCAACATTTCTGAATGCAAGGGAACTAAAGCTTAGTGAAGAGTATTCAGGACTGCGGAATTTTATTTTTTTCGTATCCAGGCCATATGAATGGCTGCTGTATTTCTTCATTTTATTATTTGGTTTTTCAAAAGCATTTGAAAAGTCGTCAATGGCAGTCTCGAAATGGAAAGCGGTCAGAACGGGCATCTACTTATTCTGGCTTTCCGTTATTTCTTACCTGGCACTGTTTCCAATCAGTTTCATCGGATATCGGATGAGTAGGAGTTACCATATAAGTACACAAAGTTTCACCTCGTGGATGAAGGATGGAGTCATCGAATTCTGGGTGAATTTCGGGATGATGTTCATCATCGTGTCCGTTTTGTATTGGTTAATGAAGAAAAGTGTGAAGAAGTGGTGGCTCTATGCTTGGATGTTGTCCATTCCATTTACCTTGTTTCTGATGTTTGTACAGCCTGTATTGATTGATCCGCTATATAATGAATTCTATCCGCTCAAAAATAAAGAGCTGGAAACGGAAATATTGGCACTTGCCTCACAGGCTGAAATTCCTGCTGAACACGTGTATGAAGTAAATATGGCGGAAAAGACAAATGCCTTGAATGCATACGTGACCGGCATAGGTTCCAACTCAAGAATAGTCCTTTGGGATACGACCCTGCACAAACTGAAGGAAGATGAAATCCTTTTTATCATGGCACATGAAATGGCTCATTATGTGGAAAAGCATATTTATATAGGGATTGCAGGTTATTTAGGACTGACTTTAATCGGTTTGTGGCTGACATCGAAAATCATGAATTTTATCATTAAACGCTGGGGCCATCTGTTAAAGGTTCGTTCTATTGACAGCATTTCTTCTCTTCCTTTATTTCTCTTAATAACGTCTGTGCTGCTCTTTGCTTCGAGTCCGCTGTCCAATTATGTTTCCAGATATCAAGAAACAAGGGCTGACCGTTATGCCATTGAAATGACCGGGGATAAAGAATCAGCAATCACGACGTTCCAGGAACTCACGAGGTCGGGTTTGAGTCAAGTCAACCCACCATTCCTGGTTAAATGGCTGCGGTATTCCCATCCAACCATGCTCGAGCGGATTTCAACGGTTGAAAATACAGATACAAAGGGTGATTGAAAGCCAGCTGAAAACCAGCTGGCTTTTTTCTTCTATATCGGAAAAATGTAAGTTTGTAAGTTGTTTTCAGAAAAAACTATTATTTTTAAAAACCTAAGGTTCTCTACTATAATAAATTAAATTCCCAGTTCGTTTTAAGGAGATCGGATATGTATAATGTACTTTTGATCACTATGGGCTCAGTGCTTGTTGCAGTAGCCTATAACTTATTTTTGATACCTCATTTAATTTTAAGCAGCGGACTTAGTGGACTTGCGATTATGTTCGGAATCATCACTCCGGTCAACACAGGGATATTGAATTTTCTGTTGAACCTGCCATTGCTGATTCTTGGATACTTGAAATTAGGGAGACGCTTTATCACCTATACGATATTATCAGTTGTCGTGATATCCGTCAGTTTATACCTCATTCCAGTTCACGGAATATCCACTGATCCGATTTTGTCTTCTTTATTTGGCGGAATCATATCGGGATTCGGTATAGGCATCATCTTTCGTGCTTCAGGTTCTTCAGGCGGTTTTGATATCATTGCCATGCTTTTGGCTAAGAAGAGCGACTTTCCACTTGGTACATTGCTTTCGGTGATGAATGCAGTTGTGGTGGTTATCTCAGGCTTCATCTTTGGTTGGGATGCCGCATTATATACGCTGATTTCCATTTATGCAGCAGGAAAGGTGATCGATACGATCCATTCCAATCACATTAAATTAACATTGATGATCGTTACCAAAAAGAGTGACGAAATGAAAACCAAGCTCTTGACCAACCTTTATCGTGGAATTACAGTCATGGATGGTGAAGGTGCATATTCAGGAGAAAAGAGTAAAGTAATGATGACAGTCATTACACGTTATCAGTTAACCGATGTAAAAACGATGATAAAAGAAGTGGATCCGAATGCTTTTGTCAATATAACCGAAACAGCCGAGGTCATGGGGATGTTTCATAAAGAGTGATGATAATTAGAAAAGCCTCCCAATATTATGGGAGGCTTTTCTGATCATTAGGCTTTTTTTATTCATGCATTTTAATTGCCGAACTGTTTTAGTAAAACGTTCATTTCAGAACTTAGTTTTAAGAATAAAGGTTTGTTTTTCATATCCAAGGCTTCATCGATCTGTTTTGCAAGGATATTCTTTTTGGTAGTAAGGACGGCTTCCTGAATAATCATATCAATTAACATTTCCTGAACCACGGCATCGTTTTTCATTTCGCTCATTGATAAGGACTTCACTGACTCTGAATAAGATTTTTCATTTTTCAAAGTTACCACCCCTGACCCTTTTTATTATTATATGGATTTGAGCGGATAAAATCAACTGAAAATTTAAAAAATTTAAACATTAATAGAGAATGTGTCATTTAGATGACGAAAAAGCCACTAAATAAAAGAATTCTTAATTTTTCGTGAACTCCCTTTTTATGTTTTAGGGTTGTGCTATTATAGTGAGTAATTTAACATACATTTACTATTCCCCTTCACTCTTCTTGGACAATGGGGAATGGAGGGGTACAAGCAATCAAGAGTATAAGCTTCGGTAAAGTAAAAGCGGTGTTTAGTAATGAGGAAGAGGTGGATTAAAAATGAAGGAAAACAATCAGGGAATCATCGAGGAATATGAAATCACGCCACATACACTAATGGTTTCGCCAATCAATTATGGCAGTAAAATATATTCCCGTATCGTTGAAATGGAGGACGAGTTCATCTCCCCGTTTAAACCCATGGAAATAATAAAGAAAAGCTGTGAGTTCTTCGGATCAAGTTATGAAGGACGCAAGCAAGGCACGAAACAGCTCATAAACATCACACATAAAGCACCGATCGCGATTGATCCGACCAGTTCGATTTTCTTCTTTCCGACTACATCTCCGTTGCGTCCTCAATGCATCTGGCTATCACATGAGCATGTGGCATCCTATGATCGCCTGGATTCCAAACATACAACCATCACATTCAGGAATAGACAAATTATCGATATAGCAGTATCATGCAGTTCTTTCGAAAACCAGCTGCACCGGACATCTTTTTTAAAAACGAAATTGATCCAGAGAATTGAGGAGACAAAGAGGAAATCCTTCTATCTGTTTTCCGATGCAAATGGGGCAAAGGCTTCAGAGGTAATGTCAAAGTATATACCGCGTTAGTGGGGTTTCAGGGATAATCATAAAAGAATGCAAACGGGATTCATTCAAAATTAAAGCAAGCCCTTCTTATTAAAGAAGGGCCCCGGAATTAATCCTCAAATAATTCATCCATTAAATCGTCAATCTCTTTTCTTAACTGCTTAGTGCCTTCTTTGGAAATGGTGATCGTATTACCAATAATCAGCATATCTCCTACTTTTGCTCCCTTGGGAAGAGCGCTTTTAGGAAAATCCTTCATGTCGCCACCTTCGATTTCAACGACAGCGATCTTTCCCTCGAAGCGATCGATAATTCCTTGTACCATTTATTTCACCGTCTTTACAGTAATTTTCTGACCTGTAGAAGTAAAAATAATGTTACCTGATTTATCTGTGCGATAAGTTTTGGCTTTCACTGAATTCAACCGTTTTACAACAGTAGAAGTAGGGTGCCCATATCCATTTTTCCCTACACTGATTACAGCGTATTTCGGTTTTGCTTTGTTAATGAAAGCTGAACTTGTTGATGTTTTTGCACCATGATGGCCGACTTTAAGTACATCCACACTTGGTACCAGTTTTTTAGCCAGCATATCTGACTCTGCTTTTACTTCAGCATCACCTGTAAACAAGAATGTTTTTTTGCCGTGTTTAAGTAAAAGGACTGCACTCCAATTATTTAAGTCAGACTTAGCATATTCTTTAACAGGTGCAATGAATTTAAGGGAATTATCCTTAGCTTTAGTGTTGATTTCCACGCCAGTCTGCGCCTTTTTTATTGTAAGCTTCTTCTGCTTAACAGCCGTTAAAAAGTCTTTGTATGCTTGGGTAGTATGAGAAATTTTAGGGGCATACACAGATTTCACATTAAGCGATTTAATCACATAAGCCAGACCGCCCACATGATCCGCATCTGGGTGAGTGGATACTAATGCATTAAGTGTTTTTACCTTTTGTTTTTTTAGGTAGGCTACAACTTCGTCGCCCTTTCCTTTACCGCCGCCATCGATTAAAACGTTTTCGTTACCTGTTTGAATAAGGATTGAATCTCCTTGTCCTACGTTGATGAAATGTACCTTCACATTTGAGGCTGCCTCGGTTGTTTTAAGTCCTGTGAATAAAGACAAAACAAGAACAGCGACCAGTAGAATATTTATTTTCTTCATTTTTTTTCCTCCAATAATAATTTACCATGTGTAACAGGGAAAATGGGGATTTGGACATAATTTGCCTTGTGATAAAAAAAGGAAGATGGGCGTCTGAATCGTGGTTAGGTAAAATAGACCTAGGTATTTATATTTAATTAACAAAGCTATTAATTTACAGGTGAAAAGACAATAGAAAATCTATTTCTCTCAGAATTTTATTAGAAGAATGTTATAAGTATGGAGTTGACATGCTTGGTATTGAAGGAGCAGGCTACGTATTTGAAGTTGAAAGTACAGAGCGTTATAGAGAATGTTGATGAGTTTGTTTACTGCTTAAGAATAATAGATGAATATTATGGAGTTCGACCGGATGATATAAGCAGAATTGAATAGATATAAAACTTGTAATGAATATATACAAGATAGCTTTCAAGAGGCAATTGAGAACTGGGATTGATACCATATCGGAAATGTCTTGCACTTTCGAATTAATTATTTCTTATAAAAACCATGCAAATAAAACATTGCATGGTTTTTATAAGAAACAAGGGATTGAGGAAATTTTTTACAATCAAGCAATGGGGTATGAATTTGTTAATGGTTCACTTCATAATGCATAATATAATAGACACCCCATGATGTATCAATAATTTTGTTCAGTATTTCACAAGCGTTTTCGCGAAGGTTCTTATTTTTTTGGCAGGTAAATTAATACTTTACATATCAATTGATGGTTACAAGTAGATGATAGTAAGTATGGATATGCAATTAACAATCTTTTGCAAAAACATTATACGGACTCTAAAATGATAGTGTTGGATAATGGTTATTATACGAGCCCGGCCTATTATACGTTAAGGACTGTGTCCTTGAATCGTTCAGTGCAAATCATGAGTGATGTGTTACATTCTTCGGCGGGTAATGACATTAGTTACTTTACCATTGATTTGTCGAAGCGCCTCTTTCAAGAAAGCTGTTTTCCTAACTTTCTCATCAATATGATGAGTGCTTTGGTTTGATGAGGGTGGAAACGATCATAACGGGGGTCACTCCAACCTTTGCCAAGGAATATGTAAATAACTTTGATTTAAAGAATCTTAAAACTAAAATGGTTCACTTGATTACATAGGTTATGCCTTGATCGAAAATTGAAAATCCATGTTTGAACAAGCCAATTATTATATGATTATGGAACATTCATACAGGTGAATGGAGGTAAGTAAGTCCTATCGATCTTGATTATCAAAAATTGACCTCCCGTAACTTTATGAAGCAGGAAAGGTGGGATGCGTTGTTAATGGCATACATACTTACAACGAAGGTCATCTGTACCCTTCCCGAAAGGCTCCAAACACCCATAGTTCACAAACATATAGTGGTGATGCTGTAACCCGCTAATTCCTTGAACGGTGTCTTTTTTCGAAAAAGTAATAACATAACAAGTCTTCGGTTTTGTTGCGAAGGCGGGGATTGAAATAATTATGATGTTCCTCGTATCCTTTATATAAAAAACAATACATCGTGAAGGATTCATCGCGTTTGATTTCACTAACCTTAATATTCTCCTTGCGCAAATATCGCCTTACCTCGGCAAGTTCGTCTTGAACCACTTTTAAAATATGTTCGACTAGCTCCGAATAGGGCCTTTTTAATTTAAACGGACTAATTTCGATGACCTTGAGATCCCGGTTTAAGACTGTTATAACCATAGGGAGGTAGATGGCTTTTTCAATCATATTTCGGTCATCTTCTGGAATGCGGGTCATCTTGACCGCTCCTTTCTAAAGTAGCACGGTTTTTAATATTAGTATGTATACTATGTAAAAAAAGAACGTTTGTTCTGTTTTTTTATCCTAATGTATTTTCAGTGTATATGCAAGCGGTTTTGATAAATCTAGAAATATTCGTTAACAAGATTATGTTTTCCGGAGTTAGGGAAAGTATGAAGGTATATGGATAATAATTCTTGCAATTTCAGGGGAAAGTGATATATCTAAAATAAACAGTTTTTAATAAGTTTATGCTGCTTGGATAGCAGCATGTCGAGGGAGATAATTATGGATTTGGATACTATACGTGAGTGGTTTACACTTGATCATATATCTGCACTTATTCAGCAATATCGCTCATTCGGTCCAATTCCCGGGATCTTACTGCCGATGCTGGAAGCTTTTTTGCCCTTTTTGCCTTTAGTGGTGTTCGTGCTTGCTAATGCAACGGCTTTTGGCCTATGGTGGGGATTTTTATTTTCTTGGATTGGTGCGGTAGCGGGTTCTTTTTTGATCTTTTGGATTATTAGAAGATATGGTCAAACGAGGTTTTTCCGGTTTTTGCAAAAGCATAAACAGGTGCAGAGGTTGATGGTTTGGGTGGAAAGCCATGGATTCGGTCCTTTGTTCATATTGCTCTGCTTCCCTTTTACACCTTCGGCCATCGTTAATATCGTGGCAGGACTTTCAAAAGTCAGTCCCTTGCAATATGGACTTGCAGTAGTGGGAGGGAAAGCGGTGATGATCTTTACGATCAGCTTCGTAGGTTACGATTTAGTATCCTTAATTCATAAACCTGTGCGTACGATCATTATCGGGATCGTCATCTTTATCCTATGGTATGTGGGGAAAAGACTTGAAGTCCGGTTAAATAAAAGCATGAAGAGGGAAGAAGGACAATAAATTAGAATATAAATGCAGTAGGGGTTGAACTAGATGGAAAAAACAAATAAGAATTCTTTATCCGATTGGATAAAACCAGCGATGATAGCTTTTGTTATTTACATCTTAATCCGTACATTTTTCTTTTCAAGCTATGATGTTGAAGGGAAGTCGATGCAGCCCACCTTAGAAGATGGAAATAAACTTGTCGTGAATAAAATCAATTACCAGATTCATGATATCAACCGTTTTGACATTATTGTTTTTCATGCGAATTCACAAGAAGATTATGTTAAGCGAGTTATAGGGATTGCAGGTGACCAAATTCGTTATAAAGATGATTGGCTTTACGTAAATGGTGAGAAAGTGGATGAGCCTTATCTTGAGAAATTCAAGGAAGGTTTCCCGGGACAGGACTTTACAGGTGATTTTACATTAAAAGAGTTGACGGATGTGACCAAAGTTCCGAAGGGCAAGCTTTTTGTCATGGGTGATAATCGTCTTGAAAGTGCTGATAGCCGTCACTTTGGTTACATATCGGTTGAAAATGTTGTCGGTAAAGTGGATGTTCGATATTGGCCGGTCAAAGAATTCAATTATAAATTTACAGGTGAATGATCGTGGAAGCCCAAAATTATGTGGGCTTTTTCTTTTGGGGAAAAACGCGAACGTACGATTGGTGTTTTTTAAAGGGAAACGGTAAAATAATAGAAAGTAAATCTAATTGGAAACAGAAACCTAGTCATGGTGACTAAAGTATTTCTGGTATGATGGATCTAGATATTATGTTGTAAGGGGGAAAAAGAGATGTCACTCCGTTTTTTACTGGGAAGATCGGGTGCAGGGAAAACTTCGAATATATTGGACGAAATTCGCTCCAAATTGGCAGAAGATCCCGAAGGAAATCCAATTATCTACCTCGTTCCTGATCAGATGACGTTTCTATCTGAATATAAATTAATTAAAACACCAGGCCTTGCCGGAATGATCCGGACACAGGTTTTTAGTTTTAGCAGGCTTGCTTGGCGCGTTCTTCAGGAGACCGGGGGGATGAGCCGGCTGCATTTGGACAGCGTAGGCGTTAATATGTTGATACGGAAGATCATGGATGATAAAAAGGAAGAGTTAAAGATGTTTCGTCGTTCTGCTGATAAGCAGGGGTTCATTGCACAGATGGAGCTAATGCTGGCTGAGTTCAAGCAGTATTGCATCCAACCTGATGACATTCAAAACTATTTGGCCGAAACCTCGCAGGCTGGCAGTGGCATTCAGGATAAACTGCATGATCTTGAATTGGTCTATCAGGCTTTTGAGGATGAAATGGTTAACAAATATTTAGATTCAGAAGACTACTTCACTTTGCTGATCGAGAAAATGGCAGGTTCTTCCTATATAAGGGATGCGGATATATATATTGATGGTTTTTATAGTTTGACTCCACAGGAATTATTGATTGTGGAAGAAATGATCAAGCTGTGCAGGAGTGTAACGATCTCGCTGACGTTAGATCAGCCCTACAGACAATATGCTCCGGATGATTTACAGTTGTTCAGGCAAACGGGAAATCTATATCATCACCTTTATCAGGCTGGATTGAGGAATGGCATACCGATTTCAGAAGATCGAATCTTAAAAGGAACGGAAAGGTTTGGAAAAAGCCCAGGACTGAATCATCTGGAAACTTATTTTGCCATTCGACCTGCACAAACTTTTGAGCAGTCGCCTGATGTAACGATCGCCCAGGCAGTTAACCGCAGAGCCGAAATCGAAGGAGTTGCCCGGGACATCTTGTCGCTGGTCAGACAGAAGCAGCACCGTTTCAGTGATATTGCGATTTTAGTCCGGAATGGAGAAGCGTACGCAGATATTTTACAAACTGTTTTTCGGGATTATCAAATTCCCTTGTTCGTCGATTCCAAACGGACGATGCTGAATCATCCTCTGATTGAGCTGATTCGTTCCACTTTGGAGATCATCAATGGCTATTGGCGCTATGAGCCGGTATTTCGTGCCATCAAGACGGAGCTTCTATTTCCGCTGCAAAATAACCACGATAGAATGCGCGAACAGGTAGATAAGCTGGAAAACTATGTGCTGGCCCGTGGCATTAAAGGAAGCAGGTGGACGTCCAAAGATCGTTGGAACTACCGGCGCTTCCGCGGACTGGAACTCGAGGACCGGAATCAAACGGATAAGGAAATGCAGCTTGAGCAAGAGTTGAATGAGCTGAAGCAATTATTTACCGAGCCCATCTTGAAGCTCTCAAAACGTGTTAAAAAGGCTGTTAATGGCAGGGAATTGTGTGAAGCCCTTTATCTATATCTTGAAGAATTGCATGTATCGGAAAAATTGGAAAAGCTGAAACAAGAGGCAGAAGAAGCAGGTGATTTGGTATCGGCAAGAGAGCATGAGCAAACATGGAATGCAGTTGTCGACCTATTGGATCAATTCGTTGAACTGCTGAGCGGGGAAGAGCTTTCCATGAAACAGTTTGCAGTTATCATTGAAGCTGGTCTGGAGTCGCTTGAATTTTCTTTGGTACCGCCGGCAATTGACCAAGTATTGGTCGCTAATCTAGATTTATCCCGTCTGGATGATGTGAAGACAGCTTTTGTCATCGGCCTAAACGAAGGGGTTTTGCCAGGAAAAGCTGTATCTGACGGGATATTTTCAGATAGTGATCGTGAGGCGCTGCTGGCTGGTGGACTTGATGTTGCCCCAAGTTCAAAAGTGCGCCTGCTGGATGAGGAGTTTACAGCGTACAAAGCCTTTACTACGCCTGCTGAGGCCCTTTATTTATCATATCCGCTTGCCGATGAGGAAGGAAAGGCACTTTTACCCTCATCTTATTTGAAACGGGTAAGGGACGTATTGCCGAACGTGTCCGATGTGTATTATATGAACGATCCGTCCGATCTGCCTGCTGAGGAACAGGTGAAATATGCTGCAAATCATGATGTTGCCCTATCGTACCTGGCTGCCCAATTGCAGCTGAAAAAAAGGAACTATCCAATCCATTCACTATGGTGGGATGTATATAATGCCATTATGGATGATGAAATGGCCGGTCCTTCAGCAACTAAGGTTTTATCGAGTCTTTTTTATCAAAATAGAACAAAGAAATTATCTGAGGAAACAAGTAAGCAATTATACGGTGAGAGCATTCTTACAAGTGTATCCCGGATGGAAATGTTCAATAGCTGCCCGTTTTCCCATTATGCCGCTCATGGCTTGAAATTGCGGGAACGGCAAATTTTCCGTTTGGATGCCCCGGATATAGGCGAGATGTTCCATGGAGCGTTGAAAATGATTTCCGATTATTTAAAGGAACATGATATTCCATGGTCTGCATTGACCCCGGAACAATGCTTGGAACTGGCCAGAATTGCTGTGGAGAGACTTGCTCCTAAACTCCAAAATCAGATTTTGTTAAGTACGAACCGCCATCACTATTTACGCCGGAAACTGGAACACGTGATTGGACGGGCCTCGATCGTATTAAGTGAACATGCAAAGGTGAGCGGTTTTGCCCCAGTCGGATTAGAACTTGGATTCGGAAAAAATGGCGAGCTTCCTCCACTTTCTTTCACATTGAAAAACGGTACGAAGATGGAACTGATCGGGCGGATCGATCGCGTGGATAAAGCGGAAGAAGATGAGGGTGTCTATTTGCGTGTGCTCGATTATAAGTCGAGTGAAAAGGAACTGAACATGAGTGAAGTGTATTATGGACTCGCGCTGCAAATGTTGACATACTTAGATATCGTCGTCACCCATTCCAAGTCGCTTATAGGAAAAGAAGCGATTCCAGCCGGCGTTTTGTATTTTCATGTGCATAATCCTGTTGTCAAATCAAAGGGAATGCTCAGTTTGGATAAAATTGAAGAAGAAATTTATAAAAGTTTTAAAATGAATGGACTTGTACTAGATCATTCAAATGTCATTCAGATGATGGATACCTCGCTTGATATTGAAAATTCGGGTAAGTCGGATATCATTCCAGCTGGATTTAAAAAGGACGGATCGCTCCTTGCGGCTTCCAAAGTTGCCAGCAGGGAAGAGTTCTCGCTTCTGAATCATCATGTGCGCCGTATTTATCAGGAGGCTGGTGATCGAATGGTCGATGGTGATGTGGATATAACGCCATATAAATTAAAGGAAAAAACGCCGTGTACCTTCTGTTCCTTTAAATCTGTATGCCAATTCGACCAGTCACTGGAGGAAAACCAATTCAGGAATTTGGCACAGAAGAAACAAAATGACGTTCTTGAGCTATTAAGGGGGGAGGGAGAGAACGATGAGTAAAACGAAAATTCCTGCTCTGCCAGGAGACGTGACTTGGACGGAAGATCAATGGAAGGCGATATGGGCTAAAGATCAGGACATTCTGGTTGCGGCCGCTGCAGGTTCAGGGAAAACAGCGGTGCTGGTCAATCGGATCATTCAAAAAGTCATTTCCGAAGAAGATCCAATCGATGTAGATGAACTGCTCGTCGTTACATTCACCAATGCCTCGGCTGCCGAGATGCGCCATCGGGTAAGTGAGGCATTAGAAAAAGCGATCAATGATAATCCGCATTCACAGCATTTGCGTAAGCAGTTGAGCTTGATTAATCGTGCTTCGATTTCCACACTTCATTCCTTTTGTTTAGAGGTGATCAGGAAGTATTATTATCTGACGGATATTGACCCGGGCTTCCGGATTGCAGATTCTACGGAGATCCAGCTGCTCCGTGATGAAGTGATGGAAGAGCTTTTCGAGGAGCAGTATGGCCAAAGTGATAATGAAGAGTTCTTTAATTTGGTTGATGCTTTCACAAGCGATCGAAACGATGATGCGCTTCAGAATATCGTTCGATCGCTTCATGATTTTTCGCAATCGAATCCTGATCCGGCCCGATGGCTCGATGGTGCTGCTAGCATGTATGAGTTGGCAGATGATGATGGGATTGATGTTCTTTCGTTTATCGATTCATTGAAGTTTGATATTGGTTTACAATTGGACACTGCCAGGGACTTATTGGAACGCTCATTTGCGTTGACAAAAATCCCTGGGGGGCCGGCACCAAGGGCTGAGAACTATATAGCTGATCTTGCCCTGGTTGCTAAACTTTCGGAAGTGAAGGATCAATCCTGGAACGCTCTTTATGAAGAAATCCAAAATGTGAAATTTGGAACGGCAAAACGCCTTACTGGTGGAGATTTTATCAAAGAAGTTACGGATGAGGCTACCAAGTATCGTGATAAGGCGAAGAGGATCATCAAATCGTTACAGGAAGAGTTATTTTCCCGTAAACCGGAAAGCTATCTGCGTGATATAAGGGAGCTCAAGGGCTATGTCGATACACTTGTAATGCTTGTTAAACAGTTTGACGATCGATTCTTCGCTGCAAAAGCAGAAAAGAACTTGGTGGATTTCGCCGATTTGGAACATTATTGTCTTCAAATTTTGACAGGGGAAACTGTGGATGGTGAACGAAAACCTTCAGCGGCAGCCGTAGAATATAGGAGCCAGTTCAAAGAGGTACTCGTAGATGAGTATCAGGATACGAACCTGGTTCAGGAATCCATCTTAAAACTGGTGACGGCTGACGGCGAATATAATGGGAATCTTTTCATGGTTGGCGATGTCAAGCAGTCCATTTACCGTTTCAGGCTTGCGGAACCGAATCTCTTCCTTGGAAAATACACACGTTTTACTCATGATGGTGTTGATTCCGGACTGAAAATTGATTTAAACCGCAATTTCCGGAGCCGTAAGGAAGTTCTCGATGGGACCAATTTCTTGTTTCAACAGTTGATGGGCATTACAGTCGGTGAGATTGATTATGATGAAGATGCCCAATTGAAAAAAGGTGCCCCATATCCCGAAGACGATCCAAATCCGATCGAACTCCATTTAATTGATGGAACAGCCGATCCGGAAGCTCATTCGGAAACGGAAGGATCGGACGGCGGGTTTGAAGCCGAGGAGCTTGAAAAAGCACAGCTCGAAGCAAGGCAGATGGCCAAGCTCATTAAAAAGGCTATAAGCGAAAAGCATCGGATATATGATACGAAAACCAAAAAGTACCGATCTGCCACTTATCGAGACATGGTCATTCTTCTTCGATCGATGCCATGGGCACCGCAAATCATGGAGGAATTTAAAAAGCAGGGAATTCCAGTATATGCCAATTTATCGACAGGGTATTTTGAAGCGACCGAAGTGGCCATCATGATTTCCTTATTGAAGGTGATAGATAACCCGCAACAGGATATCCCATTGGCATCCGTTCTCCGTTCACCTATCGTCGGGCTGGATGAAGAAGAGATGTCACAGGTGCGTTTATTCCATACAGGAAGCTATTACGAAGCGCTAGCTGATTTTTACAGAAAGAGTGACCCGGAAGAACATCCGGGGCTTTATGAAAAAGCCTCTGCGTTTTATAAAAAACTAGTGAAGTGGAGGAAGCTTGCCAGGCAGGAAGCATTATCAGATTTGATCTGGCTACTATACCGCGAAACGCAGTTTTATGATTTTGCAGGTGGGATGCCGGGTGGCAAACAGCGTCAGGCCAATTTAAGAGCGCTCTATGACAGGGCAAGGCAATATGAAGCAAGTTCTTTCCGCGGTCTGTTCCGTTTCTTGCGTTTTATAGAAAGGATGCAAGAACGTGGGGATGATTTAGGGGCAGCTCGGGCTTTAGGGGAACAGGAAGATGTAGTCCGGCTGATGACGATTCACTCCTCAAAGGGGCTTGAGTTCCCGATCGTGTTCATTGCCGGCCTTTCCAAGCAATTCAATATGATGGATTTACGCAAGCCCTATTTACTGGACAAGGATTATGGCTTTGCGGCAAAGTATGTGAATTCCGAATTACGTATAACTTATCCATCCCTCCCTCAATTGGCTTTCAAGAAAAAAAAGCAGCTTGAATTAATTGCCGAGGAGATGCGTGTCCTCTACGTGGCGCTTACAAGGGCTAAGGAGAAGCTTTATTTGATTGCCAGTATCAATGATGCTGAAAAAACGCAGCAGAACTGGGAAAGTAATGCGGCACATGGAGAGTGGCTATTAAAGGACTATGTACGGGCAGGTGCAAAAAGTTATCTTGATTGGATTGGTCCATCCCTTGTCCGACATCGGGATTCTTTTGGTGCTGCAGGTCTTGGCTTGGAAATGGAGTCACATCCATCGAATTGGTCCATTTCCGTCATTCCAAGTGAAGAGCTTGCTGTTCTGGATGAGGAAGAGGCACTGGTTCAAGAGCAAATGCTTGATCATGTCCAGAAATCGGAGAAGGTCGGTATCGTTTCCGAGTTTTATGATGATATCAAGGAACAGCTGGAATGGGAGTACCCAGAGCATGATGCGACGGTGTATCGTTCCAAGCAATCCGTTTCTGAACTAAAACGTCAATATGAACTCAAGGACGAGCAAAGCTCCACAGAGTTGTTGCGTAAATTTAAGCGGCCTATCACGAAGCGGCCGACTTTCATGCAAGAAAAGTCACTGACCCCCGCTGAAAGGGGTACGATTACACATTTAGTCATGCAGCATATCGATCTATCTAAAGAGATTACCATTCAATCGATTCAGGAACTGATCGTTGACTTGATTCAACGTGAGTTGTTGACGGAGGAACAGAAAGAAGCTGTGGACCCTGAGGCGATCGTCGATTTCTTTGACAGTGAAATCGGGCAAAGAATGCAGAGGGCCGGGAGCATTCGCCGTGAAGTGCCATTTACGATGTCGTTGCCTGCAAAGGAAGCTTATAGCGATTGGGCAGCTGGAGATGAAGAGATCCTTATTCAAGGTGTGATTGATTGTATCTTTGAGGATGAACAAGGTCTTGTGCTCCTCGATTATAAAACGGATACCATCACCGGCCGTTTTGCTAGCGGGTATGAAGGGGCTAAAGAGATTCTTGCTGATAGATACCGGATGCAGCTTCAGCTTTATACGAGGGCTGTTGAAGGGATAATGAATAAGAAGGTAACCGGCCGTTACTTGTTTTTCTTTGATGGCTCGCATTTATTGGAAGTATAAGAGAGAAGGAGTGTCCCATTGATGTGGGACCTTCTTTTTGGTTAAATAAACAGAATAGTTTGAAAAGGTATAAATGCTTACTATATACTAGTGGAGAAAAATACCTTTTTAAAGGAGTAGAGAAGAGTATGACGAGTGAGATCAAGAGTAAGGGGTACTTTGGTGAGTTTGGTGGAAGCTTCGTACCAGGTGAACTTCAGGAAGTTATGGATATTTTGGAAACGGAATTCCTGAAATACAAGGATGACCCGGAATTCATTGAGGAGTTTCAATATTATTTGAAAGAATATGTCGGGCGCGAAAATCCGTTAACACTTGCGAAGAATTTAACGAAAAAGGTTGGCGGGGCAAAAATATACTTGAAGCGTGAGGATCTGAATCATACAGGTGCTCACAAAATTAATAATGCGATCGGACAAATCCTGCTCGCTAAACGGATGGGTGCTAAACGCATCATAGCAGAAACGGGCGCGGGGCAGCATGGTGTGGCGACTGCGACAGCATGTGCGATGTTTGGCATGGAGTGTGTGATCTATATGGGTAAGCTGGATACGGAGAGGCAGGCATTGAATGTCTTTCGGATGGAATTGTTGGGGGCAAAGGTCGTAGCGGTTGAAAAGGGACAGGGTCGATTGAAGGATGCCGTTGATGAGGCATTGAATGATTTGGTGCAAAACTATGAAAATACTTTTTACTTGCTTGGTTCAGCAGTGGGACCACACCCATATCCAACGATCGTTAAGCATTTTCAATCAATCATAAGTGAAGAATCAAAGCGCCAGATCCTTGAAAAGGAAGGAAAGCTGCCAACTGCCATCATTGCTTGTGCAGGAGGGGGAAGTAATGCAATTGGTGCTTTTGCTCATTATATCGATGAAGAAAATGTCCGTTTAATTGGTGTAGAGCCAAGTGAAGCACCAAGTATTTCGCAAGGTGTCCCGGCAGTATTGCACGGATTCAAAAGTTTGACGTTAGTGGACGAACAAGGGGAACCAAAACCGACATTTTCCATAGCAGCCGGATTGGATTACCCAAGCGTAGGACCCGAGCACAGTTTTTTGAAAGATAGCGGACGGGCGGAGTATGTAACGGTTAAAGGGGAAGAAGCTCTTGAGGCTTTTCAGGTATTATCCAAAACAGAGGGAATCATTCCAGCTCTCGAAAGCTCACATGCTCTAGCTCACGCCTTGGAGCTGGCGAAAGAGTTGACAAGAGAGGATATACTGATCGTCAATTTATCAGGCAGGGGAGACAAAGATGTCGAGCAAGTATTTAACATGTTAGAAAAATAGGCCGAATTTAAAAGCCTCCCTGGAAAGGGGAGGCTTTTTCTTAGACTAATTATTCCCTGTAATGGGCTGGTCGACCCCATTGACATCAAGGACATTACTACCATTCAGGCCATTGGCTGTAAAAACGATTGCAGCTGTGTTAGCTGAACCAGATCCGGTGACAGTTTTGCTGGAAGATTTCGGCGAAATGACGGCTGCATCCCCGAATAACAGGTTTCCTTCCGCGATATTGAATATTTGGATTGGACCGACAATAGCTGGCATATGAATTCCTCCTTTTAAAATTTAAGTGGTGTTGGTTGAACCCTCAATTGGTGTCTCTTCGGTTTTTTTAGGAATCTCCCGAATGTGTTTCACTCTTGATTCCATACGTGCATGGCCTACGTTCCCCACACCAACTACAGATGAGGTTGATATCCCGATTATATTGATATTGCCGACCCGTATGAAGGGATTCGGATTTGAAAAACTTGATATGACTGGTTCATTCAATCTCGGAATATAAAATGGTCTCTTGGAAATTTCATAATCTTCGAAATGAATATCGACTGACTGGAAAGTTTCGCTTTTCTTCTGGATTGCCAAGGCAAATGATTTTCCGTCAATATAAGAACAGTCTCCAATCTGCATGGTGGAGCTAAAAATGAGTGTCTTGGAAGATATAGACTTTACTTTTGATATTCTTGAAAACATCTCTTTTATCCTTTTGGAGCAAATGGGACGAATGGTCCGATGATAAGGGATTCCGGCGGGGTATCGAATGCGGAAGATAGTTGGACCGTTTGTACATCCCCTATGAGAAATAAAGCAGAGCTTGCTACACCGGTAATTTTAATATCTCCTACGCAAAGCTGGTGATTGGTTACATTAAACTCCATTTGGATTTCCTCCTGTCTCGGCTTGTGAATGGGTAATGAATTGAAATAATGCGGTTTGAATATCGGATTTCACCTTTTCCCTGATCTTTTCCTTGATATTATCCCTTTGCTGCGGAGCACGTTCCGCGTACGAAAGATTATCGAAATACATATTGATTCGTTGATGCAGCTGGCGTTCGACGTCCTGCTTAATAAAGTCATGATAAGAGGGTTCCAATGATATTTTCAGCTGGTTTTCCGCATCGTGAATCATATTTTCCAAGTCTGAAAGTATATCGTTGTGAATTTCCTCGACGACGATCTCCCTGCCTGGAAATAGGTTAGGGCCAGGTTGAACAGGTTGGTTGTTGACGGCAAATTCATCAATGTTGTTAAGATCAGTTGGATTTAAACCGATATTCAAAGTTCCATCTAGAGATTCGACCTTTAACTGATCGAATTTATATTCAATTTTATCTACATGGATTGGCGGTTTATTTTTCAGCTCGGCTAGTTCATCTTTCAGGCGTTTGAGTTCGTGTTCAAGTTTCATGATCCGTTTATCCTGGGCTTCAAGAAAACGCTGCATTTGTATGGAATATGAATATAGATCCTGATTCACGATTCAACACCCCACCTTCACAATAAGTTAATTTTATATAAGACAGTATATGAAAAAGTTGGAGGTAGGTGAATGCCTATGAACTAGGAGCGGGTAAACGGGACGAAACTGGTTGATGGGACTACATCAGCTTCAATTTGTGGAGCAGGCTCAGTGAATCCACCAGTATTGGCTAAGGTGGAATATGGTTTAATAACCCCGGCGCTTCCTATTTGAAAAACGGATGAATTGGCGATGCTTTCAATTTTTATCATATTGATTTGTATGGTCTGGTGAATATTGAAGATCATGCTGACTCCTTTCTTAAAACCATTAGAGATTTAAGACCAGTGGCTGATCGACACCATCTGTATCATTTGTATTTGTGGTGCTGTAGGCATTATAGAGGGATATGGATTCACCTGTATTAAAAGAGCCAGCACCTGCAAACGTTTTTGAGGTGGTATATGGACTAATCTTAAAGACGTCCCCAATATGGACAATTCCACTGCTACCGACGTTGATAACTTGAACGACTCCTACGATGGCTGGCAAGAAAATCACCCTTTTTTTATTCTGGTTTTTCCCTTGAATCTCAGGCCATGAGCCTATCACTGAAGGGAGTTTCAAGGTATTGTATGTTGACTCATGATTGATGTGATTCATCTGCCTACTAATATATTGTTATATAACAATGGTAAATGTTATTGGAATTTTGATAACAGATATGGTAATATAATGCTAATTCAGAATCTTCAAATAAAATTAGAGGTGAGGAAATGAATGTACCATTAGTTTTATCGCATTTCTTGGATCGAGCAGCCTTACTATATGGCGATAAGAAAGCCATCATTGGAGATGACAAGGTTTTAACCTACTCAGAGTTGAAAGGCCGTGTAAACCAGCTTTCAAATGGTTTAAGGGACCTTGGAGTCAAAAAGGGTGACAAGGTGGCATATTTGGCACCTAACTCAATTGAAATGCTTGAAGGCTTTTATGGGGTATTTCAGCTTGGGGCAGTAATCGTTCCATTGAATATCCGTTTGAAGCCTGCCGATTATGTATTCATTTTGAACCATAGCGATTCAAAGGTCCTTTTCGTAGATCAGGAATTGTATCATCTAATTTCCCCTGTCAAGGATGAACTTGAGTCGGTGGAGCACATAATCGTTCATTATAAAAATGAAGAGATAAATGAAACCGATTACAACCATTGGCTGGAACGTTATGATAACAAGTGCTTCAACCGGGAGTCCGTGGATGAAAATGATGTTTCGAGTCTCCTTTATACTAGTGGGACCACAGGGAATCCCAAAGGGGTGATGCTGACTCACCGCAACAACTATTTGCATGCCCTGGGAGCGATGCATCATTTCAGGGTCAATGACCGCGATACATATTTGCATGTACTGCCGATGTTCCACGTGAATGGGTGGGGTGCCCCATTTTATTATACGGCAAATGGTGCAACTCAAGTTTGTTTGAGGAAAACCAGCCCCGAAATGATATTTGATGCACTGCAAAAGCATAAGGTTTCCATAATGCATATGGCACCCACGGTTCTGAATTCGCTGTTTCAATATTATGAACGGAATGTTCCGAATATCGAGCAGGATATCCGAATCGTCGTTGCGGGTTCCGCACCGCCTCCTGCATTCGTTACAAGGGTGGAAAAAGAGTTAGGCTGGGAATTCATTCAAATTTACGGAATGACTGAATCAACACCGGTTAGTCTGATATCGCTGATTCGTTCTGAATTCGATGATCTTTCTGAAAAAGAAAAATACAGAATGAAGGCGAAAGCCGGATATCCCATCATAGGCAGTGAGGTAAAGGTCATCCGTGGCAATGGGGAGGAAGTGGCCCATGATGGCGTGGATATCGGGGAGCTCATCGTCCGCAGTCATGGAGTGATGTTAGGTTACTGGAAAAATGAAGAAGCGACAAGCCAGACACTAATAAATGGATGGCTGCATACTGGGGACATGGCCACAATCGATGAAAATGGCAATGTTGATATCGTTGACCGCAAAAAGGATATCATCATTAGTGGCGGAGAAAATATCTCTTCCATAGAAGTGGAAGGAGTACTCTACGAACATCCGGAAATTCTTGAGGCGGCAGTCATTGCCGTTCCGCATGAAAAATGGGGAGAGACGCCGCATGCCTTCATTGTGCCAAGAACGGGCGTGGAATTAACGGAGGATGATATAAAGTCCTTCACACGGGAAAAACTAGCTCATTTCAAATCAGTTACCAGTGTATCGTTCGTCGATGAGCTTCCAAAAACGGCATCGGGGAAAATACAAAAAATCCATCTCCGTAATGATTACTGGGAAATTAAGGGGAAATCAGGAAGATTCGTTAATTGATGCCTCGCTAACGCTGGTCAGAAATGATCAGCGTTTTTTCTGTTTCCCTTTAAATTCGGTTTCATATTAAACTATGAAGAGTAACTCATGCCATTGTTGGATATGGACGGTCATTTTAGGAGCACTGGAATTTGTTTCGAAAAAAGCATCCTGTTTAACGATAAAGTGTTACTATTATAAAATATTTCAAATTATTATAATTTTTCTTTTTCATCATGTTGATTCTAAGATTTTTGGATTGTGGGGGAGAGCATTGAAACGTATTCATTATAGCTGGGTTATTTTAATCATAACCTTCTTCTCGATTATTGTAGCGGGAATCGTTAGGTCATCATCGGGAGTATTCATCGTACCATTTGAAAGTGAGTTCGGGTGGGACCGGTCCGTCATTTCTTTAGCCTTCGCCATAAGTCTTTTTCTTTATGGATTATCGGGTCCATTCATGGCCGCTCTAATTGAAGTGCTTGGATTGAAGAAAATGATGGTATTGGCCATGTCCACTTTATTGGCAGGGATTTTCCTCACTTTTTTCATGGAGCATGAGTGGCAGCTCATTTTAATTTGGGGAATTATCATTGGATTGGGTTCTGGAGTGTTTTTAACGGTTTTGAGCCCATATGTGGCAAATCGTTGGTTCGAGAAGAGGCGGGGGCTTGCGGTAGGGATACTCACGGCAAGTACAGCCACAGGCCAGCTCATTTTACTTCCGGTTTTAGCCATCATCATTGAGAATTATTCATGGAGATGGGCGATTGGATTAATTTTGATCCTTAGCTTGATCATGCTGGCAATCATCCTTTTATTCATGAAAAACAATCCGATGGAAGTTGGCACTCTTCCATATGGATTAGAAGAGGAAAGTCAGGAGGCTGTTATAGTCCAAAAGAAGAACCCCATCGCCATGGCTTTTCAGTCATTGATTGAAGCAGTGAGAGTGAAGGAATTCTGGTTATTGGCAGGAAGCTTTTTTATATGCGGTCTTTCAACGAGCGGGTTGATCGGCACACATTTCATTTCTTACTGCATTAGTTTTGGTTTACCGGTTGTGACGGCAGCATCACTGCTATCTTTCATGGGGATCTTTGATTTGATTGGTACGACTGTATCCGGGTGGTTATCAGATCGTTTCGATAACCGATGGCTGTTGTTTTGGTATTACGCTCTAAGGGGTGCTTCCCTCGTATTACTTCCTTTTGCGCTAAATGAAGGCTCTATCGGTCTATTGATAATCTTCTCCGTTTTTTATGGCTTGGATTGGATAGCCACCGTTCCTCCAACCATAAGCATTTCAAGGCAAGTCTTTGGCATGGAGAAAAGCGGGATTGTATACGGTTGGATATTCGCGGCCCATCAGGTGGGTGCAGCAGTGGCGGCGTACGGTGGAGGGCTTATCTTCAAAATATTCAATTCCTATACATGGGCATTCTTTCTTGCAGGAATCTTTTGCTTATTGGGCAGCTTGTTTGTCATACTGATAAAAAAGCAAAAAGCGGTCACGAAAGTTAGAGATGATGCAATGGAGTTATAGAAAAGATGCTAAATCTGTATGGATGAAAGAGGGTGTACGGTATGAAGGGCACAATGGTACCATTGCAGGAAAATAAACGGATCGTAAGCATCGATGTTTTACGTGGATTAGCCATTTTAGGTATTTTTTTAGTGAATATGCCTTCTTTCCACTCTCCGCTCTTGTACATAGATGGTGCCGAGCGGTGGTCCGAGGGATGGGACAGGATTTTGTACAGATTCAGTGATATTGTCGCACAGGCCAGCTTTTATCCATTATTCGCCTTTCTGTTCGGTTTCGGGGCAATCATACTAGCTGTAAGGACTGAAGAAAAGGGTATTTCATTTCCTTTACTATATATGAAAAGGCTAAGTTTCCTGCTGATACTCGGGTGCATTCATGCTTTTTTCATCTGGCATGGGGACATCCTCATTAATTATGCTGTATTTGGGTTTGCATTTTTATTTTTTTATAAAATGAAGGGCAGGAATTTAATTCTGCTAGGCTCGGTTTGTTATGTCCTGCCTTTTGCGATATTGGGTTCGCTATTTCTTATATTGGGCATTTTTGATAGGGAAGGGATGGCAATAACGACTGATTCGGCGATGATGAAACAGTCTTTGGAAGTTTATCAATCTGGTACATTTACGGACATAATGAGTCAAAGGGCACTGGATTGGTATATGGTGAATAACCCTTTTAATGCCATTATCCTTTTTTTATCGATTTTTCCGTTTTTTTTAATTGGAGCAGGCGTTGCAAAACAAGGCATTCTCCAAAATCCAACCCAATATAAACGACAATTGAAGATGATTTCGATTGTAAGCTTGCTATTGGGCATGTCAATTAAGATTCTGCCATATGTGACGGTTTACCATTTTGGTACGATATTCGTGCAGGATTATTTGGGAGGGCCGTTACTTACGATTTTTTATATCACGGCAATTACGCTTTTGGCGGAACAGGCAGGGGCTTTCCGCCTTTTACACCCGCTTTCGTATATCGGAAGGATGTCGATGAGCAATTACTTGTTCCAATCGATAGTATGTACGGCCATTTTTTATTCATATGGCCTTGGCTTATATGGATCAGTCTCTTATACGACAGGATTTGTTTTCTTAATAGCCCTGTTTTGCCTCCAAATTCTGCTTTCCTTATTGTGGATGGGGCTGTTTAAATACGGACCGGTTGAATATATATGGCGTTTGGTTACATATGGTAAAAAGCCGGTTATGCGCAGGTAGGGACCAGTTAAGAAGAAATGTAAATGGTGTTCATTAAATTGTTGGTTTTACCCGTTCAGGTGATTCCTTAGTTTTGTTTTTTTGTAAAAGCCTATGATATGATGAAATGGAAACTGAACGAGGGGGCAAAAAAATGACACATATGCATATTACGGCTTGGGTTATCGGAATCATTCTTTTCTTTGTCACATATTCGATGCTTAAAGGTGGAAATCCGAAAGCGAAAATGCTACATATGATAACACGGTTGTTCTATCTATTGATTTTCCTGACTGGCGGTATGCTGATCACTGATTTTGGTGCTTACGCAGTAAAAATGATTGTTGGAATCATCGTGATTGCGGCGATGGAAATGGTGCTGGTCCGTACGAAAAAAGGGAAAAGCACAAGTGCCATGTGGATATTGTTCATCGTAGCGCTTATATTCGTCCTTTATTTAGGGCTTTCGCTGCCACAAGGAATGGACTTTTTTTAATACTGAATTGAAGACGGGTAAATGAGGAAACCTCATTTACCCGTCTTCTTTTATCCTTTATTGTGAATTCACTTTCTCAATGACGATCCTTTTTCCAGTGTTCAGGGTGAATTCAAAACGATCGTGATCCTTTTTCCCATAAGAAAAGTGGTGCTGGACGAGGCATATTTGGCTCTCATTATCAAAGGTGAAGAAATTCACGCCGGACTGGTTAGGGACGGCCCTTAAAAAGGTGAGCTGGTTATAACTATATATACAATCATAAATAGAAAAATCAAGTGAATTCAATGTCGTTACAAATTGGAAAAAGGAATCATCGTTCAATTCTTCCAATAAACGTTCAAAAGAGTAGAGCAGTTTTTTGCGTATCCGAATGGGCTCATTTTCCCTTAAGAAGGTGATTTCCCGGTGAAGCAAGATTTTCCCCTCTTCTTCAACTACTCCTTGCTGCCAGCGCCCACCCCTGTACACTTCAATGATGCTATCAACGTGGTCTTCAATGGAGCAGGCCTCATCTGTTTCATCATCGAAAAAAATCCATTGTTGATTGATATTTTCCACTGTTCCTTCGGTAAAAGCTCTTGTTTGCCTGTTCATTAACTTGATTCGTTGTTGCTGACTCATACATATACCTCCAATAGTGGAATCCTCACCTACTTTTTAGTCAAAATCCAATGAAAATATAACTGTATATTTTAAAGTTTTATGGACAAATAACCATCTTTCCGTCTTTGCATAGGCTATGTTTAAACACGGGATGCTTTGCTCAACAATTCATTAACAACGCCGGGCGATGTGGGCAGGGTAGTCCTACGGAATTGCTGATCGGTACTTAGGGACTGTAAATCTTTTTTAAGACAGGGAGCCAATCTATTTTTGATGGTCCGGATAGAAAGGATGAAGTGTAAAATGTGTGGGATAACAGGCTGGGTGCATTTTCAAAAAGATTTACGGACAAAAACGAAAACACTGGAAAACATGACAAAAACGTTGGCAAAGCGGGGGCCAGACGAAGAAAATGTTTGGAGCGAAGCCCATGTTGCCTTTGGTCATAAACGGTTAACGGTTGTCGATGCGGAAGGCGGAAAACAGCCGATGACGAAAAATCACGAAAACGGTAGATATACACTTTGTTATAATGGTGAGCTATATAACACCGAGGATATTCGTAAACAGCTATTATTAAAAGGATATTCCTTTAACGGTCATTCTGATACAGAAGTTTTACTAATTTCTTATATAGAATGGAAAGAAAAATGCATTGACTTGTTCAATGGGATTTTTGCATTTGCGATTTGGGATGAAAAGGAACAGAAATTATTCGTTGGAAGAGATCGCATGGGAGTAAAACCATTCTTTTACGCGGAAAGGGACGGCGGGTTCATTTTCGGATCGGAGCTTAAGGCGATTCTGGCCCATCCGGATGTTAAAACGGAGATTGACCGCGAAGGGTTGTCTGAAGTTTTTGGTGTTGGTCCATCCCGAAAGCCAGGTTCAGGCGTATTTCATAATATCCAGGAATTAAGGCCTGCCCATGCGCTTACCTTATCAAGGAAAGGCCTCCGGATTTGGAGATATTGGAATGTGAAAAGCGAAGAACATCGGGATACTCTTGATGAGACGGCCGAGAAGGTTCGCTTCCTTGTCGAAGATGCAGTCACACGGCAACTTGTATCAGATGTTCCGCTGTGTACCTTCTTATCGGGAGGGCTTGACTCAAGCTCGATAACAGCCATTGCGGCAAACGCCTATCAAAAAGAAGGAAAAGGCCAGCTTCATACGTATTCCATCGATTATGAAGATAATGAGCGCTATTTTAAGGCAAATGACTTTCAGCCTAACTCTGATGGGTATTGGATTAAAAAGATGTCGGATACCTTTAATACGGTTCACCATTCATCGATCATCACTCAAGAGCAGTTGACGGATTATTTAACGGAAGCTGTCCTTGTAAGGGACCTCCCAGGCATGGCGGATGTCGATTCTTCTTTACTTTGGTTTTGTAAGGAAATCAAGCGGGATTTTGTCGTAGGCCTATCCGGCGAATGTGCGGACGAAATTTTTGGCGGTTATCCTTGGTTTCATCGTGAGGATGATTTGAATCGTGCTGGTTTTCCATGGATGAGATCGACCGGGGAGCGGGTATCTTTATTAAAAACGGAATGGCGCGAGAAATTGAAGCTCGAGGAATATGCGCAGGAAGCTTATTTGACCACCCTTGCCGAAACGCCTAAATTGGAAGGGGAAAGCGGTGTGGCAGCAAAGCGGAGAGAGCTTTTCTATATGAACTTATTATGGTTCATGACGACGCTCCTTGACCGGAAGGACCGGATGAGTATGGGTGCAAGTCTAGAGGTGCGCGTTCCATTTGCCGACCATCGCCTTGTTGAATATGCATGGAACATTCCTTGGGAAATGAAAATGGAAGGCAACCGTGAGAAGGGTATTCTAAGGAAGGCGTTGGAGGGGCTGTTACCTGATGAGGTATTGTATCGTAAAAAAAGTCCATATCCAAAAACCCATAACCCTATTTATACAGACCGTGTGCAGGCGTGGTTGAAAGACTTACTTACGGATAAAAATTCGGTCCTGCATGAGTTTTTCGATAAACAGAAGCTAACCGATATAGTAGATTCCAAGGGTGCCGCTTTTAAAGTGCCGTGGTTCGGGCAATTGATGTCAGGTCCACAGTTGCTTGCTCACTTGGCACAAACCCATGTATGGTTCAAAGAATATGATATCCAAATAATCGATTGAAAAAAACGGGGCGGATGACTTTCATTGCCCCGTTTTCATTGCCTCAATGATTGAATGCGAGAATTTTATATTGATAACCACCCAATTCAAATTTACCTTCTTGTGTGGTTTCTTTTGTTCTTAAATCGGTTAGTGTACGTCCTTTCAAATCAAAAGGAAGGGTAAAGGATTGCTGGACATCCGTCGGATTGATGAGGATCACGACAGAACGTTCTCCATTATACTTTTGGTAGGCCACGATATTTTCGTTACCGGCTGTGTCAAGGAATTTGAACTTTCCGTCATTGGCAAGTAATCTTTCTTCTTTTCGCAAGAGGATCAATGTCTTAATTTCATTGAAAAGCTCGGTATTATGTTTTTCTTCTTCCCAGATCATGCATTTTCGGCACCCTGGATCCATGTCTCCGGTTAAGCCGATTTCATCTCCATAGTATATACAAGGGCTGCCATTGAATGTCAAAAGGATTGCGTGGATGAGCTTGGTTCGAGCTAGATCTTCCCCGCAATCCGTGAAAATCCGCGGTGTATCATGGCTTCCAAGAAGATTGAATGTCACGTCAAAAACATTGGTAGGATAACTGTGATAGATGGCTGTCATTTCTTCTGTGAACTCGCGCGCATTGATGGTTTGTGAAGCGACCAAGCGAAAAACTTGGTTGGTAAACGGGTAATTCATGACCGCATCGAACTGATCGCCGCGAAGCCATGGCATCGAGTCATGCCAAATTTCCCCAAGAATATAAAGGTCAGGCTTTATATTTTTCACCGTTGTTCGAAATTCACGCCAGAATGGCTGATCGACTTCATTTGCCACATCGAGCCTCCAGGCGTCTATATCGAACTCCTTGATCCAATAAGTCGAGACCTCGAGCAGATATTCTTTCACCTCCGGATTCGCAGTATTCAATTTTGGCATCGATTCAAAAAAACCGAATGTTTCATAATTGGGCCTTTCCCCTCCTTTAAGAGGAAAGCTGTGTGGGTGGAACCAATCCTTATATTTTGATTTCTCCCCTTTTTCGAGTAAATCCTGAAAAGGGGGGAAATAGTAGCCGCTATGGTTAAAAACGGCATCAAGCATGACCCGGATATTCCGTTTGTGGCATTCGGTTATTAGGGTTTTCAATGTTTCCTTCGTTCCGAATTGCGGATCGATACTCCGATAATCAATCGTATCGTATTTATGATTGGAGTAGGCATGGAAGATTGGCGTGAAATAAATTCCGTTGATGCCGAGGTTCTCTAGGTAATCCAAATGTTCAATGATTCCTTCGAAATCCCCGCCAAAAAAATTGTCCAAGGCCGGTTCTTCACTTCCCCAAGGTATCACACCTTCCGGATCATTTTCGGGGTTTCCGTTCGCGAATCGTTCAGGAAAAATTTGATACCAAATTGTATCTTTGACCCATTCCGGTGCCCCGAAAACTTCATTTTGATGTAGATAGGGAATCGCAAAATAGCTTCCGGGATCTCGGGGTGGTTCTTTAAAGAAGCCCTTTTCCGTGTAAATGGCACTTTCATCTTCTGAGGATACCTTGAACCCATATCGAATTCTTCGGTAGGGAGGCTTCACATAGATATGCCAATAATCATAACGGTTATCGCTGCCTGATAAACTCATGGGAAGTTCTTCGTACAGCCACTGACCATCATTATCTGAAATGTATGGATCCCCAAAAATCAATCCAGCTGAGGAGATATCTTGTTTTTTCGTACGTAGGCGGATATGTAGGGTTTCAGTGTTGATGGTATAGCCGTAATTGTCATTAGGTCTATGGTGTATGGATGAAAATTCCATTATAAAACCACTCCAATTCTATAGGTATTTGGGGATGTGAAAAAGGAAACTTTCCGGCTGTTTATGAGGGGGGGCACCATGAAGTTGCACTAAGCCAGGTTAAGTGTTTTTCAATATGGTTATATACCCGATTTCAATTGAAAAAAGCACTTATTAACTAAAAAATAACAAAAAGTGTTCATCACTACAAGGAAATAAATACACCAAGGAAAATGTTGTAAAAACCAAAGCCGTTCATATAATGATAACAATAGCTTTGGCACCGTTTTCATTAAGTGGCTTTGTTTGAATGACTGAACTGAAAAATAGTATTATTTGGTGCTTTTGGACATGATAGAATAAACATTTTAAAAAGGAGAATGAAAGTGAAGAAGCTGATTTTTCATTTGTTCATGTCCATGTTTTTAATCGTTAGTGTAAGTGCTTGTGGTACCAGTTCAGATTTGGAGAATGAAGTAGTGAAAGAAAATAAGAAAAAAGAAGACAAAGCCAGCAATGAAGCGAAGCCGGAAAAATTGATCATTTGGGAGGAAAAAGGTAAAGCGGAGGCCCTAAAGCCGGTGATTGAAGCTTTTGAAAAAGAATATGGAATCAAAGTTGAGCATGAAGAGCTTGAAATAGCTACCGAGATGTATGAGCGGCTTCGAAGTGATGGGCCAATCGGAAACGGAAAGGCCCCGGATGTCGTAACTTTTTCTCATGAAAAAGTCGGGCAAATCGTGAAGGAAGGCTTAATTCAGGAAGTGAAGGTGGAAGATGAGGTATTGAATGCCTTCATTGAACCTTCAATTAGTGGGGAGATGTATCAAGATAAGGTATTTGGATTGCCAAAATCCGTAAACACATCCGTTTTCATTTATAACAAAAAATTGATGGCTAAGGCTCCTGAGACGATGAATGACCTTTATAAAATGGCGAAGGAATTAAGAAAGGGTAACGTGCATGGTTACTATGCCAAATGGAATGATTTCCATGATTCTTATGGAGTGATCGCTGGAATGGGAGGTTATATTTTTAAAGATAAGAATGGAAAACTGGACCCTTCCGACATTGGTTTGAATAATAAGGGTGCCATAAAAGGGGCTGCGTACATCCAAAAATGGTATAGGGCGGGGTTGATTCCTAAAGGCGACAAGGCAGCGATCGAGAAGTTGTTCATACAAGGGAATTTGGCTTCTATCATGAGTGACAGTGACTCATTTACCGGGCGAAAGGATACAGGAATTGCCCCCATGCCCGAATTGCCCAATGGCCAGCCAATGAAAACGTTGATGGAAATCAAAGGGTGGCATGTAACAGCATTCACAAAACATCCTTATTGGTCTACGAAGTTAGTTGAATATTTGACAAATGATGATAATGCAATGCAGCGTTATGATTTAACCGGGGAAATCCCTCCTAATAAATCAATCAAACACAATGTCGCAATCAATGAAAATGAAAGGGCACAAGCCATAAGTATACAATTACAATACGCTGAACCAGTGCCGAGTATACCGGAAATGAATAGGGTATGGGGACCGATGAATGCAGCCATGGATGAAATAAGCACTCAAAAAGCAAAACCAAAAAGGGCCTTGGATAAAGCGGTTAAGACGATAAAAAAAGAACGTTAATCGTGTTCTGCCTTTTCCGATTCGGTAAACATGACCAGTATCTCCAATTTGTCCCTTTAGTGTAAAGTTTTTTATAAATTGGATTTGACGTTAAGGGGTCAAAAGGCTAATCTTAAAGGCGTAAAGAGATAGCTAGGAGGAGAGCGGATATGAGAAAAAGAGTGTTATCACTCGCTTTAATTCCGTTGCTTCTTTTTTACGCCATTCCAGTAGGAGCAGCTGAAAAAGAACAACGAACTTGGAAGGATGAAATCGTATATTCATTATTGATCGACAGATTTTTCGATGGAAATACTCAAAATAATGGAGATGCGAACGTGAATGACTCTTCCACGTTTAATGGTGGGGATTTCGAAGGTGTCACGAAGAAACTGAATTATTTAAAAGATATGGGTTATACCGCTATCATCCTTTCACCGATTTTCGCTAATGATGAAAATGGCTATCATGGCGATTGGGTGGCAGATTTCTATAAAACGGATAAACATTATGGGACATTGAAAGAGTTTAAAAAACTCGTGAATGAGGCACATAAACGCGATATGAAGGTGATCATTGATTTTCAAGCAAATAATGTGGGTCCTGACTCCACGTGGCTGACCGATCCAAAAAAACAAGATTGGTTCCATGAAGAAAAAAAGATTTCACAGGACAGTAGCCAAAAGGATTTGGAAACAGGCTGGGTTGATGATCTTCCCGATTTGAATCAAGATAATGAGGAAACAAGGAAATATTTACTTGATGCTGCCAAATGGTGGATAACGGAAACCGATATTGATGGTTACCGTATAAATAAAGTCCAATACGTAGCAAAAGATTTTTGGAAGGAATTTGTGGATGCAGTCAAATCTGAAAAATCAAATTTCTATACAATCGGCGATGTACAAGGTGATGCCGATTTGATATCAAGCTACAAGAAGACGGGTATCGATGCTTTTATGGCTTATCCACAAAATGCTGAGCTACGGGAAGCATTTGCTGCACCCGATAAAGAATTGAAACCTGTTTTTAATGCGTTTGAGAAAAGCGAAGATGAATTAGGGGGAAATGCCCAGCAGGCATTATTCATGGATACACAGGGAATGCCCCGTTTTACAAAGGATGCAGCCGACCATAACGAAAATCCAGGTTCCAGATGGAGAATGGCGCTGTCGTATCTATATACGATGCCAGGGGTGCCAATCGTATTTTATGGATCGGAAATTGCCTTAAATGGGGATAATGCCCCGGATAATCACAAGTTGATGAATTTTAAGACAGAACAGGAATTGGTGGAATATATAACAAAGCTTTCTGATCTCAGAGACTTGTACCCAGCTTTGGTAAAGGGGGATATGGAGCTTTTATATGAAAAAGGTGGAGCTTCGGTATTCAAGCGTGTATATGGTGATGAAACGATTGTCGTCGCCATGAACAATACGACTGAAACTCAAACGATAAACCTTACTGATAAGGAACTTGAAAGTAATAAAGAGTTGAGAGGTATGCTGAATGGGGATCTGGTCCGCAGTAAGGACAACAGTTACTCTATCGTAATCGACAGGGAGACGACAGAAGTCTACACACTGTCACCTAAATCGATTATTAATATTCCTTACCTGTTAGTCATAGGATTGGTTCTTCTTATTTTTGGTATATTCATTGCTTTGGTTATTAAGCGTTCAAAACGGAACCAACCAAAATAATCATATACCTCTCGATTGTCGGTAGCCGCCAAACATTGTCCCTAAGGCTTTGTGGAAAACAGGATCGGGAGGTTACAGCATGAATAAGACCTGGTGGAAAGAAGCGGTCTGCTATCAAATATACCCGCGCAGTTTCATGGATAGTAATGGTGATGGAGTCGGTGATATAAAAGGTTTGATTTCAAAGCTTGACTATTTGCAGGAATTAGGGATAGATGTTATTTGGATTTGTCCGTTTTATAAATCGCCCAATGCGGATAATGGCTATGATATTAGTGATTATCAAGCAGTTTCCGATGAATTCGGTTCAAACGAAGATATTGATCTGTTATTGAAAGATGTTCACGGACGTGGGATGAAGGTGATACTCGATCTTGTTTTGAATCATACAAGTGATGAGCACCCCTGGTTCGTAGAGTCACGTTCGTCCCGCGATAATCCGAAACGGGATTGGTATATATGGAGGGATGGGCAGGACGGTCGTGAGCCTAATAATTGGGAAAGCATCTTTTCCGGAAGTGCCTGGAAATTCGATGAAAGGACCAATCAATACTATTTACATTTATTTGCCGAAAAGCAGCCAGACTTAAACTGGAAAAATACTGATGTACGAAAGGCATTATATGAAATGGTCAATTGGTGGCTCGATAAGGGAATCGATGGCTTCCGAATTGATGCGATCACGCATATTCATAAGCGTGATGGCCTTCCGGATATGCCCAATCCATATTGGCATCAGTACGTACCTGCGTTTGAAATGCACACCAATCAGGACGGGATTCTGGATTACCTTAAGGAGTTGAAAGAAGAGACTTTCTCTAAGTATGATATCATGACGGTCGGTGAGGCCAATGGCGTCAGGATTGAGCAGGCGGAAGAATGGGTCGGGGAATCGAATGGGAAGTTCAATATGATATTTCAATTTGAACATCTTGGACTTTGGAATAGGGGACAGAATCACAATGTTGATGTTCAGGGGTTAAAGCGCACAATGACCAAATGGCAAAAGGGGCTGAAAAACAAAGGATGGAATGCTTTGTTTTTTGAAAATCATGACCAGCCAAGAAGTGTATCCACCTGGGGAAATGATCATCAATACTGGTTGGAAAGCGCAAAAATGATTGGGGCTCTTTACTTTTTCATGCAAGGCACACCTTTTATTTATCAAGGTCAGGAAATTGGCATGACGAATGTCCAATTTGATTCGATTGATGATTATGATGATGTAGGAATGAAAAACTTTTACCGGATAGAGACCTCCAAAGGTCGTCCGCATGATGAAATCATGAACATTATCTGGCATAGCGGCCGTGATAATTCACGAACACCGATGCAATGGAATGATTTTGAAAATGGCGGTTTCACGCACGGAACACCTTGGATGAGGGTTAATCCCAATTATCGCGCCATTAATGTAGAACAGCAGAAAAATGACCCGTCATCCATTTATCATTTTTATAAAAAGATGATTGATCTTCGAAAAAAACATCAGGTCCTTGTTTACGGGGAATATGAATTATTATGGGAAGATCATCCTGAACTTTATATTTATACAAGAAACATGAATGATAATTCAGTCATGGTAGTATGTAATTTTAGCATGAATCACCACCAAATCGACCTCTCTCACTGGGGGAAAATGGAACTCTTGCTAGCTAATTATGAGGATTGTCCTGAGGTGTCCCTTATTGATTTACGTCCATATGAAACGAGGGTTTATCGTTATTAATTTGTATATCACTTCTATGGACTTGATTGGAAATCAGCTTAAATCCTATGTAGTTAGTCGTCTGACTTCTTAATCTCCAATAGACATGCGGTTTTTTAGAAGCTGATCATACATCAGCTTCTTTTTGAATTTTAAAACAAAGATGAAAAAAACGGAAAAGTAAGTATTTTCTGAAAAATTGAACAAACATTAAAAAAAGTATGGATATAACTATCGAACTGAGTGTATTATGAATACATACAAAATGTATAAATATAAAACGAATATTAGAGAAGTGTTTATTGGTATTCACCTTGTATTAAATGAAGTCAATAAAGGCTAAGAGGGGAGAGGGGAAATGCATGGCCATAACAATAAAAGATGTGGCACAGTTAGCGAATGTTGCTCCTTCAACAGTTTCTCGAGTGATTGCAAACAATCCTCGGATAAGTGAAAAAACAAAGTTACGGGTACGTAAGGCGATGAGTAAATTAGGATACCATCCAAACTTCATTGCACGTAGTCTTGCCAATCAATCGACCAGGATCATTGGCTTGGTAATGCCAAGTTCTTCAAATGATTATTATCAAAATCCGTTTTTTCCGACGATCCTTCAGGGTCTAAGTGAGGGAGCTCAGGAAAATCATTATTCCCTGTTGCTAAGCACGGGAAAAACAGAAGATGAAATCTACGAAGGAGTAGTGAATATGGTGCAGGGGGGGATGGTTGATGGAATAATCCTGATGTATTCAAGGATGAACGATCACATTCTGACCTATTTGAGAGCAAGGGCTTTTCCATTTGTGATCATTGGGAAACCCTATGATTTTATCGAGGAGATAACATATGTTGATAATGATAATGTCTTGGCTGCCGAACAGGCAACGGATTACCTCGTACAGCTAGGACATGAAAGGATTGGATTCATCGGAGGTGACGTAACCCTTGTGATGACCCTTGATCGCCTGTCAGGATATGAACGGGCATTGAAGAGGGCTGGAATCGATCGAAGGAGGGAATATACCCTGCATGAAGATTTTTTGCATGAAGGGGGACAAGCAGCTGCAAAAAGGTTACTATCCATCGATGAACCACCAACCGCTTTGGTGGTCAGTGATGATCTTATGGCACTTGGCATCGTGCATTCACTTCGTGAGATGGGCGTGCGCACTCCTGAAGAAATTTCAATCGTCAGCTTCAATAACGTTCTTTTCTCTGAACTGTCATTACCAGCCCTGACTTCCGTAGATATCAATATTTTTGATTTGGGCTATCAGGCCGCTAAGGGCATCATTCAAATGCTGCAGACTGGAGATGCTCCTGCTGGGACCATCATTCCACATCATTTCGTGGAAAGGCATTCCTGCAGATCGATCAAGCAAGGTGTAATGGCCATGACTTATTGAACGAAAAGGGCATTGCATAAAAGCAATGCCTTTTTTTCCTAGAAATGTACACTGAAACTTTTGAATGCATGTACACCCGTTCCGTGTCTGACTAAATTATTCTCTTTAAGGTATTGAATGGCTTCAAGGACTTCCTCAAAGATCCCTGGTTCGAGGCCGAGTTGGTTGTGTCCGCCATAAATTTTGGATACTGCCTTGATTTTTGCGATTTTTTCTAATGAATTCACAAGGTCTTCAGGGCTTGTCGAGGGATAAAATGCATAAACTGGAGTATCTGAATAAAGCAGGTCGCCAGTAAATAAATAACCTGTTTCATTATCCAAAATTGAGATGTGGCCAGGTGAATGCCCAGGTGTGTGATAAATGCCTAAACTGCGGTTCCCAAGATCAATCGTGTCCCCATCCGATAAGAGCCTATCAGGGGACCCCCGGTATGGCTTTTATTTAAAAGGATCGAATGATTCGGGTAGGGGGACAGTGATGTCCCGGGCAATGTTCTTTCTTATTTGTTCCAAGGACAAACCTTCAATGCCGTTGATCAGCCAATTGGCATCATCACCATGAACATAAATTGTTTCATAATCCCCATGACCGCCAATATGATCGGCATGAACGTGTGTCGTCAGGACGATAATCGGAAGATCGGTAAGCTGGTCTGTAATCCGCTTAATTGAACAGATGCCTAATCCTGTGTCGATTAACGCAGCTTGGGTCTCCCCAAGTAATAAAAAGGAATGGACTTTCTCCCAATGACCATATTCACTGATTGCAAACGTTTCTGAGTCCAATTCCTGAACGGTGAACCATGGATCTACAATATTTTTCAAAAATGACTCCACTCCTTCCCATTCATATATTCCGCTTTAACCGGAAATATCCTGCTTTTGAAAGGGTAAAGCTTATCCGTTTACCACGGTCCCGCCGTTTACGTGGATGACTTGTCCGCTGACATAGGATGAATCATCACTTGCCAAATATACATATGCTGGTGCTAATTCCTCTGGCTGCCCTGCACGGCCCATTGGAGTATCCTGTCCGAATTTGGCAACATCCTCTTCTCCGAATGAGGCAGGAATCAGCGGTGTCCAGATCGGTCCTGGCGCAACACCGTTCACTCTGATGCCATCTTTTGAAATGGAGTTCGACAGGGCCCTTGTAAATGCCAATATTGCACCTTTTGTTGAAGAGTAATCGATTAGTTTTGGGTTGCCTTGATAGGCTGTGATAGAGGTTGTATTAATGATGCTGCTTCCTTTTTTAAGGTGCTTCAATGCAGCTTTAGTTAAGTGGAACATCGAGAAAATATTCGTGCGGAACGTTTTTTCCAATTGTTCAGCTGAAATGTCAAGGATACTTGTCTGCACATGCTGTTCACCGGCGTTGTTGACTAGTATGTCCAAACCGCCAAATTCATCAACCGTTTTTTTGACGACATCCTGGCAGAAGGATTCATCACCGATATCTCCTGAAATTAGTAAACATTTCTGTCCTTCTTTTTCGATCAATTCTCTAGTCGCTTTGGCATCCTCGTGTTCATCCAAGTATGCAACTGTCACATTTGCTCCTTCCTTGGCGTAATAAATGGCAACCGATTTACCGATTCCGCTGTCTCCTCCTGTTATGATTGCCGTTTTACCTTTTAGTTTGCCGCTTCCTTTGTAGGCAGCTTTAACTGAATCAGGGTTCGGTTCCATTTTTGTTTCCAATCCAGGTTGATGCTGTTGATGTTGAGGTGGAAATCCTTGTTTATTCTGATTTTGATTTTGGTTAGTCAAGATTAAAACGCCTCCTGTTTAATTATCTATACTTTTTCTATTCCTTTTTTAGAAAAAAGAAAACATGGAAAAAATGACCAAGTAAATCATAGGTAATTATTTATATAACTAAGGGAACATGACTAGTCTTTCCTTGTTACATGAAGGAGATTCATTTGAAGAAAAAAGGGAGGGAAGACGGCTATCGAGGCAATGCTGCAAATAAAAAAGACCCACCCAAAGGTGAGGCCTTCATACTTAGCGGTAATTTAAGAATTGTACATCAATGGATAGATCAGCGCCCCGGATTGCGGAAATGATTCCTTGCAAATCGTCACGGTTCTTACCGGTAACACGGATTTGATCATCTTGGATTTGGCTTTTCACTTTAAGACCGCTATTTTTAATGATGGTATTGATTTTTTTTGCTTGTTCCTTATCGATGCCTTGAATCAACTTAGCCCGTTGGCGAACGGTTCCGCCAGAAGCTCCTTCTAATTTGCCATAGTCCAGGTTCTTGACTGGTACGTCACGTTTAATGAGTTTACTGATGAGAACATCCTTCAGCTGTTCGAGCTTATATTCATCGTCGGACACTAAAACCAGGTCTTCTTTTTCAATGGTGATGCTGCTTATACTCCCTTTAAAATCATAGCGTGTTTGTATTTCCTTCATAGCCATGGTAACTGCATTCGTTACCTCTGAAAAGTCTACTTTCGAAACAATATCAAATGAATTTTCCTTTGCCATCACTTACCTCCAGCAGGTTTTATTTCCTTTATTATAGAGAAAGTGTGATAGGAAGACAACTATCTAAACCATATTAAAAAAGCGAGGGGACAAGCCCCTCGCTTCATTTATGGTCTGTTTTCTTCGAATAGGAGTGCTTACCCGCAGCAAGATTTTCCTGATAGGCGACATTTTTTTCAGCATTTCTCGCCTGGTTATCTTTTGGCCTTTTGTTGTCATCGGTTGTTTTTGACATAGAGAAAACTCCCTTCCATTATCTGATCAATATATATTGTTCACAATTATGGAAGGGAGTATGTATGTTTATGATTTCTCAGGGGTATCGTTTAAGAAGAAGAGGGCAATTGTACCAGGACCGGCATGTGCACCGATGACGGAGCCGATTGTATGGACCATGAAATCGGTTGTCCCGAATTCATTTTTAATGGCTTCCTTCCATTCCAGGGCCGTCGCATCATCATCACCATGACTGATGGCAATCGTTTGGTTTTTTAAATTTTTTCCTCTTTCGTGCATTAATTCGATTACACGTTTAATCAATTTCTTTTTGCCGCGTAACTTTTCAAGCGGAACAAGCTTCCCATCTTCTACATGCAATAACGGTTTAATGTTTAATAAACCGCCAACAAGGGCAGATGTCTTGGAGATGCGGCCGCCACGGGCCAAATACTCAAGGTTATCTACAGTGAATAGATGCTCCATATGCCGGGTTTGGAATTCTATGTCAGCTAGGATTTCTTCTTTAGTGGCACCGTTTGCTGCTAGATCGGCTGCTTTCTTTACAATTAATCCGACGCCCATCGAAGCGCATTTCGTATTGACGATTTCAATGTCAAGGTCAGGGTACTCTTCCTTCACCTGATTAAGAATCATCACTGCCGTTTGATATGTTCCTGATAACTCAGAGGAAAAGGCTATATATATCCCTTGTTTTTTCTCTTTGGCAAACTGTGTGAAAAGTTCTATAAAGCATTCTGGTGAAGCTTGCGATGTTTTCGGGGCTTTTCCCTCAATCATCGCTTGATAGACTTCGTGAGAATTAATGGTAAGTAAATCTTCATAATTTTTCCCGTCAAGATGGACTTGTAAAGGAATTAATGAAACATTGTTTTCCTTATAGAAAGACAACGGCAAATCACATGCACTATCTGCCAGAATTGTGATAGCCATAATACACCTGCTTTCTTTTTACAATTTTTAGAAAATGAGTGGTCACTCTACATTTTAGTGTAGCACGTAACGGTGAAAATTCAATCTCTACGTAAATAGAATAAATAATTAAGGTTAAAAAGATAATAGAATAAGGGTGAAATGGAGGTTTTTAGGATGTACAGTGGTGAAATGAAGAAAATTATCATAGTTGTGGTCGGAGCATTACTGAATGCCGTCGCAATGAACTTTTTTCTAATACCGGCAAACGTATATGCAAGCGGCTTTACAGGAGTGGCCCAGCTTCTATCGAGGATGATTGGTTCTTTTGCTCCTTTTAATGTATCGACAGGTATTCTATTGCTTTTATTGAACATTCCAGTGACGATCATTGCTTGGCGAAAGGTTGGAAAGTCTTTCACTTTTTATAGTTTCCTCAGCGTTGTCTTGATGTCCTTCTTTATGGAAATCATTCCGATTACACGCTGGTCACCTGACATATTATTAAATGCGGTATTTGGCGGAGTCATAGCTGCAGTAGGTGTGGGGATCACCTTGAAATACGGTGCGTCGACTGGCGGAATGGATATTATCGCCATGCTACTGTCACGGAAGAAGGACAAACCCGTGGGTACTTATTTATTTCTGCTGAATGGCGTGATCATTGTAACGGCAGGTGCTGTTTATGGACCGGAAAAAGCTTTGTACACACTTGTTACCCTTTACACATCGACGCGTGTCGTTGACGCGATTCATACGCGTCATGAAAAGCTTACGGCCATGATCATTACAAAGAAAAGCGAAGAACTTAAACAGGCAATCCATGCTAAGTTAGTTCGCGGAATCACGAGGGTTCCTGCAAAAGGGGCGTTCACGAACGAAACTAAGGAAATGTTATTGATTGTCATTACAAGGTATGAACTGTATGACCTTGAAAAAATCATCAAGGAAGTGGATCCACACGCTTTCACAAATATCATAGAAACTTCAGGCATTGTTGGAACTTTCCGCAGGGAATGATATTAACAAAAAATTAAGGCCATTACACTTCTATTACAAAAGGCAGTATTTAGGCGTATTATGTTTATTGCCTGTATCAAACGGTTAATTCTTATATTGTAGCGCCAATTTAAAATCTTATGAAGGAGTGATAAAAATGGCTAACGACGAAAAAATGAGCAGACAGGAAGCAGGTCGTAAAGGCGGGGAAGCCACTTCTAAAAATCACGACAAGGATTTTTACCGGGAAATTGGGCAAAAGGGCGGAGAAGCTACATCGGATAATCATGATAAGGAATTCTATCAAGAAATTGGACAAAAGGGCGGAGAAGCCACTGCTGATTCCCATGGTAAAGACTTTTATAAAGAAATTGGTGAAAAAGGCGGTAAGGCACGAAATAACAATTGATAAAGCGAAAGCCTCCAGGAATCCCGGAGGCTTTCACGTTATTTAGAGTGGTTTTCCAGCTCTTCCTGGAGTTCTCGCAGTTGTTCTTTTTCGGCCTCTGTCGTATTGGCAAAGGCTGATGAAAGAGCGTTTTTAGCGATTTCCTCTGTCTTGCGCTGGTCAACGTCATGCTCAGAGTGGAGAGCATTTTTAGCGATTTCCTCTGTCTTATGCTGGTCACCTTCATGCTCAGAGTGGAGAGCTTCTTCAACAAATTCCCTTGCCTTCTGGAATAAATTGTTTCCCATTAGAAACCACCATAGCTTTGTTCTGACATAATTCTTAACCTGTCTTTTTCAGCCTCTTCAAACGTAGTGTGATAAGGGATTTTTTCGGCATGCCTGGCAACACTTTCTTTGCCTTGCTGTACAAATCGTTTAGATTTACTGCTTTTACCCATTCTTATCTCCTCCGATTCTGAGCGTTGTCGACAACGGAATGGAAGCTGTTGTCCATATTAGTTTGGCTTGAAAAAGAGATATTATGAAGGTAAAAAATGACGTATTAGGCTTTTATATTGAATTTTTCTTCGAGGAAGACCGCTATACCATCTTCTTCATTCGTCAATGTAGTCGTATTTGCTACCGTTTTTACTGGTGAAATCGCATTTCCCATGGCCACCCCGGTTCCCGCGTAATCGAGCATTTCCAAATCATTATCTTCATCACCGAAAGCGATTATCCTGTTTTGAGGGATTTCCAGATAGTTGGATACACGTTTTAAACCTACGGCTTTACTTAACCCGCTTTTTATTATTTCGATGATATGAAAAGGCTCTGCCCAGCGGCGATGATCGACTAATTCTGCATGGACATCGGATAAATGCTGGCGAATCTGTCCTACGAATTCACTATCTGTATGAATTAGCATCGAAGTTGGGGAATCCTGAAGATAATTGCGCAAGTCACCTGTCTTCATGATCGGATTTCCTACATTAAACATGTTCATCAACTTTTCATCATGATAATGAACATAAACATCATCCCGGACTTCTGCGATGATGTTGTGATATTTAAACTGATCACACGCTTCAACAATATCTTTCGCAACACTTATATCAAGTGGAGAGTGGTATACCCCCCAGCTTGTATGTAATGGGTGATGGACGAAAGCGCCATTGAAATTAACGATTGGTGTAGTCAACCCCAATTCCCGGTAATAAAGTTCACTTGAGCGAAAGGGACGCCCGGTAGCGATCATAACTTCGTGTCCATCTTCTTTTAGTTTTAGGAGTGTTTTTTTAGTCCTTGAAGAAATTGTTTTGTTATCTGTAAGTAAAGTACCATCAAGATCTAATACGATTAAATGTTTCTCAGCCATGTACACACCTTCTGTTCTTTTTGATTTCATTATATGCAAATATTGTTAAGCCTATTTTAAAGTAAATGTAAATCTTTTTCATTCTTTATGCATTCCTGTATGATATTACTATATCCAGGATCATGATGATTAAAGCGAAGCTCGGGATTAAGGAGTGGAATGATGAATGCCAATGCCATATTGATAATGGCATTGAAAAGACCGGAACAAATTATTCGGAGGGGTTAACTTGATAATAATTGAAAAAGAACTAATTGGACATATTCCTGTACTGCACCTAGGTGAAGAAACCACTTTCAATCAGGAATTGCCGGTTATTATTTTTATACATGGTTTTCAAAGTGCAAAAGAACACAATCTTCACTATGCTTATTTAATGGCAGAAAAGGGTTTTCGTGTGCTTCTTCCCGATGTGATCCATCATGGGGAAAGGGAAGCTGGCTTAAGTGATTCTCAAATGATGCCCCGTTTTTGGGAAATGGTTTTACAGACAATCCGGGATTTATCTTTGCTGAAGGATGATTTATTATCCCGAAAATTAATTGATCCTGACAGAATAGGCGTAGCTGGTACCTCTATGGGGGGAATAGTGACTAATGGGGCCCTGGCTGCATATGAATGGATATCCGCCGGAGTCAGTTTAATGGGAAACCCATCATATGTCGCGTATGCAGAGCTCCAAATGGCGGAGATTAAGAAAAGGAAAGTTAATTTCCCAGCTACTGATGAGGAAGTTGCCAAGGTGATTGAACAGCTCAAGCCATTTGATTTGAGTCTGAATCAGGATAAGCTTTCCAACCGTCCGCTTCTTTTTTGGCATGGTGCCAAAGATCCGGTTGTTCCTTATCAACATGCATATCGTTTTTATGAAGCTGTCAAAGCAGGGTATAATGAGGCAGATGAAAAAATTGATTTCATCCTTGATCCTAAGGCTGGACATAAAGTGAGTAGGGAAGGCGTACTTATGACTGCAGACTGGTTCGCGAAACATTTACTGTCAACTGTGCAAAATGCTTAAGTACTCACTCAAAATCTGTTATGATTCTAATACGGACATAAAATAAAGTCTAAAACGGACATAATGATGAAACCGATAATCTAAAACGAAGAGATTTTCCATAAAAGGAGTGATCGAAGTGGATCAAGATACAAAAGACATTATCATTGGAGCTTTGGAGCAGGTCATTGACCCTGAGCTTGGTATAGATATAGTTAATTTAGGCTTGGTATATGATGTGGATATGGATGAGGAAGGTCTGACTACGGTGACGATGACATTGACAGCAATGGGCTGTCCGATGGCTGGGACGATCGTCGATCAAGTTAAATTGGTTCTGGAAGATATCCCAGAGGTAAAGGAAACGGATGTGAAGATTGTCTGGAGTCCGCCATGGACGAAAGACAAAATGTCCAGATATGCTAAAATTGCATTAGGAATCAAATAATAACTCTATATAGAAATGAAAAGCCAGTCAAAAAACAGTGAACCCATTCAATTGAGTCACTTTTTATGGTCTGGTTTTTTCTAATACTTTCGGCTAGGAGTGGTTAATTGAACAGTCAAATTAAAGATTCATTGGACAGGCCACTAAGGGATTTAAGGATTTCAGTCATAGATCGCTGTAACTTTCGCTGCCAGTATTGCATGCCTGCTGAAATTTTTCATGAGAATTTTCAGTTCCTGCCTAAAAGTGAGCTATTATCCTATGAGGAAATTGTAAGGCTTTCTAAAATATTCGCAAGCTTAGGGGTAAAAAAACTAAGGTTGACAGGCGGGGAACCATTACTCCGGAGAGATCTCACCACTCTGATTTCAAATCTCGTTAAAATTGAAGGTATTGAAGATATTGGACTGACTACGAATGGTGTCTTCTTGAAAAAACATGCCGTGAATTTGAGGGAAGCTGGTTTGCAGAGGGTGAATATCAGCTTAGACAGCCTCGATGATGAACTTTTCAAGAAGATGAACGGCAGGAATATCGGTATAAAGCCTGTTATTGAAGGCATCGCAGCTGCCAAAGAAGCTGGGCTTGGCGTTAAAGTGAATATGGTAGTGAAAAAAGAAACCAATGAATCTCAAATCCTGCCGATGGCCCGATTTTGTAAAGATGAGGGCATTCAATTACGCTATATAGAATTCATGGATGTCGGACATACAAATGGCTGGCAGTTGAAGAATGTCATTACGAAAAGAGAACTGCTTGCAATGCTCCAAACCGAATTCGATCTAGAACCGGTAGAAGAAGATTATTTTGGAGAGGTGGCAAAACGCTTCCGTTATAAGGGCACTACTGCAGAAGTGGGCTTCATAACCTCGGTATCCGAGTCTTTTTGTTCAAGTTGTACACGTGCACGTCTTTCTGCTAATGGAAGTTTATATACATGCCTGTTTAATGGAAAGGGACATGACTTGAAGTCATTGCTCCGTTCCGGCATGACAGATGAAGAATTGACCGGGTTCATCATTTCGCTTTGGAATCGCAGGGACGATCGCTATTCGGATGAGCGGGCAGCGGGAACGGCCAAGAAACAGGAAAAAATCGAAATGTCATTCATTGGCGGGTAATATACAAATACTCCTTCCGAATGAATAAAAAATGAAGGGATGGCAATTACGCCATCCCTTCATTTTTTATATAGTTATTAGGAACTTCTGATGCCAGTCAATGGACGAAATCGATTTTTATGCTTTTTTTATGCATATTTATATTTTTTTATAGGAATCCATGAAAATGAAAATAATTAAATGGTCCTAGGGAAAATTCAGCCTGGAAATAAACGCCGATCAGTTTAAGGTCAGAAAGGCATTATGTATTTACTGCTTTTTATGTGGGATTTAATCGATGGTACAGATTTCTATTGGACAGTTTTCACAGTCGATTTCCTGTTTCAAAAAGTCAAAGTCAAGAATCGTAATGCGTCCCTTTTTAATGGAGATGACATTGTTTTTCCTTAATTGAGCGAGCATTCGATTGACTACCTCGCGGGATGTGCCGCAAAAATTGGCGAGTTCTTGGTTTGTAAAGGGAAGATTGATAACTTTACCGTCTTCTGCTTCAGTGCCATAACTATTTGATAAACGGATAAGGGTGGAGTAAAAGGCACCTTTCTTGCCGTGCAGGAGCATATCGCGGAATTTAGCCTGATTTTTACGGTTTTGAGCCGATAACCATGTCATCATCTCGACTGCAAGGTGGCTATCTGAGGCGATTTTCTCTTCTAATGCTTCTTTGGAAATTACCGCAACAGTTCCATCTTCCATCATCTTTGCATTCATCATATATTTAGGATTTGGAGAAAATAAGACAGTTTCCCCAACCAAATCATTCTCCGAACTAATGCGTATAGTTAATTCCCGACCGTCAGGAACAACCTTACTCACTTCTACTTTACCTTTTAAAATGTAATACAAATCACTTGCTGGGGTGCTCTCCTGAAAAAGATAGCGCCCTTTTTCCATATGTTTAACTTGCTGTTTATTATCTAAAATTGAATGCATCCGATTAGATAACGATAATTCATTCATGCAAATGACCACCTTTCCAAATGCCGTTAAAACTCAATCACTACCTTTGATTTAAACGGAAAAAGCACTAGTAGTCAACAACTTTGGATAATTCTAGGAGTTTTGATGGATAATTTTTCATTTAAAATTTTAGTTTAGAATTTTATAAAAATACATTTGATTTTATTTTTATTCAGTCTTATAATAATAGAATCAAAGAATGACAGGGACCTGAAATTATAGGAGATGGTTTTATGAACGTATCAATAGTAGGTGCAACGGGTTATGGAGGAATGGAACTAATAAGATTTTTGAATAATCATCCGCAATTTAAAATAAAATCATTGCATACTTCTTCCCAATTTGGCCGAAGTTTATCTGAAGAAAATGCACATTTAATGCATATGAAAGACAAATTAGAAGAAATTGACCCGGAGGCGATTGCAAAAAAATCCGATATTGTATTTCTTGCAACTCCTTCTGGTGTTTCCTCACAATTGATTTCGGAATTTTCTGACCTTGACATTAAAGTAATCGACCTATCAGGAGACCTCAGGCTTCAAACTCCAGGTGAATATGAACACTGGTATAAAAAACCAGCAGCGCCTCAGCACATTATTGAAGAAGCCGTATACGGATTGACTGAATGGAATGCCGAAGCAATAAAAAAAGCAACGATTATTGCAAATCCAGGGTGCTACCCAACCGCATCACTATTAGGTCTTGCCCCTTTATTCACTGAAGGATTGGCCGGAGCAGCTGCCGATGTGATCATCGATGCAAAATCCGGGGTTTCCGGGGCGGGTAAATCACTTTCGGCAGTCACCCATTATAGTGAAATGAATGAGAACTTTAAGATATATAAGGTAAATCAACATCAACACATACCGGAAATCGAACAACAGCTTGGGAGATGGTCAACAGGTCTACAGCCTATTACCTTCAATACACATCTTGTTCCAATGACAAGAGGGATTATGGCGACGATGTATATAAAGGTTAATCGGGAAACCTCAAATGTTGAATTAAGGGATTTATACGAAACCGTTTACGAGAACCACCCATTTGTCCGAGTACAGCCCCTTGATCGCTTTCCATCCACGAAACAAGTATATGGATCGAACTTTTGCGACATAGGCGTTGATTATGATGAAAGAACAGGTAAGGTAACGGTGGTTTCAGTTATTGATAATTTAGTGAAGGGTGCTGCAGGGCAGGCCATTCAAAATGCAAATATATTAATGGGACTAGAAGAAACGGCAGGACTATGGAACAGTCCGCTATATCCGTAAACTTTGGAGGAAAATAATGAAAACATTACAGCCAGTTGAAGAAATCAAACAAATTCAAGAAGGAAACATTTTAATGCCCCAAGGGTTCAAAGCGTCAGGTGTTCATGCAGGATTACGCTATTCTAAAAAGGACGTTGGCATCATTTTTACCGATGTCCCAGCATCAGCCGCGGCGGTTTATACACAAAATGTAGTTCAAGCCGCTCCAATCAATGTAACGAAAGATAGCATAGCCGTTAATGGAAAACTTCACGGCATTGTAGTGAATAGTGCTTGTGCGAATGCTTGTACGGGTGAACAGGGTTTAAAAGATGCAAATGAAATGAGGAAGCTAGCGGCTCAAAAGTTCGGTTTGAAGGACCATTCATTTGCAGTGGCTTCAACGGGAGTCATAGGTGAATTCATGGAAATGGAAAAAGTGAAAAAAGGCATAGAGTCATTGCAGCCAGAAAATACACCTGAAGCTGCTGAAGCTTTTGGTACAGCCATTTTAACAACGGATATTGTAACGAAGAGCTGTGGTTATGAAACGATTATTGACGGAAAAACCGTGAAAATGGGCGGTGCTGCGAAGGGTTCGGGAATGATTCATCCAAACATGGCTACAATGCTTGGTTTCATTACGACGGATGCTGTAATTGAACCGGATGATTTACAGCAGGCACTTTCCTCCATTACAAATGATACATTCAATCAAATCACGGTTGATGGTGACTGTTCAACGAACGACATGGTGTTAGTGCTCGCGAATGGAGAAGCGAACAATGAACCATTGACACCTGACCATCCTGAATGGTCCATTTTCCTGGAATTATTAAAACAAACTTCCGAAAATCTCGCCAAACAAATTGCGAAAGACGGAGAAGGTGCCACAAAACTGATAGAAGTGAATGTTCATGGCATGCCTACGAAGCAAGATTCACAGATGATGGCGAAGACGATCGTTGGGTCAAATCTAGTGAAAACGGCAGCTTTTGGAGCGGATGCAAACTGGGGACGAATCATTGCTGCGATGGGAAGAAGCGGAGTGGAATTCAATCCGGATCAAACAACGATCGTTTTTGGTGATATCGTCGTACTTAATGATGGTGAGCCGGTAATGTTTTCTGAGGAAGAAGCCAAAGCATACTTGGAAAATGAAAGTATCATCATTAATGTTTATTTGAAAGATGGTAATGAATCAGGCACGGCATGGGGCTGCGATTTAACCTATGATTATGTGAAAATAAACGGGAGCTATCGTTCGTAAGAGGTGAAAAGTATGGACATATTAGTCATAAAGTGCGGCGGTAGCATCATTAATGAGTTATCGGAGTCGTTTTTCAATAGTGTTAAAGAGTTACAAAACCGCGGGTACCATATTGTCTTTGTGCATGGAGGCGGCCCTGATATAAATTCAATGCTTGAAAAATTTGAAATTGATCCAGTATTTGAAGATGGTTTAAGAAAAACGACCACAGAAGTGCTGGAAATTGTGGAACTTATGCTGGCAGGCAAATCGAACCGCAGCCTCGTTCATAAATTGGAATCCCACGGCATCAAGGCAATCGGTTTAAATGGCTCGGACGGTGGAATTCTCACAGGTGATTATATCGATGAAAAGAAACTTGGAGCTGTTGGTGAAATACAACAAGTCAATACGGAATTATTCGGACTTTTATTCGAAAAAGGTTATTGTCCGGTATTGACGCCCATTTCAACTACCGAAGAAGGCACTAAATTAAATGTGAATGCCGATATGGCTGCAGGGTCTGTAGCGAAGGCACTATCGGCCGATATGTGTTTATTTGTGACAGATGTTAAAGGGGTTTTGAAAAATGGACAGATCATTGAGAGATTGAATGAAACGGAAACGAAGAATTTAATAAGGGATGGAAGCATCCATGGGGGAATGATCCCGAAAGTCACTACAGCGTTGTCGGTACTGAATAAAGGGATTGAAGAAGTGATGATCGTTAGTGGGAAAGATCATTTTTATCAAGACGGACAATTCATCGGTACGAAATTTCTTCAGGAAGAAGGGGTATTTCAATGAGTAATTTATTTCCAACATATGCAAGGTGGAACATTGAGCCAAGAAAAGCGTCAGGGTTGAAGATTACGAGTGCAGCAGGTAAAGAGTATCTTGATTTCACATCCGGAATCGGGGTTTTGAATCTTGGACATTGTCATGAGTTGGTAAAAATGGCCGTCACGGAACAGCTAAATAAATATTGGCATGTATCGAACATGTTTCAAAGTTCCCTACAGGAACGGACAGCAAAAATGCTGGCTGATGCCTCTGGTTTAAGTCAGGTGTTCTTTGCCAACAGCGGTGCCGAGGCAAATGAGGCAGCTATCAAACTAGCACGTAAAGCTACCGGGAAAAGCAAAATTGTCACATGTCAGCAGTCTTTCCACGGCCGTACGTTTGCAACGATGGCTGCAACGGGGCAGGAAAAAATCAAGACCGGTTTCGGACCGATGCTAGCTTCGTTCGACTATGTTCCATTTAATGATAATGACGCCATGACAGCAGCCATCGATGAAAATACGGCAGCTGTAATGATTGAAATAGTTCAAGGAGAAGGCGGCATCCATGTTGTACAGCAATCATATCTGGACACGATTCAAAAACAATGCCAAAAACACGGAGCTCTCCTTATCATAGATGAAATTCAAACTGGGATAGGGCGTACAGGGAAACCATTTGCATTCCAGCATTTCAATATCCAACCGGACATCATCACTTCAGCAAAGGGGCTGGGAAATGGCCTGCCAATCGGTGCAATGATTGGGAAGGAAGCGCTGTCTGAGTTCTTTAACCCTGGAAGTCATGGATCCACTTTTGGAGGTAATCCCGTTAGTGTTTCGGCGGCCGAAGCCGTGTTAAAGGAAATTTTCCAATCAGGTTTTTTAAAAGAAACCGTTAAAAAGGCTGAATACCTTGGGAGCGAATTGGCAAAAGCATTGAAGGACATGGAAGAAGTGAAAGAGATTCGCGGTCTGGGAATGATGGTCGGAATTGAATGTAAACAAGATGTTCAGGTGTTTTTAATGGAACTGCAAGAAGAGGGCTTACTTGTATTGAGTGCAGGTCCTAAAGTGCTTCGTTTACTCCCATCCCTGACAGTTACCGAATCGGAGATCGATATGGCGATAAATAAAATAAAAAAAGTATTGGGAATAAAACAAACTATCTAAATTTATTGAATTTTTATGGAACAAAATGAATAATTATGCTATCGTATATATAAATATACATCATCTAAAGAGGTGAAGATCATGAAAAGCTATCTATATTTAGAGAATGGTTCCGTCTTTGAAGGGGAACTGCTGACTAAAACGACTGAAAAAACAATCACTGGAGAGATTGTCTTTTTCACAGGAATGACCGGATATCAAGAAGTGTTGACAGATCCTTCGTATAAGGACCAGATTGTCATCTTCACATACCCACTGATCGGAAATTATGGAATCAATGAACATGATTTTGAAAGTAAGAAGCCGCATGTTGCCGGTGTGATTGTATATGAAGGAAATATGAGCCATTCCCATTATCAAGCTAAATATTCACTTGGAGAATATTTAGACAAGTGGAACATTCCTCTTTTAAGCCATGTTGACACAAGAGCGGTCGTTAAGAATATAAGACAGGAAGGTTCCATGCAGGCAGTCATCACAGCGGAAGAAGAATACACTGCCGTACCCGGCCTGGTTGGTTTATCAGCCCACGTTGCTGAGGTATCCACAAAGGTTGTCGAGAGTTTTGGGGAAGGCGACAAGCACGTGGTAATGATGGATTTCGGCTATAAAAAATCCATATTGGATTCATTGGTCGAGCAAGGCTGCCGAGTCTCTGTCGTACCATTCGATACTGAATTCGAACAAATCAAGGACTTGAAGCCAGATGGTATTTTGCTTTCAAATGGGCCTGGGGATCCAAAACAGCTTGAATACCTTTTAGGAAACATAAAAAAGATCATTACGAATTTTCCAACGATGGGCATTTGCCTCGGTCATCAATTAACGGCCCTTGCCTTAGGTGGAAATACCAAAAAAATGCTGTTTGGGCATCGCGGTGCGAATCAGCCCGTGGTCGATTTGAAAACGAAAAAGGTGTATATGAGTTCGCAGAACCATAGTTATGAGGTTGATGAACCGAGCTTACAAGGAACATCGCTGCAAGTGAGATTCAGAAACGTGAATGATAACACGGTTGAGGGGCTCATGCATGAAGACTTGCCAATCTTCACTACCCAGTACCACCCAGAGGCAAATCCAGGACCTATCGAGAGTTCATTACTATTCAACGACTTTTTACAAATGATAAATGATTATAGCGGGAGAGAAAAAGCTTATGCCTAAGGACGACACGATACAGACCATTTTAGTGATTGGTTCGGGGCCGATTGTCATCGGGCAGGCCGCCGAATTCGATTATGCAGGTACACAGGCCTGCCTTGCTTTAAAGGAAGAAGGATATAAAGTCATACTGGTCAACAACAATCCTGCAACGATCATGACTGATGATATGAATGCGGATGCTGTCTATTTCGAACCTTTAACAGTTGATGTACTGGAAAAGATCATTTCCAAAGAAAAGCCGGATGGCCTGCTCGCTACATTAGGCGGTCAAACAGGATTGAATCTTGCTTATCAATTGGATGATACTGGAGTACTTGAAAAATATAAAGTCAAATTATTGGGAACTCCGATCGACTCCATCAAAAAAGGGGAGGATCGTGAACTGTTCCGTGAGCTGATGTTTGAAATAGGTGAACCCGTTCCCGATAGTACAATTGTTCATACTCTTGAAGAAGCGTTGGCATTTGCCGACAAAATCGGTTTCCCCATCATCGTTCGTCCCGCTTATACACTTGGCGGAACTGGCGGTGGGATTGCTGATTCACTGGATACCTTTAAGGAACTTGTACGGGGCGGACTGCAAGAAAGCCCAATAACACAATGCTTGATTGAAAGAAGCATAGCTGGTTATAAGGAAGTAGAATATGAAGTTATGCGAGATGGCAACAATACGTGCATCACCATCTGTAATATGGAAAATATCGATCCGGTAGGGATTCATACAGGTGATTCGATCGTCGTGGCACCATCACAGACTTTATCGGACGATGAGTTTCAGATGCTGCGTGCCGCTTCCATTAAAATCATTTCTGCTTTAGGTATCATTGGCGGCTGTAACATTCAATTTGCACTTGATCCTAATAGCAAGCAATATTATTTAATAGAAGTAAACCCGCGCGTCAGCCGTTCATCGGCACTAGCTTCCAAAGCAACAGGTTATCCCATAGCCCGCATAGCTGCAAAGCTCGCTGTCGGCTACGATTTATCGGAGCTCATCAACCCTGTAACGAAAAGCACATATTCAAGCTTCGAACCTGCTCTTGACTATGTAGCTGTGAAGTTCCCGAGGTGGCCATTCGATAAATTCACGACCGCCAACCGCAAATTGGGAACACAGATGAAGGCGACTGGTGAAGTGATGGCTTTACACCGCAGCTTTGAGGGTGGAGTCCAAAAGGCCGTCGATTCTTTGGAATTGAAAACGATTGGGCTGCAGCTATCATCGCTGAAAAATAAAACGGTTCCTGAACTTTGGGGAAAGCTTGCCGAAAAATCTGATGAACGAATCTTTGTCATTTTTGAAATGCTTAGAAAAGGTGTGACGATTGAAGAAATCCATGAAGCGACAGCCATAGATTATTTCTTCCTTAAATCCTTTGCTTCATTGATCCAAAACGAAATGGAAATTGAAGCTAAGGAAATCGATCAGATAACAAGGGAAGAACTTCAATCTTACAAGGAAAAGGGCTTTTCAGATCGCTATCTTGCTTCCGTATGGAAAGTAAATGAAATGGAAGTGAGAGCACACCGGAAATCACTGGGCGTAACTGCTGTCTACAAAACGGTTGATACATGTGCAGCCGAGTTCGAATCACATACGAACTATCATTATTCAACATATTTTGGTGAGAACGAACAGAAAAAAACGGCTAAAAAGAAAGTGTTGATGATTGGCAGCGGTCCGATCCGCATCGGACAGGGGATTGAATTTGATTATTGTTCGGTTCACGGTGTTTATGCACTCCAGGATGAAAATGTCGAAACGATCATGATCAATAATAACCCGGAAACGGTAAGCACGGATTTTGCGACGGCAGACCGCCTATATTTCGAACCTTTAACTCTTGAATATGTTCTGAATGTAATAGAGGCGGAAGATATTGAAGATGTTATCGTCCAATTCGGTGGGCAGACTGCGATAAACTTGGCAAAAGGTCTGGAAGAATACGGTGTCAATTTGTTGGGGACTTCATTCGATACACTTGATCAATTGGAAGACCGTGATCGTTTTTATCAGCTTCTTCAAAAACTGGATATCCCCCATGTACCGGGTTCAATGGCTAATGGTGAAGAACAATTAATTGCCAGTGCAGAGGCAATAGGCTTTCCAGTGCTCTTACGTCCATCCTATGTAATTGGCGGTCAGGGAATGGAAATCATCCGCTCCAAGGAAAGCTTATTGAATAGAATCGCAAATGGATCGGCACTTGTATATCCCGTGTTGATCGATTCCTATATTCCAGGGAAGGAAGCCGAAATCGATTTGATTGCGGATGGAAATGAAGTATACATTCCCATCATTGCAGAACATATAGAGAAAGCAGGCGTCCATTCAGGGGATAGCATGGCATTATTGCCAGCTCAATCCTTAACGGATGATATCAAAGATAAAATGACCCTTTATGCTAAAAAACTAGTTAGGGAACTTGGGTATAAAGGACTCATGAACATCCAATTCGTGATTGAGGGAAATAGTGTATATGTATTGGAAGTGAATCCTCGCGCCAGCCGGACAATTCCAATCATCAGTAAAGTGACTGATGTATCCTTGGTGCAAATAGCGACAAAAATATTGCTCGGGAAATATTCATTGTCGAATGTGTTCGATAAAACAGGCTTAATGGAGGAAATTCCATATGCTGTCGTCAAATATCCAGTATTCTCTACATTTGCACTAAGCGGACTTGATTCGAAGGTAGGTCCGGAAATGAAATCAACAGGTGAAGGAATCGCCATTGGAGAAACGGTAAATGAAGCGTTGACCAAAGTATTCCATGCTCAAAAAGCTAAACATACTACAGGAGTTTATCAATCAGAATCAGTCCAATTAAGTGAAGATTTGTTAATGCAAATCAAAGAAGCGGGTTTGACATTGGGGAATTCAGATTTTGATAAATGGTTAAATGAAGGAAACGCGGCAGTCGTTTTGGCATATGGAACAACGGAAGAAGATAAGAAGCTAAGGTTACTTGCAGCGAAATACCGACTGCTTGCATTTACGGAAGAAGAGACTTTCAAGGCCTATCTACAATCGTTAGAAAATGCTGATCCAGGGGTTACCTCGCTTCAGGAATGGCTTGTACCATATTCGAAAGGAGTGTCACACGTATGAGTTCAATGACGGCACCGACACAAGCGAAGATTTTAAATGGAAAAGATTTTTTAACCATGAAGGAGTCTGCACCAACGGCAATTGCAGATTTGTTAAAGCTAGCGCAGGCCATTAAAGCCAAATTGCATGCTGGTGAAGAATATACGCCTTTAAAAGGGAAAACGCTAGGGATGATCTTTGAAAAATCGTCTACCCGTACCCGTGTATCTTTTGAAGTAGGCATGATGCAGCTTGGCGGACACGCTTTGTTCTTAAGTGGCAATGACTTGCAAATTGGGCGTGGTGAAACTATTTCCGATACTGCAAAAGTCCTTTCTGAATATATTGATGGCATCATGATTCGTACCTTCGAGCATGAAAAAATCCTGGAATTGTCAGAAAATGCCTCTATCCCAGTCATCAATGGATTAACAGATCTTGCGCATCCTTGTCAGGTGCTTGCAGACTTCTTGACAATCATCGAGATAAAAGGGAAGTTAAAAGGCTTGAAGATGAGTTATATCGGTGATGGCAATAATGTTGCCAATTCATTGATGGTAGGCTGTGCAAAAATGGGAATGGATTTTTCCATTGGGTGTCCTGAGGCCTACAAACCTGATGAAAAGGTCGTCGCCTATGCTCAAAAAGTGGCAGAAGAAACTGGCAGTGAAATTGTGGTCACGACCTCCGCTTCGGAAGCTATAGAAGATGCGGATATCGTCTATTCCGATGTTTGGACCTCCATGGGGCAGGAATTCGAGAATGGTATCCGCTTAGAAGCTTTTAAAGATTATCAAATCAATAGTGAACTTGTAAAACTTGCCAAAAAAGATTACTTATTCATGCATTGCCTGCCTGCACACAGGGAAGAAGAGGTAACGGCTGAAGTCATCGATGGACCTAATTCCGTCGTTTTCCACCAAGCCGGAAATCGTCTTCATGCCCAAAAGGCGGTCCTGGTGGACTTAATGTCTTAAAAAAAAGGCGTTTGCTCTCTGAGCAGATGCCTTTTTGATTCAAGCCACTTTCCTAATTTTTCTGACATGAAAGAAAGGAACCTGGTAATAATAACAGGGAAAGCATGTAAAGGGGTGAGATCTATGGGGCAAAATCGTCAATTTAAGCCGGGTCAGAAGGCACCTAATAATGGGACCTACGTAGAAATCGGTGAAACGGGCAGCACGGTAGTGAATCCGAAAATGGTAAAGCTTGATGCAGGGGATTCTTTTCCTGAAACATCCAATCATAACCGGATCTGGACATATAAGCGGAAGCCATGAAACATCTAAAAGCAGGAAAAAGGAATGATCGCATCCTTTTTCCTGCTTTTTTCTATTCAGCGGAATAACCGAATATTTTCGAGATTTCCAAACAGCTCTTTCTTAAATAGTCGCTTAAGGGATCATCATAATGATCTGGAATGCTTTCGGTGAACCCAACGGCAGTGATCGCTCCCAACAATTCTGAATTATAATTAAAAACCGGAATGGACATGGAGGAAACAGAAGGTACAAGAGGCTCTTTGGCAAAAGCTATTTTGTATCTCCGAATTTCATGATATTCATCTGTTTCTTTAAGGAACGAGCCTGTAACATTACGATCTTTTTCAATCCATTCGGCTGTCAAGGAAGGATCCTGAAAAACAGTGAATACCTTTCCGGATGAGGATGATGGCGGAAGACGCGTACCTAACTGTGCCCCGATGTTTAAGTTTTGGTTGGAATTCCAAATTTTCGCCGTGATTGGTCCATCGTATGTCCAAACGGAAAAAAGGACTGTGCAAGAAGTATGGTGACTGATTTCCTGTAAATAAGGAGTTATTCTGCTCGTGACATCCTCATTTCCTATCGCTGCCATGCCGTATTGAATCAGTTTGCTCCCAAGGTGATACATACCGGTTGTCTTATCACGATATAGCAACTCAAGCTGAGTCAAAGTATTCAAATACTTATAGAGGTTACTTTTCGTTATTTCCGTTAATTCTTGAATATCAGAGAATCTTAAAGGAGTCCTTTGGGAAGCAAGTAAATCTATGATGCCCATCCCTATTTGTAATGATTGAATCGTCGAACCGGATTTTACGATTTCCATAAGTCAATCTCCCTAATCTGTTTTAATTTAGGTCTAGTATATCAGAATCTGTAAAATATAAATGAAATTTAGCATGAAAAACCGCCTGCTGCTTGAAGCTATCAATATACTTTTCCTTTTAAATAAATAAATTTAGCGGATTTTAAAATTGATTCCGAAGTACTCATAATGGTGTAGATGATAACATTTGCACAAAAATTTGCAATAGTTTCTTGACAGTATTCCGAAAATTAAGTTATTATTTATATAAATAGTGAACAATGTTATCTATAAGTGAAATTAGTGAGATGTATAGCCGTTCAAATTCTGGTTTGTGAAGTGAATCCAGCAGAATTAGGATGGTGGCATCAAAAAGAGGTTTTTAAAAAATCCGGATTAATAAAGGAGAATGAAATATGAGATTAGTAACTTTCAGCATTCAAGGATATAAACGTATTGGTGCAATTTACCCGAATAATGTAGTAGTTGACTTGAACTATGCCTATCAAGCGCTTCTTGAAAGCGAAGGGAAACTTCGCAGTGAACAAATCGCTGAAGCGTATGTCCCTGCAACAATGGAGGCGTTTTTACAGGGAGGGAATGAAAGCCTTTCCATCGCGAAAAAGGCTGCGGACTATGCTATTAACAATCGTGATTCCTTCAGACATAAATTGGTGCATGAAATTGAAAATATAAAGCTTGAGGCTCCTGTCCAAAAGCCAGGCAAAATTATTTGTGTCGGACATAACTACCGTGAGCACATTGCTGAAATGGGTCGTGAACTGCCGCCATTCCCTGTGGTATTCGCAAAGTTCGCCAATACAGTAATCGGTCCCCAGGATGATATACCGTTTTTCCCAATCTCTGAACAACTAGATTATGAAGCGGAATTTGCTTTTGTAGTCGGACAAAGGGCACGTAATGTATCAAAAGAAGATGCTCTTGAGTATGTGGCTGGTTATACAATTGCGAATGATGTAACGTACCGTGATATCCAACGGCGTACACTTGAGTGGCTTCAAGGGAAAACGGTTGAAGGAAGTGCTCCGATGGGGCCTTGGTTAGTCACTTCCGATGAACTATCCGATCCATCTGGCTTAAATGTCCGATTAACGGTAAATGGTGAAGAACGCCAAAAAACGAATACATCCAACTTCGTATTCGATGTGAAGTATTTAGTTGAATTCTTATCGAATTTAATGACTCTTGAACCAGGTGACATCGTACTCACAGGAACACCTGGTGGGGTAGGAGTAGCCCGTGATCCACAAGTGTTCTTAAAAGATGGTGACGTTGTCAAAATCGAAATCGACAAAATAGGTTATCTTGAAAATCGTGTTCGACGTGTCGGGGAGGGAAAATAAAATGGCTTATCAGGAGATCGGGACATCAATCCAATCGGTTCAACAATCAATCGACCACATTCTTGAGACAGCGGCAAACCTACCGGAAGAAACGATCCGATTTAAGCCGGCAGATGATGAATGGTCTATCATGCAGATACTTTCCCATTTAGCTGAGGCCATTCCTTATTGGTTAGGTGAAGTGGAAACTGTAATAGCGATGCCTGGAGCCAAATGGGGGCGTGGATTGCAAGATCCAGCCCGATTGGCAGCAGTTACCGATACTGACAAAATTGCTGTAGATGATGTCATGAAGCAAGTGGAGGAGCTTAAATATAAAGTGGAGAGCAGTCTGGGGAATTTAGATGAAGAAACACTATCCAAAGAATCGCCACACCGGAATTTCGCTAAATTCGGAAACAAACCAGTTTCTTATATAGTCGATCACTTCATCGATGAGCATGTTTCAGGACACTATGATCAAATTAAGCGAAATCTTTCTAAAATCCAGTGAGGAAAGATAAAAAAGAAAGTAGGGATTAATATGGCTGAAAAATCGGAATACATGAACAGTACAATCGTAAAAGATTTTACAAAGGATATTCAGCAGTATAACCTTGGGCCACTGTGGGAAGCCATTCCCGCTTTGATGGACCATGAACCTAAACCTCATGCACATGCTTATTTATGGAAAGAAGAGCTTTTGACAAAAAAATTGATGGAAGCAGCTGAAATCTTCACACCTGACCGAGGAGGGGAGCGCAGGGCCATTTATTTTCAAAACCCTGGCCTTACTTATCGCCAGCCTTGGGGATGGGCTTCAACGACACAAACGCTTTATGCAGCAGTTCAGCTATTGTTGCCAGGTGAAGTGGCCCCTTCCCACCGTCACTCCCAAAGTGCACTTCGTTTCATTACGAATGGTGAAGGTGCCTACTCCATCGTGCAGGGAGAAAGGATATTCATGGAAGAAGGAGATTTCTTGATCACGCCTAAAAACCTATGGCATGGTCATGGACATGTAGGCGAAAAACCAATGATTTGGATGGATGCCCTTGATATCCCAACCATCTATTCCATAGGTGGCACTTTCTTTGAACCATATCCAGATCGGATTGAAACGCCTAAACGTCCGGATAATTTTTCAGAGCTCCGTTATCAAGGCGGGATGGTTCGTCCAGTATCCGACCGTTATTCACAAGTGGCACCGCTTGCCAATTACAAGTGGAAAGGCACAAAAGCAGCGATAGAAGGATTAATGAATTTCGAACCGGACCCATATGAAGGTTTCGCAGTGGAATATATCAATCCGTCAAATGGCCAAACGGCCAATCCGACGATGGGGGCATGGATGCAGAAACTTCCTAAAGGTTTCCATACGAAAGCGCATCGCCATACCCATTCCACAATTTATCAAGTGCACCAAGGATCAGGCTATACCGTTATTAATGGAGTGCGTTTTGACTGGTCCAAGGGAGATTATTTCGTCGTTCCGAATTGGGCATGGCATGAGCACGTTGCAGAAGCGGATTCTTACTTATTCTCGGTAAACGACCTACCAATAATGGAGAGATTCGATTTGGAACAGCAACAGGCATTAGACACAAACAATGGTTACCAAAAGATTGAAAGTGAATTCAAGCCTGTTTTGGTTTAAAAGTAATCTGTTTGGGACTTTCAGCTTGATCCTGATGAATATATGGAATGCCAGCCGAATGAAAACGCTTACTGTGGCATTGTCCGCAACATTGGCTAAAAGCAACTAATATAGGGGGAATTGATGATGAGCACAGAAAAAAAACCATTCATAGTTATCGGTGGGGGAATTGGCGGTTTGGCAACTGCTTTAGGAATCGCAGAAACTAAACAGTATGTAAAGGTCCTTGAACAAGCTCCCGAATTTGGAGAAATTGGTGCAGGGATTCAGCTTGCAGCAAATGCCACCAACGTATTGCAGCGTTTAGGCGTCATGGATAAAATCAATGAAATTGCAGTATTTCCAAAAAGATTGGTGCTGATGGATGCCTTTTCCGGCAAAGAGCTTTCCGCTTTGGATTTAGGTGATGTTTATAAAGAAAGATATGGAGCGCCATATGTTGTCTTGCATCGTTCCGATTTGCATAAAGTACTGGCTGAAGCTTGTGAAAATAACCCTTATATTGAACTGGTTACGAACCAAACCATTATTGAAACAGTAGAAAATGAAGGTGAAGTTACGGTTACTTCAGCCAACGGGTCTAAACATTCAGGAACTGCTGTCATTGGAGCCGATGGATTATGGTCCAAGGCACGGAAACTTTTTGTGGAAGATCAACCGATCTGCTCTCAATATGTTGCATACAGGGGAGCGATTCCGATGGAAGAGGTTACGAGCCATGGAGATTTAGATGATGTGTATATGTGGATTGGGCCAAACCTTCATCTTGTTCAATACCCGGTTAGAAGGGGGGAACTTTACAACCAAGTAGTGGTGTTCAAAAGTTCTCAATACACGGAAGAAAACGAAAAAACCGATCAATGGGGAACCCCGGAAGAAATGGACAGTGTATTTGCCGGAACTTGTGAGCTTGTTCAAAATGCGATTTCATTCATTCAAAGGCAACGCCGCTGGCCGATGTATGACCGGTTACCAATTGATAATTGGAGTAAAGGAAGAATTACGCTTACGGGCGATGCGGCACATCCGATGCTCCAATACTTGGCACAAGGGGCTTGCCAGGCTTTAGAAGATGCAGCTTATTTGTCGGATATGCTTCATAAGCATGGAAATGACATTGAACAGGCATTTTTGGAATATCAAGAGGAACGCATTCCGCGTACAGCTAATGTTCAAACGAGTGCAAGAATGTGGGGGGAAATCATCCACAATACGACCGATGCAGGCATTCTGCTCAGAGATACGATCCTAGCAGGTCGCACGGATAAAGATTTCCAATTCGTCGATGAATTTCATGGTTATAATAAAACGGCCGTAAAAGCATAAGTCGTTTTGTTTCAGCCAATCAGTGATTTTATGCCATTTTACAAATGGGTCTGCCTTTCTTCTTTTTGAAGAAAGGTTTTTTCCGTTTATCCTCCATACCTCCTGCATTTTTTATAACTTTCCTTTACATGGGGAAAATTAGAAGTATAATGAAAATATAAAGGTCAAAGTTGGTCAAACCGAGTGATAATTCGTTCATGATATAGATGAATGGGAGGTTTCAAGATGGATATTAATAATATGACGGAGAGAACCCAACAGGCGTTCATTGGCGGCCAGGAACTAACCAAAGATAGAGGGAATCCCGAGTTGACGGAGCTGCATTTATTAAAGGCCTTAATGGAACAGGATGAAAGTTTATTAATCAGGATTTTATCGGAATCTGGTAAACCGATGAATCTATTTGATATAGAGCTAAATAAGGAACTGGATCGATTACCGGAAGTGAGAGGGAGTGTTTCCCAGGTTTACATGTCAACCTCCCTACAGCAAATTTTGACGGCTGCCGAAAAGGAAATGCAAATGTGGGAGGATGAATATTTATCCGTCGAACATATACTGCTTGCGTCGTTGCAAGTCAATAAAACGAATGTAATCAGGCTTTTTTCATCATATGGAATTGATTATGATATAGCAAAACGGGTTATAAACGATATAAGGGGGAATCAGCGAGTGACTAGTCAAAATCCTGAAAGCACTTATGAAGTACTGAAAAAATACGGCAGAGATCTCGTTGCTGAGGTTAAATCGGGGAAGGTCGATCCAGTAATCGGCCGAGATACGGAAATCCGTAACGTCATCCGGATCCTTTCACGTAAAACGAAAAATAATCCTGTATTAATAGGAGAACCTGGAGTAGGTAAAACAGCGATTGTCGAGGGGTTGGCACAAAGGATCGTCAGGAAGGATGTGCCGGAAGGTTTAAAGGATAAGACCGTTTTTTCACTAGATATGAGTGCACTTGTTGCAGGGGCCAAATTCCGCGGTGAATTTGAGGAACGCCTAAAAGCGGTGTTGAATGAGATCAAGAAGAGTGACGGTAAAATTCTTTTATTCATTGATGAATTACACACAATTGTCGGTGCAGGAAGAACGGATGGCGCACTTGATGCCGGAAATATGTTAAAGCCGATGCTTGCGCGTGGTGAGCTGCATTGTATCGGTGCAACGACCCTTGATGAATATCGGCAATATATTGAAAAGGATCCGGCTCTGGAACGCCGTTTCCAACAGGTTCTGGTTCCTGAACCGGATGTGGAAGATACAATTTCAATTTTGCGGGGATTAAAGGAACGGTTTGAAATTCACCATGGCGTCAGGATACATGATCGGGCGATCGTTGCGGCCTCTGTCCTTTCGAACCGATATATAACGGAGCGGTTTTTACCGGATAAAGCTATAGATCTTGTGGATGAAGCATGTGCGATGATCCGGATGGAAATCGACTCAATGCCATCCGAGCTGGATGAAATCACGAGAAAAGTCATGCAACTTGAAATTGAAGAAGCGGCCCTGAAAAATGAGGAGGACCCTCAAAGCAAGGCAAGGCTGGAAGTGCTTCAAAAAGAACTATCAGAACTTCAGGATCAAGCGAATAGCATGAAATCCAAGTGGCAAATGGAGAAATCAGCGCTTCAGAAGGTGCAGGATAAACGTGAAGAGCTTGAGAAACTGCGTCATGAACTGGAACAGGCAGAGAATGACTATGACCTTAACCGGGCAGCTGAACTTCGGCATGGAAGGATTCCGCAGCTTCAAAAAGAATTGGAAACAATGGAAGACGAATTGGAAAAGGAAAAACAGGAATCACGATTGCTTCGCCAGGAAGTGACGGAGGAGGAAATTGCCTCGATTGTTGCAAGGTGGACGGGAATTCCGATAAGCAAGCTGGTGGAAAGTGAAAGGGAGAAACTGCTTCGCCTATCTGATATTCTGCATGAACGTGTAATAGGTCAAGGAGAAGCGGTGGAACTCGTATCCGATGCCGTTTTAAGAGCAAGGGCGGGAATTAAAGATCCAAACAGACCAATCGGTTCATTCATTTTTCTTGGGCCGACTGGTGTCGGTAAAACCGAATTGGTAAAAGCTTTGGCAGAAACGTTATTCGATAGTGAGGAACATATGATTCGAATCGATATGTCAGAATATATGGAGAAACATTCCGTGTCCCGCCTTGTTGGTGCACCTCCTGGATATGTTGGATTTGAGGAAGGAGGCCAACTTACGGAGGCTGTTAGGAGAAACCCATACTCAGTCATATTATTAGACGAAATTGAAAAGGCGCATCCGGAAGTCTTCAATATTTTGCTGCAAATGTTGGATGATGGAAGGATTACAGACTCCCAAGGCAGAACAATCAACTGTAAAAATACGGTGATCATCATGACTTCCAATATCGGTTCCCATTTCTTATTGCAGTCCAACCGGGAGGATGGTGGCATTGAAGAAGAAATAAAAGATCAGGTCTTTAAAGAATTAAGAGGCCATTTCCGTCCCGAATTTTTAAATCGCGTTGATGACATTGTTTTATTCAAACCTCTGACGAAACAAGAAATCGTTGAAATCGTGGATAAAATGGTTCATCAATTACAGGTAAGGTTAACTGAACAAAATATAGTCCTGAACGTCACAGAAGCGGCTAAGGAATTCATTGCGGACCAGGGATATGACCCGGTATATGGAGCAAGACCGCTGAAGCGATTCATCCAAAAGCATCTGGAAACGAAAATCGCCCGTAAAATCATAGCTGGGACTGTTGAGCTTAAAGAAGGAATAACGATTGATCATGATCATGATGAATTGGTCCTCATATAAAAACGTTGAAATGTTGTTTACACGTAAGCAAAGTACGGTATAACAAAAAAGGACATCCTAAAAAGGATGTCCTCTTTTGCTTCTTCTTAATGTTGATGAGAGTCTTTAGCTGGCCCGGCAGGCAAGATAGCAGGGATGATAAGAATCAGGATAGCAGCAGCTAATCCTAGAATCGTTCCCTGCGCAGCATCGTATGAAAGTCCGATCATGGAAGAAACAACATATACAGTCATATGCACTAATAAGAATGTCCAAAAAATTGCCCAAGCATAACGCATCGAATTTCACCTCATTCCACTACATTCATTTTTATCTTACCATAATTAATATACAGTTAAAACGTGTTTTTAATAATAACCTTTAAATAATTCAATACATTAAATCATAAGAGAACTTTTTCCGGCAGACAAGTTGGTTCCAAACCCTAAATGGGAAATCATAGGGGGGAATTAAAACAAAAATCGTCCATGCTTGGTTAATTTAAGATAAGAAGTTAGGCGTTTCCACTGACCCTTTCTATTTTTCTTCATAAATTAATATAGTAGTAGTAATATTCCTTAAAGGAGTTTGAACGATGGAACAACGAACTTTTCAAATTGATGAGCAATGGAATATCATCTATTATCCAGAGCGGCCCAGTGGTTTTTCCGTAATGGTAATTGGAGACCGTAGTCATTTTGTCGAAAAAGACAGCAGCTTTTGGCTGCAGCATCCTGGCAGGCTGCAGATATTGGAATATTTAAAGGAATACGGATACACGCTATTTTCATCCAATTTTCACGGAGCCAACTGGGGCAGTCCTAAAGCACTGGACCTTTCCCTTAACCTATATATTCTTTTCATGAAAAAAGAAATAGTCAATCAAAGGGTTCATATATTGGCAGAGGGGACAGGCGCACTACTTGCCCTAAAGCTAATGAATGAACTTGGAAATAAAATTCGGTCTGTCGTATTGATTGATCCGGTTTTTTCATTGAAAGCACAACTTGAGAAAGAAAAGGAAAACAAGTTCTTCTTTAAAAAGTGGCTGTCAGAGGTTGCTGCTGCATATGAGCTCGATCCAGCCGAATGTGAACAGCATATCCTGGACACTGAGGATTCAGTTATCGCAGAGAATATCCCCTTGAAAGTGATCCAGGTTTTTGGAAGCTTACGGAAAGAGCAAGCCTCCCTTTATCGGCAAATCCAGCTGGCTAGAAAAACAGATTTGCAACTGACGTATATATTGCCCGAAAAACGTTATAAAATCCCCTATCAAATACAAAAGTTTTTCAATGAGAATGAAGAGATTTTATGAGAAGTGATATATTTTTACAATAGTTTGCATACGATACAGCATCTAAAAAAACTAGACGTGCCGGGTGAAGTGGGCTTGATGGCATACGAGGAGGCTGTATTTATGCAAACAAACATTGTCATTGGCACTTATCGATTTGTGGGATTCTATGTGACTCAATATTTTTTGAACCAAGGTAAAGAAGTAATCGGAATTGATTGGGCTGATTCCGAAGCAAGTCAATATATTATGGAAGAAAAGGAACTTGAAATAGGCAGGAATTCAAATTATATATACTTTCCGATAAATAAGCTTCAATTATTGGATATTTCACAGCAGGACACGGTATTCATATCTCTTTACGATATTCAAAGCGGAAAATTGGACAAAATCGATTTTCTGATAGGCGAAATCGTTTCATTCATTGAGAAATTCAAAAATGGCAAGGATGAAACGCCAAATTTCGTACTTTTCATGCCCATTGAAAAAGATGTCAGTGTATTTCAGTCCATATTAAGCTCGATTCGTGAAATAGATTCTACGAAAATCATATTTTTACCGACGATTTATGGACCTTGGCAATCGGAAGGCATGAGCTTTGAAGCTGGAATCAATCAGCTTGGACAGTCTGATATCAAAGCGGCAATTGCTGCCGAATATACCGGAGATGCTCTCTATATCACTGATTTTGTTAACGCTTTGGAAGCAGTGCTTACCTCCTCTTCCGATAGGGACATCCAATTGTGCAGCAGTATTGATGACCATTGGAATAAATGTGCCGAGTTAATATTTAGTGAAAGTATGGATTCATTCACTTCCCACTCAACAACTAAAATCAATAAAGGAACAATATTTGAAGTGCAATGCAAAATGGAACCAGAAGAAGGCATTGCTTTACAAAGAAAACATAATAAACGATTAAACTTACTTAAAAAGTGGAGAAAGCGAGACTGACTTGGGAGAGCGATAACCAAATATGAAGGCGAAGCGCATGATCGGGAAAATATGAAATCGATAGTTTTCGATATTAGGGAAGTGCAAAACTGTATATTTGCCTCTAATCTATATGTCTTGTACTATAATGTTCAAGGATAGGAATTCACATCAAAAGATATTCATGATTTTATATGTGCGCCCTTTACGAATGGGTCTTGTGGAATTATGATAATATTGAGCTTTATTTGGCATCACAATGATCAATTGGATGAATATTCAAAAGATAGGGGGGAAACGCGAATGAGTTCAGATAAAACTCTTGAATTTATGGGGATTGCCATGAAATACTTCCCAGAGGCTAAAGCGAAGCTTGAAGCAAGCGGGATTACATTCTCAATGGAGATGGCAGAGCCATTCATGGAGCTCTTTAAAAGCGTAATGCAAGAAGCTTATGAGCTTGGTAAACAAGATGCTCAGCGTTAATTAAAGGAAGGCTGTCCGGTTAAACGGCAGCCTTAATATTTTTATTCTTTTTTCAAGAACTTGGCAATCAATGGGTTCAGATTAATTTTATCAATGGTCGGTTTGTATTGACTGTATAAGCCCATCAATGTTTCAACGCTCTCCATCAATTGCATGTTATCAACTTTCGATTCCTCTTGCTCCGGTTCAGCCTTCCTGCCAAACATCAAATTCGAAAAATGATCATCCGGGTTTCTTTCGCGGTTGCGATTGAAGATGTCCACAATGAATTCCTCCTTTTATTTATAATGTATGTCCTAAATCTCCCTTGGCATAGGCGCTTGACCGACTTCTGAAAGAGATTTCTTTAGCCTTTCAAACTGTTAACTCTTGCAAGGAAGTCTTTTTTTATATAAAATTAGTACCAGGTAATAATAGATGATTATAATAACTCATAAAAATATAAGGGGATGGCAAGATGAATGCTGGAATACTAGGGCTTGGCCGCTACTTACCCGACAAAATCGTTACAAATGCGGATTTAGAAAAAATTATGGACACTTCCGACGAGTGGATCCGGACTAGGACGGGTATTGAGCAAAGAAGAATTGCAAATGATGATATTGATACATCAGATATGGCTTATCAAGCCGCAAAAGCTGCATTGAAAAATGCGGAAATTTCTGCTGAAGAGATAGATTTAATTCTTGTAGCTACTGTTACACCTGATCAGTCGTTTCCTTCTGTCGCTTGCATGATTCAAGAGAAATTGGGAGCGATGAAGGCAGCTGCAATGGATGTAAGTGCTGCATGTGCCGGTTTTATGTATGCAATGATCACGGCACAGCAATTTATTAAGTCAGGTGCATATAAGCATGTGTTGATTGTCGGTGTTGAAAAACTTTCGAAAGTAACCAATTGGGAAGACCGCAATACTGCTGTACTTTTTGGTGACGGAGCGGGTGCAGTTGTACTTGGACCTGTATCTGAAGGCAAAGGAGTCCTTTCCTTTGAATTAGGAGCAGATGGAACCGGTGGGAAGCACTTATTACAGGAAGGAGATTTCATTCATATGAATGGACGTGAAGTATTTAAATTTGCTGTCCGTCAGATGGGGGAATCCAGCCTGAGTGTATTGGACAAAGCTGGTTTGACAAAAGAAGATGTGGATCTGCTTGTCCCGCATCAAGCAAACATACGCATTATGGAAGCCTCAAGGGAACGATTGGATCTCCCGCTTGAAAAAATGACAAAAACGATTCATAAATATGGGAATACTTCTTCAGCGTCCATTCCAATGGCCCTTGTGGAAGAAATGGAAGCGGGAAGAATCAAGGACAATGACTTAATCGTCATGGTCGGTTTTGGTGGTGGCCTTACATGGGGAGCGATCGCTCTTAGGTGGGGTAAATAAAAGAAGAAGCAAAACGTAAGTGCTTTAAAAATAGGAAGGAGCCATTTTTAATGACTAAACGCCGTGTAGTTGTAACAGGTATTGGAGCAATCTCTCCAGTTGGTAATGATGCAGAAACTGGATGGAAGAATATAATCGAGGGGAAATCGGGAATAGGGCCTTTAACTCGTTTGAATGCTGAGGAATTCCCCGTTAAAGTGGCTGCTGAAATCAAGGAATTTGATATAGAGACATATATAAATCGTAAAGAAGCACGCAAAATGGACCGTTTTACCCATTATGCAATTGCAGCTTCCGTTATGGCATATAATGATAGCAAGCTGGAAATAACCGATGAAAATGCTGCACGTGTCGGGGTCTGGATCGGTTCGGGTATCGGCGGGCTGGAGACACTTGAAACACAGCATGAAAACTTTTTAAACAGAGGATATAAACGGGTGAGCCCATTTTTCGTTCCAATGATGATTCCGGACATGGCAGCCGGCCAGGTTTCTATCTTACTGGGTGCTAAAGGAATCAATTCATGTACGGTAACAGCCTGTGCAACAGGAACAAATTCAATTGGGGATGCGTTTAAAGCCATTCAACGGGGCGATGCCGATGTCATGATCACAGGCGGGGCCGAAGCGCCAATCACAAAAATGTCGGTTGCAGGCTTTTGTGCAAATACGGCTTTATCGACCAACCCTGATCCACAAACGGCTAGCCGTCCTTTTGATCTTAATCGTGATGGTTTCGTAATTGGGGAAGGAGCTGGAATTATCGTTCTGGAAGATCTTGAACATGCATTGAATAGAGGAGCCAAGATTTATGCTGAAATAGCTGGTTATGGCTCAACTGGAGATGCCTTCCATATTACCGCTCCGGCACCAGGTGGAGAAGGCGGGGCAAGAGCAATGAAAATTGCAATTGAGGATGCAGGTTTGAATCCGGAAGACATCCAATATGTGAATGCCCACGGAACGAGTACGCCATACAATGACAAATACGAAACGATGGCAGTCAAAGAAGTCTTTGGCGACCATGCTAATAAACTTGCAATAAGTTCCACTAAATCGATGACAGGCCATATGTTAGGGGCAGCAGGCGGTGTGGAAGCAATATTCACGATTCAGGCAATAAGGGACAGCATATTGCCTCCAACCATCAATATTGAAACACCAGACCCTGAGTGTGATTTGGACTATGTTCCGAATCAAGCAAGGAAGGGCGAAATCAATGCAGCCATCAGTAATTCACTTGGATTCGGTGGACATAACGCAACCATTCTTTTCAAGAAGTATCAATAAGTTATGAAGGAAGAGCAGATCCTTTGGGATCTGCTCTTTTTATTTTGAAGGGAAAATGCAAATGCGAGGGATATAAAATGTGTCAACCGCCTTCTTAAAATCATACGATAGTCAATAGGAAGCGGAGGTGTATGGGAAATGGGAGTCATTTCAACCGATGAATGGATGATGAAGGATTTCAACCGCCCGGTACAGATGATGGAAAGACTTAAAAGTACATTCAACAATACCCTTGATTCGAACATGATTTATCATCATTTATTAAAGCATGGCATGTATTCGCCGAATCAAAAAACAAAACTCACATGGAAAGACTTAAAAGAAAATAATGCATGGGAAAAAACTCAAAGCTTGTTTACAGCCTATAAGAAGCTTTGGGGAGGGCCTGATGTTCCCATATATATTTTTCCGCTCATGTCTTCAGGGATATGGAATAAAAAAGTTGAAACGAAGTCAGGGTTGGCATTTAAAGATAAACTTTTCCTTTTTTACGGCACGGGGATGGCCGAAAAGGAAATGGAGGCCCTGTTGATTCATGAATATCATCATGTTTGCCGTCTGCATCATTTGAAAAAGGACGAAAAAGAATACACTCTCCTGGATACGATGATCATGGAAGGACTGGCGGAAAGAACGGTGGGAAAATATTTAGGAACAAAATTTTTAGCGAAATGGACTAAGTTATATCAGGAAGATAAACTACGGGAATTTTGGAACAAGCATTTAGAGGAAAAGCACATGATAAAACGTACAGATCCTCTTCATGATGCACTTCTCCTTGGGGCGAAAGGATATCCGTATATGCTTGGATACTGTAGTGGCTATTACCTGGTGAAAAATTTTGAAAAGCTCTCTGTGAAAAGATCATTCATTATCCAGTCTGAAGAATTCATATCAAAAAAGAGTTAATATATACGTTCTTTTTTTCTTAATCTGTTTTCTAGAATAGGAATAAATTGTATGGTTCCTGCCTATACTGATTGACAAACAGAAATTTGTTTAAGTGAGGGATGAATGATGCTATATCTTCATGATGTATGGGTTAACTGGTTTGAAGGAGAAGAAAACGGCTATAATATTTGTCATTTTCATGAATGGAGGAAGGATGACGGGATCGAACTACTAGATCAAGTTCCTTTGTTGAAAGTGTCATCAACATTGTTCCACTACATAGAGAACGACTTGTCAGAATTACCTAAGCCATTGCTCAATGATGTTTATCAAAAAGCATATGCAAGGAAAAATCATGAAAGAATTCAGCTTGACTATTGTTTTATCGTGACTGATGGAAATGGAATTTTAGCTGTTGATACGATAGGTTATCATATTCCGATTAGGAAAAGTAGAATAATTCCCCGGCAGGAACAAATTGTTTATGACATGATAGAAAACCATGATGAGATGGATTACACCTTTACTGAAAAACCTACATCTGAGAAAGAATATCATATTTTGTCGCCGTCTCCCTTATTCATGAACGGTTTGACAAGAAAAGAAAGACAGCTTAAGCAATTGCTATTCATGGCCATGGACCAATTATTCACTGCGAAAAACACAGCTGAAATCCGCTATTGGTATACAGAATGGGCCCCTGAGAAATATGAAAGCATTCAAGAAATGGATTTTCAGATAGCTTGGCTTGAGTTATATGAAGAAATGAAGGAAGGCTGGTCAGAGAAGCATCTTCAACTTTGTGAAAACCTTGTGAAGGGGCAGCCTTTTTTTGAAAAGCTTTGGCAAGTGGAGGCCGGCGATAGTCCATCGATATTATGAACAAAAAAGACGATCCGATGAGGATCGTCTTTTTTTATCTCTTTCTGCCAAGTCCCATGCCATTATACATTTTTCTGATCATTTTATTGGCTTCAATATTCGCCTTTTCTGCACCGCGGTCCAGAATCTCATCCAATTCAGGCGAATCGATCAATTCATTAAAGCGTTCCTGGATTGGTAGGATTTCTCCAAGAACCACCTCAGCCAAATCACTTTTAAAGTCACCATAACCTTTACCTTCATACATCTCTTCAATTTCTGAATAGGATTTTCCACTGAAGATGGAGTATATGGACATCAGGTTGGAAACACCCGCTTTGTTTTCCTTATCATAACGGACAATTCCTTCCGAATCGGTAACTGCGCTTTTGATGTTTTTTTCGATTTGCTTCGGATCATCCAATAAGGCAATCGTTGCCTTTTTATTAGGATCAGATTTGCTCATTTTCTTGGTTGGTTCCTGAAGGGACATGATACGGGCCCCTTCTGTAGGGAGGCTGATTTCCGGAATTTTAAAAATGTCATTATGCTTTTTATTGAACCGTTCAGCCAAATCGCGTGTCAATTCAAGATGCTGTCTTTGATCTTCCCCGACAGGAACCACATCTGTACTATAAAGGAGAATATCGGCAGCCATCAGCGGCGGGTATGTAAGCAGTGCTGCGGATACCCCTTCTTTGCCAGCGGATTTGTCCTTAAATTGCGTCATTCTCTCAAGTTCCCCTATATAGGATATACTTTGTAAAATCCAGCCTGCCTGAGCATGCGCAGGTACTTCTGATTGAATGAAGATGGTATTCTTTTCAGGATCCAAACCAATGGCCAAATATAAAGCGGCCAATGTTTTAATGTTTTTCCTTAACTTAATGCGATCTTGTGGAACTGTAATTGCATGCTGGTCAACAATACAAAAGAAACATTCATATTCATTTTGTAAGTTAACGAATTGTTTCATGGCTCCGATGTAATTTCCTAAAGTAACGGAACCGGATGGCTGAATGCCGGAGAAAATCCTTTTCAACTGCTAGTCACTCCTCTAAATACGTTTATTGATAAATGGATATTCGCTCTTCATTATTGTAAGGATAAATAGAAAATGAATCCACTTTCTTTGAAAGAAATGTGCGTGCCCCTGTGATGGGGAAAAACGCTCATTAAAATCTTGTGGAGGGCCGTTTTGTCCTGTATCGATGCCATTCTGAGAATACGAAATGTCCACTATACTGTATTTTAGCATTTATTCATATTAAATGTATAATCGAAACGGCAATCAAGCCAATAGAAAGGATTTTCCGTTTCTTTTTTTTGACATGGAAGAAATGAAGGGTTCAAGGAAAATCAAACCGTTTAACATATATCACAATGAGCAGACCATTTTAGGGAAGGATACTCACAAGGGAATACAGGATTATGAACGTATTCTTAAGGTTGAAACATTGTAAGGCAGTTTTTTTAATTATTTATAATATATAGGAGTAAAGTTAATTGTTTGTGGTATTAAAGAAAGGGGTTTATTATATTTGTTGAATATTGATGACTGATGGCGAATGAGGTGGAGAAAATGAAACCAATGTGTAAATGGTTGATGACAGGTATGTGCATATTCCTGATTCAACAGCCAGTTCATGCGCAAAGCATGAACGAAACCAGGCAGGTGGCATTAGAAAATAAAGAATTGCCTGTGAGCGTACCGCGTTTTGTTTTTGATTCGGGGTTGAAATTTGACTATCCGGATGCTGTGCGCGGAATATATGTGACAGGGCCTGCAGCGGGTGGCAATAAATTGAATGAGCTTATTAAATATGTAGATGAAACCGATTTGAATGCGATGGTCATTGACATTAAGGATGACAGGGGGAACGTTACGTATAAACCCGAAGATCCCGATTCTCCATATGCTGGGATCGGTAAAGACTACATAAAAAACCCAAGGTCAATGCTGAAAAAATTTGAGGATAAACAGATTTATCCAATTGCAAGGGTAGTCGTCTTTAAAGACTCCCATTTGGCCAAAGAGAAGCCTGAATTGTCTTTTTTAGATGGAGAAAAGGTATGGAAGAATGGTCGAGGGGAAGCCTTCGTTAACCCATTCTTAAAAGAGGTGTGGGATTATAATGTCGGTATTGCCATTGAAGCGGCAAAGATGGGTTTTAAAGAAATTCAATTTGACTATGTCCGTTTCCCCGAAGGATTCGAAAATAAAGAAGATGATTTGAAATATGATGTAGGTGAATATGATGAAGCGAAAGTGAGTAATACAGCCAAAAGGGTTCAGGCAGTGACAGATTTCGTAAGTTATGCGAGGAAACAACTGGAGCCATATGGTGTGGAAGTGTCAGTGGATATTTTTGGATATGCGGCTACATTGCCTGAAGCTCCCGGAATTGGGCAAAACTTTACAAAAATTTCTGAGAATGTTGATGTAATTTCCTCGATGATCTATCCGAGTCACTGGACATCTTATTTTGGTATCGATAAGCCTGATTTGGAGCCTTATAATCTCGTTAAGGAATATGCGAAATTAGAAAACGGGAAGCTGAAGGAATTAAAAACACCACCTACTTCAAGACCTTGGTTACAAGATTTTACTGCCTCATATTTAGGAGAGGGGAATTACCAAAGGTATGGTAAGGAAGAAGTGGAAGCCCAAATAAAAGCATTGAATGACAATGGTATTGATGAATACTTGTTATGGAATGCAGCAAATCGATATACAAAGGGAGTAGACTATACCCCATGAAAAAAAGGATGACCTAGGAAGATTCTTCCGGTCATCCATATTCTCTCTGAATTACCGCTTTTTATTCCCGCCAACTTGACTCCACCCTGACTGAATTCGTTTCGATTGATCGAAAATATGAGAGTGACGTTTCCCGCCAAACCATTTTTCGCCGATGCCATTCGTCACAACGCCATTCACAGCTGTAATGCCAATAACGCAAGCAGCGACTAAAAAAAAGTCCAAAAAGTAATTGACCATCAAAACCCTCCTAATATTTTCAAGCTATTCAAGTTCCATTGTAGTGGATAAGAAATAATCTGGAAAGTATAAACTAGCAAATGAGGAGATTAAATTATGAATTGGTATGAAAAGCTAAATCAGTATTTCCCTATTGAAGAAATGAAGTCCAAAGAACATATAGAAGTTCTTTTAGAAGATAAACAGGAAATTTATAAAAAAGATGAAGGTCCCGACCATGTTTTATTGTATGTGGAAGGGGAAGAGTTTATATTCGTTGATTACCTTTTTGTATCTAAGAAAACAAGGGGGCAGGGACTAGGGAGGAAATTGATTCAAAAATTGCAAAAAAAGCAGAAAACGATCTTGCTGGAAGTAGAACCAGTACAAGAAAATGATGATGACACATTTAAAAGGCTGAAATTTTATAAAAGGGAAGGATTCCGGCACGCCTCTTCGATTTCCTACAGCCGAAAATCGCTTGCCACCAAGGAGGATACGCCTATGGAAATCTTATATTGGCCTGCAAACCCATCTGTTGATGAAGAAGACGTATTTGATTTCATGAAAGAGATTTATTCTGAAATCCATACTTACAAAGATGATGATCTTTATGGGAAATCTTATCAAGATGTAGAGGATGTACTAAGCTTGAATGCAGGTCAGGAAACGGATATTTTTAAAGAGGTGCAAATTTGAGAAAAAGGGCCGGTTGTTTCACCGGCCCTTTTTAATTTGTCGAAAAAAGTACAGTAAAGGAAAAAAATTGCGTGAACGGCCGAAAAAGTGTTCCAGCAGAAAACAACCGGAACATTTTTTGAAAATTGAGGCAAACTGTCTTTTCTTAAAATTTGTAAATAAAAGGAAGCTTCGAACCCCGAACCATGATTTTAAAAGAAGGTTTGGTTCCCTCATGATTAATATGGGATGAAACCCACACTAGAGTGAAGAAATTTGCGACACTCCTGCCGAAAAACTGGCTCCGCCAAGACCCCACAGTCGGCGGAAAGGGAGCGGATTTCTGAAAACAACTGGATCGTTTTTTAGACTGTAGGCAATATGTCTTTTCTTATTGTTCATATTTTACGGTAAAATGAATTTCTATAACTTCTTGGATGGTAGAATGCTCCCTTATCGCTGATTCTTTCGAATTATCTTTTTACTTTTGGAAATATATGTGCTAAAAGAATGGTTTTTAATGTAAAAGGAGGAATTTGCATTTGATTAAAGAAAATATATTAACATGATCTTGTTTATTGAAAAAGATTGGGGGTAAATAAAAGTAACGAGTTATTTAAAAAATCATGAGGGCCGTAATGAGAGTTAAATGAGAATGGTAGGTAGGTATTTTCAATTAGAAAAAGCGGTTTTAATGTATTACATAAAAAACGGAAAAAGCTATAGTACAGGCTAAACTAGAAGTTTAAAAGGATTTTTCCAAATATCAAAAAGGGTATTCATTTTAAATAAATTAGTGTATAATAAAGAAAATGAAATACTTATTTAAAATTATTTCAAATTAGAGTGGTACTTATGAATACTAATAGTAGATTTCCCCTCATAGATCACCGATTCTATATTTAGGGAGTGTGAGTAAACATGGTAACATTATATACATCACCTAGTTGTACTTCATGCAGAAAAGCAAAAGCATGGTTAGAGGAACATGAGATTGGATATAAAGAAAGAAACATTTTTTCAGAACCGTTAACGATTGATGAGATTAAAGAAATTCTTCGAATGACAGAAGATGGAACCGATGAAATCATTTCAACACGGTCAAAAACTTTCCAAAAGTTAAATGTAAATTTAGAGAGCCTGCCTCTTCAAGAATTATATAAATTGATCAAGGAGAATCCAGGTCTGTTGAGACGTCCAATTATCCTTGACGAGAAACGGCTTCAAGTTGGTTATAATGAAGATGAGATAAGACGCTTTTTACCACGTAAAGTCCGTACCTTCCAGTTACGGGAAGCACAACGTATGGTCAACTAATAAGGTCTTTCAAGCTCTGCCAGGAAATGTGCAGGGCTTTTTCTTTATACATAACGATTTTCCGCTGATTTTTTTAACTTAATGAAGGGGAACATAAAAGAATCCTTAGGCGACAGCAGACGTTTTGGATTTGCAGAAGGTCCCTTGAACCTGTCATCATTTAAAGAAAAAATAAAGAATGAAGCTCATCATTCTGTGTATATAATAAGGCATTAATGGCAGTAAGATTAAAATTGAATAAAGCATTAGGATAGTTGCATGAGGATGAATTATTTTATAGAATGAATGGAATATTAGGCAAACAATTGTTTTTTAGATAAGTAATGTTTTTTATTTCCCTTCTTCAAGGTTTTGTCATAAAATGATGTAAAATAGTCTGTTTTAATGACTATCATGATTTACAGTATTCACTTACGGGTAAAGAGCTTTTAAGAGCAATTTTCGCTTGGGGGTTATTATCCCTTCAAAATGAGAAAGGAAGGGAGAGGGGAATCATGGAAATCGAACGCATTAATGACGATACAGTTAAATTTTATATTTCCTATATAGATATTGAGGAAAGAGGCTTTGATCGCGAAGAAATTTGGTACAGCCGCGAGCGAAGTGAGGAACTTTTTTGGGAAATGATGGATGAAGTGCATCAAGAAGAAGAATTCATGATTGAAGGACCCTTATGGATTCAAGTTCAAGCCCTTGAAAAAGGCTTGGAAGTTTTGGTCACAAAAGCCCAGCTTGCCAAAGATGGTCAGAAACTCGAGCTGCCTCTTTCAGATGATAAGTTAAGGGATTTGAATGTATCAGACAAGATGGATACGCTTCTTGATCAACATTTTCATGGTAAAGATGAAGAAAGCGGTATGACATTCGAGGATGGTATAATTGAATTCATCACGACTTTCGAGGATTTTGAAGATGTCATTTCATTAAGCAAGCGTCATGGCTTGGATGACTGGACAACAAAACTTTATGTTTATCAGAATAAATATTATCTTTATATCGAATTTTCCGAGGCGGAGATTGATGAGGAAGAAATCGATAATGTTTTAAGTCTTTTATTGGAATATAGTCAGGAGTCACCTATAACGGTGCACATGCTTGAAGAGTACGGGAAGATAGTTATCGAAAATGATGTATTCACAACGGTCGATAAATATTTCGCATAGACTGTTGAGGCCGATTTCAGTAGAAATCGGCCTTTTCGTCCAAGATTAAGTGTTTTTTGCCTTAGCATGGAGGTTTTTCAAATATGCCTGTGTTTGTTTGTTAATTGGAGGTAGTCTAGGTGAAGAATATAGTTGGCATCGGTCTGCTTATTCTCTTGTTGGTCAGTTCATGGCATTTTCTAATAAATGGCGTCGATGGCGGGCTGATTTTTTATTCTAGTCTTATATTGACCATTTTCTTGGTGATAATTGGATTCAACATTTTCCTGGAAAACCGAGATCCCATCCAGACCATAACATGGCTTGTTGTTTTTGGCGCTTTCCCATTCATCGGTTTCATTTTTTACTTTTTGTTTGGCCGTAATTTTCGGAAAGAGAGGATTTTTCGCAAGAAGTACTTTTTGGACAAACAGAGTTTCGTGAAAATAAGCGGCGAAGCGGATTATAATGAACGAATTAAGGAAATGGGCGAGAACCCTCAGCAGTTAATCACTCTTGCAAATAGGCTGGGGAATAGCCCTATTTCATTTCAGACTGAAACCCGGGTTTTAAGGAATGGTGAGGAGACATTTTCCAATATCATCGAAGAATTAAAAAAAGCCAGACATCATATTCATTTAGAATATTATATTGTTAGGGATGACCGCATTGGCGGACTGTTAAAAGACATCTTGATACAAAAAGTAAAAGAAGGGGTAGAGGTCCGATTTCTCTATGATGCGGTTGGTTCTTGGAAATTAGCACGCTCTTATATCGATGAGCTGAAGAATGCGGGAGCCGAAATGGTGGCCTTTGGTCCGTTGCATCTCCCTTTATTAAATAATAAATTCAACTTTCGTAACCATCGTAAAATAATTGTGATAGATGGCTCTGTCGGTTTCATCGGCGGTCTCAATATTGGGGATGAATATTTGGGACAAGATCGGAAATTCGGTTCTTGGCGGGATACGCACCTTATCATAAAGGGGGAAGCGGTCAGGACTTTACAGCTCATATTTCTGCAGGATTGGTATTATAGCACCAATACTAGTTTTTTAAGTGATGAATATCTCATGGCCGGACTGCCGAACCATCACGGACATGGCGGAATTCAATTGATTGGCGGCGGACCTGATAGTGAGTGGACGATCATTAAAAGCATTTTTTTTAAGATGATCACTTCAGCAGAAAAGTCCGTCTGGATAGCCTCCCCGTATTTCGTTCCTGATGACGATATCTTACAAGCATTGAAGGTGGCTGCTTTAAGTGGTTTGGATGTCCGGCTGCTCGTCCCGAAGAACCCCGATAAACGTATCGTATTTCATGCTTCGAGAACTTATTTTCCCGAATTACTTGCTTCCGGAGCTCGTATATTCCAATATAATGAAGGCTTCATGCACAGTAAAATCATCATCGTGGATGAACAATTGGCATCAATTGGGACAACCAATATGGATATGAGAAGCTTTAACCTGAATTTCGAAGTCAATGCTTTTCTCTACCGGACGGAAAGTACTCAGCAGCTGGTGAATGATTTTTTGGAAGATATAAAGGTATCCCAAGAAGTGGAGATTGATGCGTTTTCCAAACGGAATTTCGGTTTGAAAGTTTTGGAGTCCACTTGCCGATTGCTTTCACCCCTTCTTTAGATTCTTTTTCTTATGCCGATCAGGCATTTTTTTTTTGCGGATTAAAAGGAATCCTAAGCGAAGCAGGCGAATGTAGTGGAAGAGGAGGAGATGTATGCTAACTGCGATAAAGAAGGATGGGACATGGATTACCCTCCCTGAAAAGATACCGGCAAACGTGATTGATGAATGGAGAAAGTCAGCAGATTATTACTGTCCATGCTGCAAGATGGAAATGACCATCAAAGCGGGAAAAGTCAGGATCCCGCATTTCGCCCATAAAAATAGTTCTTCATGCCGCGCTTCTTCAGAACCGGAATCCGCCTATCATTTAATGGGAAAAAGAAAATTGTTTCAGTGGTTCTTATCACATGGTTATCAAGTGGATTTAGAAGCCTACCTTCCTGAAATTAAGAAAAGGGCTGATATTTTAGCTGTGATAGGAGGTAATCGCTATGCAATAGAATTTCAATGCTCAGTTATCCCAGAGGTTGAATTCATAGAAAGGACAAAAGCCTATCAAAGCATAGGCATCAAGCCAATTTGGATTCTCGCAGCAAAACGCCTAAAAAGGAAAAGTTTGTATGAATTCAGTTTATCCCGCTTCCACTGGCTCTTCGTCACCGGCAGCTTCCATCATCCTTTTCTTTGGATGTATTGTCCGGAAACTGATCATTTATCAGTATTGAAAAACCTCACTCCTTTTACCCCCAGAACCGTCTTTGCCGAATTGACAACAGCTTCTTTAAAGCTCCTTCCCCCTAGTCGGGCATTGCCCCAAAACAGCTTTCGATTCCCTTTTCTGCCTGCTTGGAGATATAAACGAAATGGCTGGTCCCTTCATCGAATGAAAACAGCACGGAGATGCGATCCTTTTTTCGAAGGGCTATATTTACATCATATTTCACCTGCGACACTTCCAATTGAAGTGGGTGTTCCCGTCAGAGGGATGCTGTTGATCGAAACAGCCTCAATCGAATGGCAGGCATGGTTATACATGGATGTGTTTCAAGAGAAAAGAACAGGGGAAAAGATTTTTATGGCTGATATTATCCATATTTTTAGAAAGCGTTCAAAAAAAGGGGAAATAAAGTTCAGACCGTTGCCATTGCTTCATGAGAAACCCATCGAGTATCCTGTAGGTCAATATATCATGCTTTTGGAGCAATTTGGTTATCTATCAAAGCTGAAAGAAGGGGTTTTTAAAGTTGAAAGGGAAATTACCCTTCCCTTCACCAGTGATCAAGCTCAAATTTTGGAAAAAAATTTCTATGATAAGCATAAATTGATGATGGAAAAGGGGAATATCCAGTATAATCAGTGATAACATCTCTATTTATCTTGAATTCAGATGAAAGGGCAGGATTATTTTTGTTAATGGAGAAATAGTAATAAGAACTGGGAATTAAGAAAACTTTAAGAAAGAATGAACGCCGAATGAAGTATTGCAGCGTTCGATCCGGTTTAACGAGTTAGCCCAATGGCAAGTTTCTATAGAATGGGGAGGAATTTTTTTATGGCACAGGAAACAAAAGCGAATACATTACCTTCAAGAAGTGAAATAGCTCCTGAAGATACTTGGAGACTGGAAGATATCTTCGCAACCGAGGAAGATTGGGAAGCTGCCTTCAAAGCGGTAAAAGAAGACCTCAAGAAAGCGGAAGGACATAAAGGGACGTTGGGAGAAAGCGCAGAAAAATTATTTGCGGCCCTTCAACTCCAAGATGAGGTATTCGAGAAGCTAGGGAAAGTTTATTCTTATTCACATATGCGTAATGATCAAGATACAACCAATCCTTTTTATCAAGGGATGGAGGATCGGGCAAAAGCTTTATACGCCCAGGCAGCGGCTGCGTTTTCATTTATGGTTCCTGAACTATTGAGTATTGATGAAAACAAAGTGGAAGGGTTTTTGGAAGAAAAAGAAGATCTGAAATTATACAAACATTCTTTAGAGGAAATTAATCTTCAGAGACCCCATATCTTATCTGCAGAGCAGGAAGAATTATTGGCGCAAGCATCAGAAGTACTTGATGCATCGGGCAATACTTTCGGAATGCTTAACAATGCCGATTTGAAATTCCCGACCATAAAGGATGAAGAGGGAAATGAAGTGGAAATTACTCACGGAAGGTATATCAGTTTTCTTGAGAGTGAAGATCGCCGTGTACGTGAGGAGGCATTTAAAGGGGTATACAGCAAGTATGGAGAGTTCCGTAATACATTTGCTTCAACCCTGTCAGGTGAGGTGAAAAACCACAACTTCAATGCCACGGTTCGAAAATATGAATCAGCACGCCAAGCGGCGTTAAGTAATAATAACATTCCGGAGACCGTATACGATAATCTCGTTAAAACGGTCAATGACAACTTGCCATTACTGCACCGTTATCTTGATTTACGTAAAAAAGTACTGCAATTAGATGAACTTCATATGTACGATCTATTCACTCCTCTTGTTAAAGAAGTGAAGATGGAAGTGACATATGACGATGCCAAAGATTATGTCCTTAAAGGTCTTGCTCCGCTTGGGGAGGACTATTTGAACGTTTTGAAAGAGGGATTTGAAAACCGTTGGGTCGATGTGCATGAAAACAAAGGGAAACGAAGCGGTGCCTATTCTTCTGGTACATTTGGGACGAATCCTTATATTTTAATGAACTGGCAAAATAACGTCAATAACTTATTCACGCTCGTTCATGAATTTGGGCATTCGGTTCATAGCTACTATACACGTAAATATCAGCCATATCCATACGGGAATTATTCCATATTTGTAGCGGAAGTTGCATCAACTTGTAATGAAAACTTGTTGAACGATTATTTACTGAATTCAATCGAAGATGAAAAGAAACGCATCTATTTATTGAATCATTACCTGGAAGGTTTCCGCGGCACATTGTTCCGGCAAACGATGTTTGCAGAGTTTGAACATACGATTCATTTAAAAGCTCAAAATGGGGAAGCGTTGACAGCGGATATGCTTACTAAGGAATATTATGAGCTGAACAAGAAATACTTTGGAGAGAACGTGACCATTGATGAAGAAATCGGTTTGGAATGGGCGCGCATTCCACACTTCTACTATAATTACTATGTTTATCAATATGCAACTGGAATCAGTGCAGCAACAGCATTGAGCAAGCAAATCCTTGAAGAAGGAGAGCCTGCTGTCAAAAGGTATCTGGAGTTCTTGAAGTCAGGAAGTTCCGATTATCCGATTGAAGTGCTCAAAAAGGCTGGCGTCGATATGACTAAAGCCGAACCTGTACAAGAAGCCATGAATGTATTCGAAGAAAAATTAAATGAGTTGGAAGAGCTTTTGAATAAATAGGATATGGAAAGGACCCGAGCACTTCGGGTCCTTTTCAACTTATATGAATGTCCGTCATAATCCTTTAAAACGATTTCTCTGATTTAAGCTATGAAGAATTATGAAGAAAACAAAAAATAAAATAGGGGAGGTAAAATACAGAGGAATGAGGTTCATGATACCGAGCAGCTGGACAAATAGCGACCCTATCAAGAGTATGAGTAGAATAAAGCCTTTCAATTTGGTCACCTCCAACCTGGCCACAGTAAAAGCTCATCTGCGCTTTATTAGATAGTATGTTTTAAAATAAGCAGTATTCTAAGAATATGACAATAATGTGAAGTTGCGCACAAAGTTCTTGCAATTAAGGTGTATAATCTGCTATAGTACAGATATAGAAGTTATCACATCCCAAACATATACCCCTTTGTTTGTTCGTCGTGAAATTTCTCCTATCCCCTTATTCGTATAAATAGATGAAAACCCCAGCAAATTTCGTGATTTGCCGGGGTTTTTCATTTGCATCAAAAGTAAAAAGAACAAAATGACGCCGGTTGTAACAAAAGTTGTACGAAAGATTAGGAAATAAAAACAAATGATTTAATATTTCTTGTGATTTACTTCACAATTAGATTCATTCCCACGCTTATCAGATATCAAGAACACTTATGTCTTTTAATTAAAATGGGCTCTTATTTAGCTATATATACCAGAAACGATAATTAAAAAATGAAAAATATATATTGTGAACAATTTGTGAAATGTTACACATACAGTTGAAACATAACTGGGTTATCTGTTATATTGTTTATTGTGAAGTGAATCACAAACAAACTTATACCCCTTTGTTTGATCGTGAAAAATTTCTCCCATCCCCTTATTTTCTTATAAAAAAAACCATGCAATCTTTTGATTTGCATGGTTTTTCCTTTTTAAATATAACAAAAAAGCAGTCAAATTCATGACTGCTTCTTTGTATATCTCCAAAACGTTCCGTATTTAGCAGGAATCTTCTCTGCCAACTGTTTTAAAACAAGCTTTTTCATTTCCAACTCGACGTTATTCTTATTCATATTATAAACAGTTTCAATTTCCTTTGTGGCCACTAGTTTGAAACAGCTTAAAAATTCTTCGAGAGAGGGGGGTTTTGCAGGGGCTGGAAGACCATTGAGCATATCTTCTAAAATTTGAACATATACCTCGTAAGAATAGACACCTGAAACTTTTATTCCCTCTTCTTCAATATTTTGATTGAAAAAGACAAGGGAAGGTATTTCAGTCACTTCCATTTCGCTTGTGATTTTCATGTCACATTGAAAGCCTTTGGCTGCACTGGAAGAATTGATGTCATAAAGGAATTCCTCCACATCCAGTCCAACCATTTTGGCACATTCGGTCAAGACTTCGATATTGGATATATCCTTTTTTCCTATGAATACATATTCTTGAAGCTGCCTTAAAAAGCGAATGGCCAATTTACGCCCCTGCAATTCCGCTGCTTTTATTGCGATGGAAGCTGTATATGGAGAAGAGATTGGGTTTTCAGACCAAAGGCTCCCGTCGCAGGACATTCCCGAGCGGCTGGCTGTCTTTTCCCAAACTTGAGCAATGTTTTCATAATTTTTATTTTTCCCCATATTAAGAGAATCGATTTTACCGCTTAAAACATGGCGTAAACTGAACAATTGGCCATATTCTATCTGTAATTTCCTAATAATTGGTTCTAAGCCCCAGCATTCGGGACAAAGCGGATCAACAAAAACATAAATTTCAATTGGCTTTTTTCCTATATCATAGCAATGCTGCGTCTTGATCCAATCGGAAATATTGAAAACTGGTTTTTGTGCGCTCAACTGTCTTCTCCTTTCCCGTCAGTTCCGGATGTATTGATCATATGCTGTGCTGTCAAATAGAGGCGGTGATAGAAAAACTCCCTAATCTCACCCTCAAGGCCAACTTCGTCCATAGCTTGATACATGCATGAAAGCCATGCTTTCGCACGTTCTGGTGTAATTTCAAAAGGTATATGTCGAGCCCGCAACATAGGATGGCCATGCTCTTCGGTATATAAAGAGGGACCGCCTAAATATTGAGTCATAAATTGTTTTTGCTTACGGACCGTTTCAGTTAAATCGTCAGGGAATATTGGCTGCAGATCCGGGTGCTGACTAACGTTGGAGTAAAACACATCAATTAATTTGTGTAATTGCCCTTCTCCAATTAATTCATATGGTGTAGGGTTCCCTTGCATCATGTTGATTACTCCTTTTAAAGAAAGATGGTTGATATTTATTCATATTTTATCAATGACGTACTGATATAACAAATATATAGCTTAAAGAAAATTTTACATCTGTAGTATGACACAGGGGAATGATCGGAAATTACACCTTTGGGGGGCTCTCCCATTTGTTCTGGGTTTGTGGAAGAAGCCATATATAGACATGAAAAAAACTGACCCGTCACAAATAAACAAGGTCAGCTTGCTTTAGCTTGAAAATGTGCCATAAACTTTTTGAACATAGTTCTGAGTTTCTTTAAAGGGCGGGATGCCGTTATATTTATCGACGTTTCCTGGCCCTGCATTATAAGCAGCAAGGGCAACCTGGATGTCCCCGTCATATCGTTCCATCATTTGACTTAAATATTTACTCCCGCCCATGATGTTTTGTTCTGGATCGGTTGCATCATCCACCCCAAGGCTTTTTGCAGTTGCTGGCATTAAGTAGAGTAAGAACCCGGCGCCTTTCCATATTTCTATGGTAGGTTTCCAAGAACTCCTCCCCGAACCGTACGTACACCTCTCGACGTATACGGCTCTCCATTTATCAATCTAGCTTCCCGTTATGCAAGTTGAGGTGACATTCTTTACAGAGTGCCATGGTTTTGCGGTTACGTTCTATCATTCGCTTTTCCCATCTCTTCTTGCCTTTGAGGTCTTTTAACTTTTTTATATGATGAATTTGTAGAGGAAGATTTGTCTTCCTACACCATTCACATTGACCAGCTAAAAGTCTTTCGATTAAACTCGTTCGATTGTAGATTATATTTCTTCCCGAAGGGATAGCGTCTATTGTTTCTTCTTTTGAAATGTGAACTTGTTTTTTAAATCCGTCATTATAAAAGAAGGAAACCTTTTTTCCTTTGGCAGTTTCATATCTTACTCCAAAATGACCATTTATGCTGAATTTATTGATTATCTTTTTAACGCTTGATTTGTATTTATTTGCGAATGTTTTATACATGCTATATTCCATGATGTGCTTGAAACCATCAAGTTTATAGACATCATTCGCTAGTCTGTAGTAATTGTACAAACCTCTTATTTCAGCGTTATAAGTAGAAAGTATCTCTAAATCGTCATTTTGAAGTAGGTGCGCTCGGTGAGCTGACTTCCACTTTTTTGTGTTTGAGTCTATTTTTAACGCTTTGTATTCAATCAGTTTGTTTCTCCAAACTTCATGAGGGAGTAAAAGTTCGCAACACATGGTTCTAGTACGTTGTTTGTGACCACTTGCGGTAAATTTAGTCGTCAAATTATCATGACTAATTTTAACATCGTATCCTAGGAACCTCGCTCTATTCTTAGAATGAGTGATTAGCGTTTTCTCTTGAGATAGTTCAATCTTTAATTCATTCTCAAGAAATAGAGTGATTTCGCGCTTAATCTTTCTACAATCTTCTTTACTCCCAATGACCCCTATAAGGAAATCATCAGCGTATCTAACGTATTGAATTCTTTTATAGTTATCGTCCATTGGTTCTTTGTAAGGAAGTTCCATCATGTGTTCTTTTAATTTCTTAACATGTAGTTGTGCTTCATCTTTTTCTTCTGCACTCATTTCGTCCCACTTCTCTTTGTATCTTGCTCTTGCTCTGAGAAGTCTGGCTTCCCGAGTTCGATAATCTTTTAACCTTTTACGACTTTTTCCTTTATCAAAGTTTGATTTATAAACTTTCATAAAGTAGTCTAGTTCATTTAGGTAGATGTTAGAGAGAATCGGACTGATGATTCCGCCTTGTGGTGTTCCACTGTATGTTTTATAAAATTGCCAATCTTCTAGGTATCCTGCTCTTAGGAATTTCCAAATCAAGTTGATGAAGTGTTCATCATCAATTTTTCTTTTTAGTATTCCAATGAGAGTGTGATGGTCAATATTATCAAAAAAGCCTTTAATATCGCCTTCGATGAACCATTTGGCTCCTGAAAATCTATCTTTCACTTGAGCCAATGCAGTATGACAACTTCTTTCAGGGCGGAATCCATGAGACATTTCGGAAAAGTTTTTCCCATAGATACTTGCTAGTATCATTCGCACAACTTCTTGTATTAACTTATCTTCAAATGATGGAATGCCTAAAGGTCTTTTATCTCCATTCTTTTTTGGGATATAGACCCGTTTGGATGGTTTTGGTTGATAACTAAAATCTTTAAGTTTTTCAATAAGTTTCTCAATACGTTCAAGACTCATACCATCAATGGTTTGTCCATCTACACCTTCTGTCATGTTGCCTTCTTTAGAGTAGATCTTCGCATATGCGATAAGATAAAACTCCATGTTGTAAAGATTTCTATAGAGCCTTTGAAATTTGTAATCTTCACGAGTTGTCTGCTTCGCTAGATTGTCTAACACTACTCTTGGACTTCTCATAGAGCCTCACGCTCCTTTCCAATTTAAGTTAGACTAGATAAACTGTTCCCCTTCGCCATGTGATAAGCTTTCCTTATCTCGGACTACTACGGGAACTCCGTTACCTTATTGGATATTCAGACACTATTGTCATAGCTTTTAGAAAGCGTTCCAACTTAGGTAATCACCATTTAGTACATATAAGAACAAGCACGTTGTAATATCGGATGCGACGTTCGTCCTTTTATCCTTTATTGGGAACGGTCAGCCTTGAACCACTCACTTCTGACATGCAGTTAATCAGAGGTGCAATTGAAAATAAGCCAACAGTTATCTTATTTCCCTTGGCTGTATAACGTTTATAACTACTTTCCGTTATAGGTGGGCCTTTAACCCCCTTGGACTGTCGTTCAGGCAGTTTAGCTTTCATCCTTGTTTACAACTTTTCATCTTGCCATTCAGTCGTATCATAGTAGTTTGATAACTTATGGCTTTCCTAACATGCTACACTCCCCGATATTGGTTTCCCTCACGGATAAGTTAGGTGATGACAGGTAATTGTGGTTAAACCTGCTTCTTGCTAGGGAAGATTTCTTATATGACCTTATGGTCGCACCTGCATAAGGCCAGTAGCACCCGCATAACTGGTTGCTTCAGGGGTGAAGTTCGATTCTTGTTTAATGACAGACTTAATCAGTTTTTCCGGGAGATTATATAAACTGGCCGCCTGGCTGATTATATGATCATAGTTTGTTGCGGTTTCGCTGCTGCTCTGATTGTTAGGATGGGCAGCGGATATCGTGTTGATGTTCATGGATGTTAGGCCGCCGGGTTGAAGAAAGGATTTCGTTTCCGCTTCCACATTGGATAATAAGGAACCCAATTTCTGCGAAGTGCTTTCAAGAGCATCACCCGAAACCAGTTCCGAGAGCATGTCCTGGAAAACGAATCGAGATGAATTTGTATTTGTGAGGCTGCCATTTGTGAATTGCTGGATTGCTTGCAATTCCATAAACGTTTTGAAATCTTGGATTTTCAAACTCTCCACCTCCGAATGGGTTCAAACAGGATTATTCCTGGAATTTGGCGCGATAAAACCTCTTAACCTTATTTTCGGTTTCCCTTACCGGAATTTGAAGGGTTTCAAGGAGGGTCAGGAAGTTTTTTTTCCCGGCTTTTGCATCCGTCACTTCATATTCAAGCTCAAAGTCTTCCTGATTCAAATACGAACTATGATCTAATACAAGTAAACCCTCTTTGTAAGGAAATTCAAGACGGTCTGTCTTTAGTGTCCCAAAGCAGGTAAAATCTTTTGGATCAATTCCGCATTCTAGGATAAGATGTTGGATCTCGCCATCAGGGAATGTGTTATGATTCAGAAATGCATATGCGGTTTCTTCAGGAATATCTTGATTCGTTTCCAATAATCCTTCTGTAGCGGGCTGTTTTAAAGTCAGCTCGTAACGCCCGTTTTTCTCCCGGATTCTAAGCGCAGAATCTTGATTTTTTAAAGTGAATCCGAGTGTATCGAAGTAATGATTTTTCTGGGTTTTAAAGTTCGATGCCCCGAGATGAAAGTATTCGATCAGTTGACGAAATTCTTTTTCGCTTAAAAGGTTTTTAAATTCAATTTCAATATGCTGGTTCATGTGTTCCATCCTTTCTGACTGATTCTTAGGTTAATCATATAAGAACCATTCCAGCTGTCAAATTGAATTCAATAATTTTTGCTATTATACTTGAATATTTAGGAATCAATTGCAGGATATGATAAAATATAAACGTTGAGCACGAAAAATGGATTATCGTATATATAGAAATTTAATACATACTTTTTGCTAGAAAAAGAAATAGGATCCAGCGGTGAATTGGCATAAAGTCATGTGACTGCTGGATTTAGGAGAGCGTTCTGCCCATACCAGAGTTGAACAGGCGCTTTTTAGATAGATATAGGTGGTGTGGCAATGGAGAGTTGGGACGATTTCTTGGCGCCTTATACTCAGGCTGTCGAAGAATTAAAGGTTAAGCTAAAGGGATTAAGGAAACAGTTTGAGAGAGAGAATATTCACTCGCCGATCGAATTTGTAACAGGCAGGGTAAAGCCGATTGTCAGCATTTTGGATAAGGCGAGCTTGAAGGATATTCCCATTGATAAATTGGGAACTGAAATTCAGGATATTGCAGGGCTTCGCATGATGTGCCAGTTCGTGGATGATATCGAACAGGTAGTTGAACTTTTACGAGGTCGCAATGACTTCGAGATAGTCGAGGAGAGGAATTATATTTCCCATAAAAAAGCAAGCGGCTATCGTTCTTATCATGTTGTAATCCGCTATCCGGTCCAGACGATCCATGGCGAAAAAAATATCCTTGCCGAAATACAAATCAGGACTCTTGCGATGAATTTTTGGGCAACGATTGAACATTCTTTGAATTATAAATATAAAGGCATTTTCCCGGAAGATATTCAACTGCGACTCAAACGTGCAGCGGAAGCGGCCTTCCTGCTTGATGCAGAGATGTCGCAAATCCGTACGGAAATCCAGGAAGCACAGCGTCTTTTTTCCAGGAAGAAAGATTCTTGAACGCATAAATGGGTAAACGAGAAGAAATCTAATTTGTGAGGTGGTATTACATGAAATTTGCGATTACGTCAAAAGGAGATGCGAAATCGAATACTTTAATGCAAAGGATGCGAACGTATCTTCAGGACTTTCATTTGGAATATGACGAAGATCAGCCGGATATTGTCATTTCTGTCGGTGGTGATGGCACTTTATTATATGCTTTTCACCGTTATAAGAATCGATTGGATAAAACTGCCTTTGTCGGTGTACATACAGGACATCTTGGTTTTTATGCAGATTGGACCCCTGATGAAATTGAAAAATTGGTGATAGCTTTAGCTAAAACCCCATTTCAAATAGTGGAATATCCACTGCTCGAAACGATTGTCCGTTATCAGCATGGAGGACGGGAAGCAAGATTTTTGGCTTTGAATGAATCGACGGTCAAAAGTGTGGAAGGGACGCTTGTCATGGACGTTGAAATACGCGGCCAGCATTTCGAGACGTTCCGTGGAGATGGTTTATGCATTGCGACGCCATCTGGAAGCACGGCGTATAATAAGGCGCTTGGCGGTGCCATCGTCCATCCATCAATCGATGCTATCCAGATTACCGAATTGGCATCCATTAATAACCGGGTGTTTAGGACGGTAGGATCTCCACTTCTGCTGCCGGCACATCATACGTGTATGTTCAGGCCGGTCAATGCGGTCAATTTTCAAATTACGGTCGACCATTTGTCCTTGCTTCAGGAAAATGTAAAGTCGATACAGTGCCGAGTGGCAGATGAAAAGATCCGATTTGCCAGATTCCGCCCTTTTCCTTTCTGGAAAAGAGTGCATGATTCATTTATTGCTAATTAAGGAGATAGATTCACCTCATGTCAAATCAAAACTTTTCTTTGACCTGGTCGGTTTTTGAAGAGGATTCTGGCTCTTTATTGCGAGAGTTTCTCAGCAAATGCGATATTTCAAAACGAGCATTAACGGATATTAAGTTTAAAGGTGGATATATCCAGTTGAACGGCGAAGAAGTGACCGTAAGGGAACGGATTGAAACGGGCGACATCGTCACCGTCATATTTCCGCCGGAGCAGGCAAGCGAAGGTCTTTTGCCGGAACCCATCCCCCTGAATGTCAGGTATGAAGATGAGTTTGTATTGGTGGTGGCCAAGCCCCCTTCCATGAATACCATTCCTTCCCGCGAGCATCCCAACGGCAGTCTGGCGAATGGCCTGGCGGGTTATTATAGGAAGACGGGAATACAGGCGACGATCCATATAGTTACACGTCTTGACCGGGACACATCAGGTTTGGTTTTAATTGCCAAGCACCGGCATATCCATCACCTTTTAAGTGAACAGCAAAAATCAGGACAGGTTAAACGGAGATACCAAGCCGTAGCTGAAGGAATCGTTGAAGGACCTGTAGGAGAGATAGTGGCGCCAATCGGACGAAAATCGACCAGCATCATTGAACGGGAAGTCAGGGAGGATGGCCGGTATGCCTGTACCCTATTTAAGGTATTGGCACATACAGAGTCCTATACATTCCTTAATTTGGAACTCCGAACAGGGCGTACACATCAAATCAGGGTCCATATGGCGCATATTGGTCACCCGCTGGCTGGTGATGATTTATATGGAGGGAACAGGAGAGGTATCCCTCGCCAAGCCCTTCATTGTTTTGAATTGAAATTTTTACATCCTTTCACCAAGAAGATGATGTTGTTTCAAGAAGAGTTACCAGAAGATATGACCCGTTTGCTCGAGGGAAGTAAAGGATGGGATTCCTGACTTTATATCCGTCCGGGCTGCATTAAACGAAACCAAGATTATGAAAAAACTTCATAGACGCAAAAAAAACTCACCAAGATGGCGAGTTTTTTTGGTTAATCAAAAGATGTCCTGAATTTTTCCGCTATATATGGCATGGAAGAAGGCACCTCTTGAAGATCCATTTCGGGATAACGGACAGCCGTCAGTTTTCCACCGAAGACGCAGCCTGTATCAATATTATATGTATGATTGACTCGTCTAGCTTCAGGGACTGGTGTATGTCCATATACGATCCATGTTTCCCCTTTGTATGATTGTGCCCAGTCTTTCCTGACCGGTGACCCATCGGGATGTTTGGAGCCATTGATATCACCATAGAGGACAAAGGTTTTTACCTTATTGCTATATTGGCCAATATAGTCTCTGCGAATTCCTGCATGGGCAATGATCAATCGCCCTTCATCGATGAGTTGATAAAGTGGGGAACGTTCATACAGATCCATAAACTTTTTTCGGATCTTCTTCTGCTCCCGAATGTTCAGTGATTCATATTCAGCTACAGTAGTCTCTAAACCGTGTGAAATTTGAACTTTATTGCCTGAAAAATAACGATACAATTTATTGCAGTGGTTACCTGGGGCATACCTTGCTATATTTTGGTTAATGACTAATTCATGGACAACCTCTATTACTTGAAGGGAGTTTGGGCCGCGATCGGTTAAATCCCCTACAAAGCCGAGAATTCTTCCAGAGGGATGTACAGGAAACCCAGTCTCCCATGTATAGCCCATTTTTTCGGTCAGCTGCCTGAATTCAGCGAAACATCCATGAATGTCCCCTATGATATCGATGTTCATTTGACACACCCTTTGTTTGTTTTGTATATGTTTATGGTATTAGTATAGTATTATTTAAAAAAATAAAATATAAACGAGGAAATGAAAAAATATGTTTTAGGAGGTGTATGGTTATGGAGGAGATGAAGGACCGGGAGCGGGAGAATAGTCAAATGAATAACGAGCTTTTGCTTGAAGCGCTAAAAACGGAAAGTCTAGATCAGTTTCGTACGGAGTTCCTTGAAATGCATCCATATGATCAGGCTCAATTTTATACAAGCTTGTCAGATGAATTCAGATCCGTCGTCTACACATATTTGTCACCGGAAGAAATGGCGGACCTTTTTGAAAATATAGAAATAGATGAAGAGGATTACGAAAGCCTGTTGGCTGAAATGAATCCTACTTACGCAGCCGATATGCTTTCCCATATGTATGCGGATGATGCGGCTGACGTCCTGAATGAAATCAATGATGAGCAGGCAGTCAGCTATTTGACCATCATGGATGATGAAGCGGCAAGTGAAATCCAGGAGCTTCTGAACTATGAGGAATCTACGGCAGGAAGTATCATGACGACAGAATTCATTGCCATTGAAGCAAATGAAACCGCTCGATCAGCCATGCAGATCTTAAAAAGGGAAGCTCCGGAAGCGGAAACAATTTATTATGTGTTCGTAACCGATCAGGATAAGAAGTTGCTTGGTGTTTTATCGCTCAGGACATTGATCATTGCTGATGAAGATGCTTTAATCGGTGATTTAATGGATGACAGGGTAGTTTCCGTACCTGTATCTGAAGACCAGGAAGAGGTGGCACGAAAAATAAGGGACTATAACTTCCTTGCCGTGCCAGTCGTCGATTTCCAAAACCATTTATTAGGGATTATAACGGTTGATGATATCATTGACGTCATGGATGAAGAGGCATCCGATGACTATTCTAAATTGGCAGGTATCTCTGATCTTGATCATGTTGATAAGAGTCCATTTTCCGCTGCAAAAAAACGGCTGCCATGGTTGGTCATCCTCTTATTTTTAGGCTTGCTGACTGCGAGTTTGATCGGCCGATTCGAAGAAACACTAAGTCAAAAAGCGATTCTTGCTGTATTTATTCCATTGATTGGCGGCATGGCTGGAAATACAGGAACACAAGCATTGGCAGTAGCGGTCAGAGGGATCGCAACAGGTGAATTAGAACAAGAAAGCAAGTGGAAACTGGTCCTTCGAGAGGCTGGAACTGGCCTTATTATTGGCCTGACATGTGGAATTGCCATCACTTTCATTGTCTATTTTTGGCAAGGTGATTTAATGCTAGGATTATTAGTCGGTATTTCCATTTTCATAACTCTAATCGTGGCCACACTTGCCGGTTCAATCGTCCCGCTTCTTATGCATAAAATGAAAATCGACCCAGCGGTAGCTTCAGGTCCTTTCATTACAACAATCAACGACCTTATCAGTATTCTTATTTATTTCGGATTAGCAACATTATTAATGGGCTATTTACTATAAGTCAAAGAAGGCCCTCTTGGAGGGCTATTCCCACAGGACTTTAGAAAACGGTGTTTTTATCAAAGGAATTTTGATATACTATCATTAGTAGCAGGTACTAATAACTTGTATTAAAAATAGGAGGTCACATACGATGACTTTTTCATTAGAGGGAAAAACGTTTGTCATAATGGGTGTAGCGAATAAAAGAAGTATTGCATGGGGAGTTGCCCGTTCCTTACATAAAGCAGGTGCAAAGCTGATATTCACTTACGGAAAAGACCGTACGGAAAAAAGCGTTAGGGAACTATCTTCTACATTGGAAGGGGAGCCTTCCGCCATTTTACAATGTGATGTAACGAAGGATGAAAGCATTGAAAAATGTTTTGCGATGATTAAGGAAGAAACAGGTATCATTCATGGCGTGGCACACAGTATCGCATTTGCTAACAAGGAAGAGCTGGACGGCGAGTTCGTCAACACGAGCCGTGAAGGGTTCTTGCTTGCCCATAATATCAGTTCATTCTCTTTGACGGCTGTAGCTAAAGCGGCGAAGGAAATCATGCCGGATGGTGGCAGCATTGTCACAATGACGTATCTTGGCGGTGAACGGGTCATGCCAAATTATAATGTAATGGGAGTGGCCAAGGCCTCACTAGAAGCCAATGTCCGTTACCTGTCAAGTGATCTTGGCAAAGATAACATCCGAGTGAATGCAATTTCAGCTGGTCCAATCCGTACCTTATCCGCTAAAGGTGTCCGTGACTTCAATACAATTTTAAAGAAGATTGAGGAAGAAGCACCGCTCCGTCGTACAACGACTCCGGAAGAAGTAGGGGATACGGCAGTATTTTTATTAAGTGACATGTCCCGCGGAATTACCGGGGAAAATATCCATGTGGATTCTGGTTATCATATAATCGGATGACAGTAATTGAGGGGGGCCGATATCGGTCCCCTTTTTTTGTTGATTGTCCACTATGCAGGTATGAACTGCTACATCCTCAATTGAAATCTTTCCGATTTTTTCATCTTCAAATGTTTTAGTTTTCTCCGCTAATCCCCACCATACTTAAGTTTGGTTAGTGTCCTTTTTTGAGGAGCGGCACATCTCCAGCATAAAGAAGGGTGAATCTCATATAAATGATACATAGAGCTGATATACATTGTTTGCGAGAATCGGCAAAAACCTGCTTTCAACCCTATTCGTGAAAAAGAAGGAGGGGAATCATGGACGTGAAGAAAGTTGGTCTGCCTTGTGCTGTTGGAAAACAAACCATATACAATCCGCTGAAGAGACATATTAATTTGAATGAAAAAAATATCAGCACTCCATATACTGCCGAGGAATTGGTGGAGCTATTGTCCCGGCTTCCAGCCTTTGCACCTAAACCTGTTTGTAAGTTCATCATCAATGACCGTACACTGTTTGGGAAATTGGAACAAAAAAAAGAATCCAGTTTATTCATAAGGCATAAATTTGGGAAAAAAGTTGTCCAATACCATATGGAGCAGCTGCAGTCTGTGGATATCCTGAAATATTAAGGAGGGTTTTCATGTCAGGGAAAAATGGCGATAAGGAATCCAAACCACTTTTATATGTCGATCAAGCAAAAATATCAGATCAGCGTGGGAATATGCAAAGTGATTTTCGAACGAAAAAAGCTACACCTAAAGACAGTGTTGAGCCTGAACCCGAACTACAGGAAGCCGAGCAAAAAGAAGAAAAAATCGAAAAAGTCAAACGAGAATTCGGTGTTTATGATGCCATGAAGGAAATTGAAAAAGAGATTACGGGATTAAGGAAAATCACCGGACAATATGTCCCTGAGCAAACTCCGGTTGAACAAATGGAACATCCTGAACAAATAGAACAAGAAAACGAAAAACCAGTTAAGAGAAAAAGGAAAAAGGTGGAGAAGAAAGAATCTTCCCGCGACATCATTTCCCGCCTATCCAATCATCAAGGTTTTCCAAAGCCATTATGTGAGGCTATTGTTAACGGAAAAACAATTCAGTTTCATGTATTGGGAATGAAGGGGGAATCAGTGAAGATTAAAAGAGGGAAGCATATTCGTTTCGTGGGCCTGCCGGATATCATCGATGCCAAAATAATTGAAGAACCTAAGTGAAGGAGCAATATTAAATGTTTCCCCCACAAAATGAATTTACCTTATTTATAATATTAGGCTTGGCTTCCTTCAGGCTGACACGCTTGATCGTTTTCGATAAGATCCTGGAGCCGCTGCGCCGCCCCTTTTTTACAGAAATAGAGGAAAAAAATGAAAAAGGGGATGTGGAAATATTTTTAATGCCCAAAGAGAAGGGCCTGCTTGGCTGGATTGGTCAATTGCTGAGCTGTTTTTGGTGCGTTGGTGTCTGGGTAAGCCTTTTTCTGGTTTTTCTTTATATCCAACATTGGTTTATTGGCGACGTATTGATATTAATCCTTGCCGTAGCAGCAGTAGGCGCAATCATTGAGGTCATAATCAGCAAAATTATGGACATTTGATTGGAAACAACTTGTCTCTTCGTTCATATAGTATGGTATAGATCTTAAAGGAGGAGTTATAAATTGAATCAGAAACAGAATCCATGGGCTTATGCAAAACCGATTAAAAAAGATCAGCCGGTCAAAATCAAGAAAGACTGTGGCTGTAATAATAACAATAAAAATAAAGGCTATTGAGTGAAGAAACCTTTCCATTTTGGAAAGGTTTTTTATTTCCTAATCCTACCATTCATAAAAAAACAGTTATACAAGAAAATAACAATAGAACGATAAATTAGGATGTGATTCTATGCTCAGACAAGGAAGATATTTTAAGGGCAGCTTGCTGGTTTTTATAGTTTTTTTGTGTGTGCTTACTGCTTGCAGCAATCAGAATGATGGAAAAACGGAGAATTTAGCAATGATTAAACGTACGAATCCTGAACCGATGGATATCATTAATGGAATGGATGAGAAGGATGAAAAGGGACTGATCTCAAAGGTCAAGGAAACAGTTGCTAATGAAGACACCATCTATGACGTGATCGTCGTGAAAAACGAAAAAAAGATTATCGTCGCTTATAAAGTTAAGCACCTGCAACGTTTTCATATGAAGAAAATTGAAAAGACTGTGACTGAAAATCTGGAAGAGAAGTTTCCCAAAAATGATTTTATCGTATCAAGCGATTATAAAATATTTTTGGAATCTGTAAGATTGAACGAATTACTCAAAGAAAAAGATGTACCCGAAAAAAAGGCAAGGAAGAAGTTCAAGGAAATTGAAGAACTTCAAAAAGAATTAATTTAGAAGAGAGGTTCAGCTATGAGTGGCAAGGAGAAAACGACCCCACAGCAGAATGCGTATCAAGAGCTCCAAGGGAAGCATGAAATTAAAAGACCAATAGTGAAGAATTGTTTGAAAGCTTTTTTAGTAGGTGGCATTTTCTGCATAGTGGGACAAGCCATTTCCTACTTCTATATTTACTTTTTCAACTTTACGGAACAGACAGCCGGAGGTCCTACAACTGCCACCATGGTGTTCCTGGCCCTTTTGATGACCGGTTTCGGATTTTACGACCGCATTGGCCAGTTTGCTGGGGCAGGAAGTGCCGTCCCTGTTACAGGATTCGGTAACGCAGTCATTTCGGCAGCAATCGAACATCGGACGGAAGGTTTTGTACTTGGTGTTGGATCCAATATGTTTAAATTGGCCGGATCTGTCATTTTATTTGGAGTATTTTCAGCCTTTGTCGTGGCGTTGATAAAAACAATTTATCAAATGAGTGGGGGCTAAGCGGTGTTAAAGGGAGAACAAACATGGATGTTTACCAATAAACCGGTCATCTTGGAAACAGGGGTAACAGGCGGTCCATTTGAAGCAAATGGAGAAATCGCGGGTGATTTCGATATCCTATACGACAATTTGTGGATGGAGCAGGAATCATATGAGAAGGCACATCGACATTTGATGGAAAAAGCGGTTGAGCTTGCATTGGAAAAAGGTAAGATCAACAAGGAACAGGTACAATTTTTTTTGGCGGGTGATTTAATCAATCAGGTTACACCTACAAGCTTTGCAGCCAGAACTAATGGAATTCCATATTTCGGATTGTTTGGAGCCTGTTCCACTTCAATGGAAGGGCTTGCTCTAGCTGCATTCATCACTAATTATGGCGGGGCTAACTATGTGTTGACAGGCGCCTCGAGCCACAATGCAGCTGTTGAAAAACAATTTCGCTATCCAACTGAATATGGAGGGCAAAAACCACCTACAGCCCAATGGACGATAACAGGAGCGGGGGTGGCGCTGGTTGCTCCTGGTGGAAGCAAGCAAGGGGAATTTCCCCATATTGTCTCGGCCACTATCGGAAAGGTCATTGACATGGGATTGAAAGATCCTTTCAATATGGGGGGAGCGATGGCCCCAGCGGCCGTCGATACGATACTTGCCCATTTCAAAGATACTGGTTTGACCCCGGATGATTATGATTTCATCATTACTGGTGATTTAGGTCAGATAGGGAGGGAGTCAGCCATTGAATTATTAAAGCAAAAGGGCTGTGACATCAATCAGGAAAAATTCAAAGATTGCGGATTGATGATTTTTAAAAAGGATCAGCCTGTTTTGGCTGGCGGGAGCGGTGCGGGATGTTCGGCAGTGGTTTTATACGGTCATATATTAAATGAGATGATTTCTGGTAAATATAAAAAAATTCTGCTTGTCGCAACAGGAGCATTATTGTCACCACTTTCCGTCCAGCAAAAAGATACGATTCCGTGCATTGCCCATGCGGTGGCCATTGAATATGGAATGAATTCATGAAAAAGGAGAGATTTCGATGTTAGCAATGTTTTTTTGGGCCTTTGTCATCGGTGGCTTGATCTGTGTCGTCGGCCAGCTTCTTTTCGATGTTGCTAAGCTCACACCAGCACATACGTTAAGCTTGTTCGTTGTAATAGGAGCTGTTCTTGGCGGATTTGATTTATATGAGCCGCTTATTGACTTTGCCGGTGCTGGAGCAACCGTACCGATCATTTCGTTTGGGAACTCACTGGTGAACGGGGCGATGATGGAATCGGAAAAACATGGGCTCGTTGGCGTACTGACTGGTATGTTTGAAATTACGAGTTCCGGTATCTCTGCAGCAATCGTCTTTGGATTCATCGGAGCTTTGGTTTTCAGACCAAAAGGATGAAATAATCGGAAATAGGCAGCCAGGACTAGGACATGGCCTATACATATTTGTCCAGACCTACATATGTTATCAGTAAGCTTTAGCGAGAGCGAGGTGATATGTATGTTTGGTTTTGGTGGCTACGGTTGTTGTGGCGGCAGCGGTTATGGATACGGCGGCGGTTATGGATACGGCGGCGGATATGGCGGCGGTTCCACTTTTGCGATAATCGTTGTATTGTTTATCCTATTGATCATTGTAGGGGCTTCTTTCTGCTAAGGAAAATGGAATAGGCAGAAGAAGCCTATTCCTTTTTTTTTTTTGTTTGGGCCAAGCACCATTTTTCTGATAATGCCATAGGATAGGTACAGAAAAGGGAGGGGCTTAAGTATGGATAATAACTTTTTTAAAAACATAGAAGGTAAAACCGGCGTAAATATGAAAGATGTATTAGAATTGGCAAACTCGCTGCAAGGAGCCAATTTCAAAGATGAAACAACTGTTAGAAATGTCATTAAGCGTGTTTCAAAAATAGCGAACAAACCGGTCAATAAAGAAACGGAAGATAAAATCGTCCATTCCATCGTAGCTGAAGGGAATAAGCTGGATTTCGGTACTATTTCGAATATGATAAATAAAAAGTGAAAAAAGGCCTGCTATCATGCAGGCCTTCAGACTGCAGACAAACTCGAAGAAAAGCGAGTTTGCCTGCAGTTTTTTTAAAAAAAAGTTGTAGTTGATTCCAGAAATTTGCCGACTGCCTGCCAAGCCTCCTCGCCATAAGCATCTAGCGGTTTCCTGGCAAGTCAGTTTTCCGGCAGGAGTGTCGTAAATTTCTTCATTTTAGTAAGGGTTTCATAAAACAGTAAAAATCCATAAAGTATAAACTAGTCTTAAACCTGGTTCGGGATGAGACCATTCCTAACCTCATCTTGTTTTATCCTTCCATTTCCTAAGATGGGATAGCATCAGATTTGGTCAAAGCTTCAGAAAACGTGATGGATGGGCGGTCCGTCCGCGTCTAGTTTGCAGGATGGAAAGGTAAAGGTCCTTTTTAGCCCTGGTTGCCGCTACATAGAGCAATCGTCTTTCCTCTTCAAGAGGGGATAGTTCCCCTTTCCGGTAAGATTCAAGTGCGAAATCATGAGGAATGCTGCCATCGACAGCAGCAAGAACATATACTGTGTTATATTCAAGCCCTTTGGAACGGTGTATGGTGGTAAGCTGTATGGCATCCTTAAAATGTTTCGATAGCTGTTTAATCTCTTGGACCATCGCAGTCATGTGATCGACATGTTCAAGGAAAGCGGCGACGGTGGGAAAACGATTTGCTGCCACCTTTAAGTCACGGATGTCATCGGACCCTTTTTCCAGGTTCGCATCATTTCCGCGTTTTTTTACATATTCCTGGTATCCTAAATCTTTCTCGATGATTTCTAAAGCTACGAGTGGCGACATAATTTTTAATGAGCGGATCTGTCCTGGAATCGTTTTTAATTTTCGTTCTTGAAAAGCATGTCCTGTCTTAACAAAAGCAAATGCATCGATAAAATCACAATCCTGCAATATTGTCATTGCTTTTAACTCCTGTAATATACTTTGCTTTAAGAATAAGGAGGAAAGGACATCAGATGCTGCCTTGCTGTCATGAGGAAACAAACTCAAGCGCATAAAGGCAAGCATGCCGCGGATGACCCTGCGCTGATAAAACGAATCCGCATCCTTTTCAATGACGAATGGCAGGTTGGAAGCGGCTAGCCGTTCAAAAATGGCCCTGGACATCGTGTGTGTCCTGTACAATACTGCAAAGTCCCCAGGGTTGGCTCCCTTGGATATTTTCTCTTGGATATCGGATACGATCATCGTTGCTTCCAATTCCTCATCATAAGGATAAAATAAAATAGGGGGATTTCCTGAATCATGCTGTGCCCTCATCTTTTTCTCCATCCGGTTCTGGTTGCGCTTAATCAATCGGTTCGCTGTAGCGACAATTTCATGGGAAGAGCGGTAATTCTCCGTCAGCTTCACTACTTGGGATTGAGGGAAATCATGATTGAAATTCAAAATATACTTCGGATCGCTTCCCCGGAATGAATAGATGGATTGATCATCATCTCCAACTGCACATACATTTTTTGATTCAGCAGAGAGGAGTTTTATCAATTCATATTGAACTTTATTGATATCCTGAAACTCATCTACCAAAAAATAGTTAAACCTTTGCTGATATTTCTTTAAAAAATCCGGGTGATTTTTTAAAAATACATAACAGCCTACAAGCATATCATCAAAATCATACTTCCCTGTTTGCTGTTTATATTCTTCATATTTCTTATATAAAAATAAACACGATTTCTCCCAATCGTCCTTAGGGTGAATATCTTCTGGAAAGGCCAAAGAGTTTTTCCAAAGCCCGATTTGCTGAAGGGCTTGATCATATGCAAATTCCTTATCATCAAGTTCCAATTCCCTGCCAGCCTGTTTCAATACCTTTTCTTTTTCCCACTCCCACTTCAATAGAAAATCGCGCTGCCATTTGGCTGGTTCATGGAAAATCAGGATTTTATAAAAGATGCTATGAAAGGTCCCGCTAACGATTTGAGAAACAAGGGAAGGCGTCATAGAGGGATAGCCGAGCAGACGCTGCTGCATTTCCTTTGCGGATTTCGCCGTAAATGTTACAAGCATGATACTTTTTGGATCAATTTTTTTCACTGTAAGCATATAGGCAGTGCGTACCGTCAATACGCGGGTTTTCCCGCTGCCTGCTCCTGAAAGGACGAGAATTGGACCATCGATCGTCATTACGGCCTTGAGTTGCTCTGCATCGAGTACAACCCCTGATGAGGATAATTCTTGAAAGTATGGTTCCTCTGATTGTGCCAGACCATATGGTTTATCTGAATATTTCGGATTGCCGGTTATGGGCCGGCTTTTAAGGAAAGGTTCTGTAATGGTTTTTGTTTCCGTAATGGTTCGTGATGTTGGAATCCTAAATCCATTCTGTTCCATATATTCTAATGGCCTGTCCTCGTTCATCGATTCTGAAATTGGCATTTCACAGGGTCCCTGCGACGGGTCACTATGATAAAAATAAGGTGTCTCATGGATTCCAATAAATAATTTCACTGGTTTATGACAAATGATACAAGAAAGCTGATCACGTTTTCCTTTTTCAAAAAGTGTCTGCAGCTCACCAGCTGAAACGGTATGTAAATGTACGATTTCATTGCCAGATTTTGCTTGATTCATATAAATGGATACCTCTAATCTATTAAAAATATCGGCAATACTCATCATACCAGAAGATTAGGAAAAAAGAATGCGGAAATCATGTTTAAATTATGGTTCCGGATAGGTAATTAAATGACAACATAACTATTTAAATATAAGGAGGGGTTACTATGGGATACATAGCACCTGTCACACAATTTGATTATATTCAATATGCCAACAGGAAGGTCGAAGCTGCAGAGAAAGTAAGAATTGTTAAAGGAACGACACTCATTCAACCTATCCGTTTTGATCAGGTGTTGGAAAGGGAAAGCATTGGAGGATTACTTCAAATACAAGATAATGATCGGGTAAGTACATATGGAGCAGGCATATATAAATATCAAATGGGCATGAGGGTCAGTGAAGATTTAACGGCTGGAATGACAGGAAAAGGAAGGTTTATCAATAAAATTGTCTAGTTTCTCCATGAAAGACAAAAGAGGACACGTGAAGTGTCCTTTTTGTGTTGATTCTTTTAAAGAATGTCAATTTCCACGATTAGAGCTAACAATAGTTGCAGTAATAGTTGGATGTTTAGAGCGATTTGTGCATCAGTTGTTGTAATGTCGATATCACGGCTGTTTTCAACAATTGTTTTTTGGCGCGTGATTTGTTTAACATTAGAAGATTGGATTAATTCTTGAGTGATCTTTTCAGCATTATCAGCATCTGCAATGGAAATGCTTACGATGACCGCAATAGCAGCTTGTAGTGCAGCTTGTAGAGAAAGGGCCGCTTTAACATCCGTTGAAGTGACATTTACATTACAAGAATCTTTAATGTAAATAAGTTCTTCAGAAAGCTGTACTTGATTATTATCCTGTCTTGCCTCTTGGTCAATCTTTGTGTCATCGTCACAGAATCCTGACAGGGGATGTCTGGAAGCGGAATCTAGAGCCGACCATGATCTTTCAGAATCATCATGTGTGTTACAATTGCTACGATATACATTTTGGTTCATGTTGTTTTTTCCTCCTTAGGTTTTATTCCCTATTAAAATATGCTTTGATGATTAATCTGGTTGGACGAATAAATCAGTTAATTCGTCTATTTTTTTAATACTTAGAGAAAGTATTAGTGTGTGGGGGATGAATAATAAAGAAGCTGGAGCTTTAGGAATGAAATGTAAGTGCTGCTATGTCTCGTTTTACTTATTTCTCGCCAGCAAGTAGGGTGATTAGGTGATATGGTGCTTCATTTATCTTTGGAATCCGTGAATTTGTTGTGAATGGAATTTGTAACTGGATTAACATCATGTTCCGTGATGTTCTTTTCTTGGTTTATGATTTTTTGTGATTGCTCTTGTAAATAACGAATGGTTTCTTTAAGGTTGTTTCTCTCTCTTTCAGTTAGATCGACTTTATCCTTTTTGAAACCATGTTTTCTCATAGTCCTCGAAACCAGCAGTTCCATCAGTCTTTTTTGAGACTCCTCCAGGTTAAATTCATTGTTACCCATAAAATTTTCCCTCCTTCTTGCTTTCTATATATAGACTATGTATTTTTGAGGAGATTGCCATTGAACGCAAATGTTTTTTTTTAAAAAACGATATTTAAGTCCATGAACGAACAAAAAAGCTGTCCAATCAGAAGACTGAAAGGACAGCTTTTTTATATCATAAAATGGTTTTCTTCATCGTTTTATGAGGAATGCCAGCATCCATGAATTCGTCGGAAACGATCTCATACCCTAATTTTGAATAAAAAGGGATAGCATGCACCTGGGAATCAAGCTTCAATTGAGGCACTTCCTGCTGGATTGCGTATTCCTCAATAGCATTCATGATCATGGCGCCGGCACCATTCTTACGGCCCGATGATAGTACACAAATGCGCTGGACTTTACCAATGTTGTCAATGACCCTGAAGCGGCCGGCACCGATTGGCTGATGCTGCTCATCATATAAAACGAAATGTGTGGACTCTTTTTCATATTCATCGATCTCTTCTTCAAGAGGGACGTTTTGTTCTTGGACGAACACTTTTTTTCGAATCATATATGCATTTTCAAGCTCTTGGCTGTTCTCTGCGATTTTTACAAACACGAAATCATTCAGCTCCTAATCTAAATGTTTCATATACGGTCCATGCCCCGTCTTCAAGTTGATACAGCAAGTGAACTCGTTTAACTTCTTCTTCATGGCTGATGTCAAGCATGCTTAATTGGCCTAAAACATCAGAATGCTCATTATCGGATAAATCTTGAGCGATGGTAATATGCGGGACAAATGCATGTTCACTTTCACTTTTCATGAAGTCCTCATTGTTAAGTGCATCATGAAGCTCTTGAAGCCCTTCGGATAATTCCACTTTGAAATAAATAGTATTGCTTACGGGTTGGAAAGACTTCGTTTTCGTTACGCTCATCGTAAAAGGCCTGCACTTTTGAGCAATGCCTTTTAATTGTTCCGCGATTGTTGAAATTTCCATATCCGTCGCTTCGAACGTTGGTTTAAGCGTCAGATGCGGTGGTATGAAAGCGTATTTCGTATCATACCGTTTGCGATAGGAGTTAGCTAAATCTTGAAGTTTTTTTGAAGGGAAAATTGCAACACCATATTTCATAAATAAAACCTCCTGATATTTTTTTTGTTGTATTATAGTTGGACATGTTTTTACTTGAAACCATCTCAAAGAGATGATTTCGAGTAAATTAGAACATTTCCAATAGTGCTCGTTTTAAATCTGCCTGCCAATATTTCCAGGTATGATTACCTTCAAATTCTTCATAGAAGCAAGGAAATCCTTTTTGATTTATTAATTTATGCAATTCCCTATTTGGTTCTATGAAGTTTGCCTTGTTGCCATCCGTCGTCGGAACATCTGTTTCACCAGTCCCGATCACATGATAAAGTTCGAGGAGATGCGGATCCTCAAAATTACGTACAGCGTCCATTACTGCTTCATTGGCAAGTGGAGACTGCATGATGCATTTCCCGAATGTATGCGGGTACTGCAAAGCGGCCAATAAAGAAACTGTACCCCCAAGAGAGTCACCGATCAAAGTTCGACCATGTCCCATTTGATAGGTTGGGAATTCATCATCTAAAAACGGGACAAGTTCATGTGCAAGAAAACGTATGTATGAAATGTGCTGTTCCCCGTCCGGATGATATTTGCGCCTGCGGTCAAAGCGGTCTTTATAGGGAATGCCGACAATGATGATATTCTCGATCTCATCGTTCCCTAACAGTTCATCTGCTACCCGACCAATTCGGCCCATTTGAAAATAATCACGGCCATCCTGAGCAATCACAAGCGAATATTTATACAATGGCGAAAAATTAGCAGGCAAGTAAACAAGCAGTTCCAATTCTTCTGCTAAAGCTTCGCTTTTAAACATGTACTCTTTAATTGTGCCTTTGCGTAAACTCATTTTCCCGCACCTCAATGATAAATAATAATGAAAAACAACTTACTTGATTATTTTAGCATAGCCTTGCGACTTTTTCCCGTGACAAGAATTTAGAATATAAAATTTTCGTTATATTTTCTAAAAATTTAAATTATAAGGTGTTATAATACAAGGATATAGAAAAATAATACAAAAAAGGTGGCGAATAAAATGGCAGATGTACACGTACACAGCAGGGAAGTAACAAAAGCGGCTAAACGAACATTATTAGATCGTGGTGTCAGTGTGGAGGCAATTGCAAAAATCGTTTATGAATTGCAGTTCCCGTACAAAGCTGATCTTAAGCTGGAGGAATGCATCCACAGCGTTGAGCGTGTCCTGTTGAAAAGGGAAATTCAACATGCCATTTTAGTCGGTGTGGAGCTGGATAAACTGGCAGAGCAAAAAAAGCTATCAGAACCCTTGCAATCGATTGTTGAGTCTGATGAAGGGCTATTCGGAGTGGATGAAACGATTGCCTTTGGTGCAGTACTCGGTTACGGAAGCATTGCTGTAACGACCTTTGGCCATTTAGATAAAAATAAAATAGGCGTCATACACGAACTTGATAAGAAGCAAGAAGGAATCGTTCATACCTTCCTGGATGATATCGTTGCAAGCATTGCCGCGAGTGCCGCCTCAAGGTTAGCTCATCGTCTGAGGGATGAAGAAGAATCATTAACTGAACAGGAAAAGGATATCCAGGAAGAAGAAGAGTTAATAGGTTGAACCTTGATTAACAATCTTCATCCAGACCTGTCAAACCTGGCCTTAATGAGGCGGGCAGAAAGGATATTGGCCACTTTAAATGTCCGTTTTGTCTGCCTTAGAAAACAGAATGCGTGAATATGGCCTGGATAAATCTCAAGCACCTGAATTTTCCGCTGCGTAATCTTACCTTGTTCGGAGAGATAAATTATCTCCAATGGAGCATTTTCTTCCATATGTTTACGAAGTATATATTTCATTCCCTGTCACTCCTTTGCTGACTTGCTTACTATCATTATATGCGAACAAATGTTTTGTATGCAAGCGAAAAGAGAACTCTAGTTCGTGTTTTGTGGAGCGGGGAAATAAAATAAGAAAAAATTAAAACTTTTTTAATATAATGCGTTGACTTTTTAACAAAAAAACTTATAATAAATTATGTACTTAAGTAACCAGTCAGTCATTACATACGACTTGTTAGCTCAGTGGGAGAGCACTTCCTTGACAGGGAAGGGGTCGTGGGTTCGAATCCCTCACAGGTCATCAACTACCAAAGGCTCAAATTCTTGATATCACAAGGGTTTGGGCCTTTTTTTGTTTTCAAAGATATAGTTCATAATATATTATTTACTCAATTGTTGGCGGATAGAGCAGCATTTAAACGTATTACAGGACAAGGCAAAGCCTATCGCTTATTCAGCTAACGATGGAGGTTAAAAGAAGACCATCTTTTTGGCTTTTCTTTAAAAGGTACATAATCATATTCTCCGGTAAAATCCACTTTACTATAATGTGTTGGATTACCTTTACTACCAAATACCATGCACGGGAATACTTTTTGGAAGCTCTGAACATGACGCATGAAGACTATGCAAAATATTGGCAAACGATGAAAGACTTCAGAGATAAATTTTCAGCTCACAGAGAGAGTGGTTACAACGAACCTGTCCCCTACTTTGATATTGCGCATAATGTAGCACTTCATTACGTTTCTTGGCTTGAAAAGTATAATACAATGCCTTCACTAGAAATGATGGTAGAACAATATCAAGAAGAATTACAACCAATGATAGAAAGTTTTAAAGTGAAATAAATAGAAGGAGGAAAGTATGGAAGAGTAATTAAAAGCAAATTCCTTTCCTATTAGGGGATTAATCACACTTCTCGTAGGACTTACCCTCCACTTTAGTATTATATAGTAAATATTTCCTTTGTTTTTAACTGTGTGATTTTAATATCTCAACAGTTTATTATATTGATAAAGGAAGAATAACTTAATCTACTACTATAATGAAGTAAGTCTTTAAAAGGGAAGTGATAGTTAAATGCTTTATATAAGCGATATCGAAAAGATAATTAATAACACATTAAATGAGCACAATTTGGATATTATTTATGAATTTGACAATAATCTAAGTGCACCTATGAGTTATAACGTATCGACCAATACTATAAAATTCAATTACCTTCAAGTTAACGGTTATAAAGGGAAAATTAGAATTAAAGAGACAGAGGAAGACTTTGTTAAAATTATTCTTTATCGTATGATTGGTTATTATTTAGATTTTAAGAAAAACAAACATGATTTAAGGATTTTAATGTATGGTCACGAAGAAGAAAAAGAAAAGCTGAAATCTGAAATAGAAACTAATGCTTGGGATTATGGGAGAACATTAATACCTGAACAACTATTGAAGTCATATGATAAAGTTCGTGAATTAGATAAAATGCTAATAAATTAATGTACTCTTAGAAAATGGAGACCCGACTTTAAACTAAAACAAGAAAAATAAGCCTCCTTGGAGAACCTCTCTGGAGCTGACTTTGAGTGAGAAATTAAACTGATATCCAATAAGATAAGACCCAGAGAAAGAGGAGTTGTCTTAGAAAGCTTGATGAATAAACAAATAGAAAATCAAGTTCAAAGTTCGTGCTCAATTTTTAAGAGAAAACATGGAAAAGCATATCGATTACTTGACTAAAGAAATACACTGGACTGAACATACTTCTGAAGAAAGGTTTTAATGAACAACTTATACTAGATGAAGTGGAAAGAGAATATTGTTGAAGTGGGCTACAGAGAACGATTGCGTAGATAAGTATTATGACCTGCTCATCCAACAATTTGTTCATAGCAGTAATTTCGATACTGCAGACCATAATTACGATGTTTTTATCCAACCAAACTTAAAGCAATTTAATCGAGAACAATTTCTTGCTATATATGATGGTATTAACAGAAAACGTCAATGTTATGCGCATAGATTGGGACGCTTAGTGCTATCTTTGTAAATTCGGTTTTATTAATATTTCCTTTTGTATATATGATTTTAGGAACAGTGATATTTGTTGTTTAAGTTTTTGATAATACTGATGACCTTTCTTCAATTAACAGGTGCTTTACTTCAATAAGAGAGTTGCTTTGGCAGCTCTTTTTCTTATGGAACTATCGTGGAAGGTTAGTTCAAGAAGAAAAATTACAGACAGATATAGAAACTAGTATTTACTACTTAGGTGGAGGATCTTATGCATAAGCAGGTTTACATTGTCAGACATTGCAAAGCACAAGGGCAACCTTCGGAATCTCAATTAACAGAAAAAGGGTCAAAACAAGCGAAATATTTAGTTGAATTCTTCAGTAATACAAAAATAGACCGAATTATATCAAGTCCGTTTTTGCGTGTGGAATACGGAGTAAAGCTATTTTATAATTTATGTAACTGGAATTTAGTTGAAGAAGGAAAATTTTTTTGAGAGGATACTTTTAAGCTCTGTAGGAGATATAACAAAAATTTTAAAAAGGTGTACAAGAGGGGGGCACTATTTAATAAACGACCTCGTTGGTTTAAGAGATTGTATTCCCCCCCTTTTTTATGCATCCCCTAGGCTTCGGGCAGTTGCCCGAGCAAATGGAGCGAATTAGGTATCCACTCTTATTCTCTTCATAGAGTTATTTCTGCTAATGGAGATCTTGGAGATATGACGGGGGAATTCAAAGGAAAGTCTTGCTGCTTGAATTGGAGAGGAAGGCTAACAAATAAATACATTTAAAAAGAGCGTTAGAATGAATAGGATTCTAACGCTTTTAAAATGTGAGACTTGAACATTAAGTCTTATTAGCGCGGTAACTTTCACTCTTAACGGAATCAGTACGGCACTTATTTGCAAAATGGGTGATTAAGGCCTTAGAATTAATCACAATTAATCCTGCAATGATCGTGATTCCCCCGAAAAACATGAGCCATGTTATCTTTTCCTGATACAAAACCTTCCCAAGTCCTAAGGCAATGATGGGGGAGATGTAGAGCCATGTGGACGGAAATATCGGGTCCGTTTTTGAAACAAGCCAATAGTATACGGTATGGGCAATCATAGAGCCAAAAACGGTCAAGTACACGATCGATCCTATTGCATTCTTATTTGCAAGATCTCCTATGTTTATCTGCTCAGATGCCAAAGACAGCAGCAGAAGCAATGCACCGCCGTAAATCATTTGAGCAGCATTCAGCATAATAGGTGAGGTGCCTGAAAAACGCTCTGACACCTTTTTGGAATAGATCGTTCCTGCTGCATAACCCACTTGACCAAGCAGAATAAGGAAGCAGGCGATCAGCCATATTGAATCGAAGGAAACAGTCAGATTCGGCATAAGGAGCAGAGCCACTCCAATCAAGCTGATTGCACATCCTACAAACGTTCTTATAGATAACTTAACGTGCAAGACCATTGTTTGAATCAGCAAAATCATAATTGGTCCCGTTGCAGACAGGACAGCACCAACTCCGGAAGCAACGTACTGTTCCGCCCAATATAGCGTAGCAAACGTTCCGAATGTTAACGTACTTCCTGTGATGAATGATTCTTTAGAAAAAAGAACAGCCAGATTTGCTTTTTTTCGCAGCGACATCATTAAAAATAGAAGGATTCCTGCCATGAAAAATCGGATCCCTGCTGAAAAAAAGGGAGGAAGCCCTTCGTCTACTCCTATTTTTATTGCCAGGAATGTTGTCCCAAAAATCAAGCACATACAAATATAGTTAAAGATAATCATGTAAATCCCTCCTTGCTACTCATCATATAGGACGGGAAATAGAACAGATTCATTGTAGGTAGAACAGATCGCAAACCTTGGTGCTAAACTGATATTGGGGGGGATTCATGTGAAGATAAAATCCTCAGAGCTTTATAAGCAGATTTACGATTTGGTTCTTGCCAAAATTGATCGTAAAGAATGGAAGAAACATGAGAAACTGCCTTCTGTTAGAAGAATGGCGGAGGAACTGAAAGTAAATCGGTTGACTGTTCTAAGAGCTTATCAATTACTAAAAGAACATAAAAAGATATACGCAAAGGAAAAATCAGGGTACTTTGTTAAGCCTGAAGATCCATCTTTTTCTTTGAATGAATCTCAGCTGCCAGAAATCGCTGACTATCCTTATAGCAACCTGTTGTCATCGATCCATCAGGTAGCTGTTGACTATCAATTCTCTCAAGCTCTTATTGATCCGAATCTCCTGCCGAATTCTTATTTATCTGAATATGTCAAAAAGGTTTTTACCCTCTATCCCAAAGTGCTTGGCACCTATTCGACTGTTCAAGGGGATGAGGAATTGAGGACAGCGCTTTCAGACTACTTTTACAAGACGCACCATTTTTTTGCACCGATTGATGAGCTGTTAATTACTTCAGGTGCTCAACAGGCCATTGATCTCGTGGCAAAGGTTCTGCTCAGGGCGAATGATACAGTATTAGTTGAGAGGCCTACATACAGCTCAGCTATTGATATTTTCAGGCAATATGGTGCGCGTATTATTGGGATTGAGATTGGGCAGGGCGGTTACGATCTGAATCAGCTAGAACATATCTTAAAAAAAGATAAACCGCGGTTTTTCTATACAAATCCAACCTTCAATAATCCAACAGGGTGCACCATTTCTGCTCTGCAAAGAAAACAGCTGGTGGAACTTGCAGAAAAGTATCAATGTGTCATCGTTGAAGATGATCCTTTCAGGGATATTTATTTTGATAAGGCTCCTCCATTCCCGATTTATTCGTATGATACCGATGGCTATGTTATCTATATCCGCAGCTTTAGTAAATACGTTTCGCCTGGATTGCGTGTTGCAGCTGTAGCTTGCCGTCATCCGCTAATGAGCCATTTGATTACTTCAAAGTCACTTGCTGACAACGGGACGGCTCTTATTAATCAAAAAATGTTCCTGCACTATTTTTTCTCGGAACGAATGCAGATTCACTTGGAGAAATTGCGAACAGCTCTATTTTTAAGGAAAGAAGTAATGAGAAATGAACTGGCTGCAACGTCATGGAAATGGACAGATCCATCAGGAGGATTAAACTTGTGGGTGGAACTTCCAGAACAAATTTCAGTTGAAAAGCTCCTTGATGCCTGTTTGGAACAGTCCATTTCCTTCGTGCCGGGATCTATATGTGATCCAGATCAAGCCCTTAGATCGTGGATTAGACTGAGCTTTTCGTATGCAAACGAAATACAGCTGCAAACAGGCATGAAAAAACTAATGACGGTTGTTGAAACGATAAATAGTGATTCCGCATATCGACAATGATTTTAGAAAGACATCGTAGCGATATAAGTTTGATGGGGATATTTTTAAATCATTACATGAGAGGACTATAAACGGGTTTGCTCTTTTTGTGTGATTGAAATAATGTTGTCCGCGGTCTGTACGGGATGTCTTTATGCTAGTTAGCGATGTGCTACATCCAGATGAGGCGTATAAAATTTGGAGGCAAGAGTAAGCTAACATACGTATATAAGCTGCCGCGGGAGGTGAATAAGTATGAGTAATGATGCAAGAGGTTCTAAAAAAAATAAACCAAATGATGCAAACCATGTGAATGCTGAGACGAAAGCCAATCAAAGACGAATTTCAGAAAAGAATAACCAAGAGAATAATGATAAGAAAGAATAATGGGAAGGTTCAGTAGGGACTGATTTTTTTTGATTCCACTATAAATTTCTTCTCGTATAACAAATAAAGAATATAGAAAAAAATTTCACTAGAGAACTGATATATCGACATCAGTTCTCTTTATTGATTTATCACTCGAAAAAGAAGGTCGTATTCAAGACCATGCACCTTGTTAGAATATATAATATTAAAAGTGATCTCTATAAATATAAGTTAGTTTCCTTTTGTTTTAGAGTTACTTCCTTATTGAAACCATATTTTACATAAGCTCTAGATTTATGATAAGGAAGAGAGTGTGGCCATTTATATTAACCTTTGCGTAAAATATCTATTTTACGCAGAAATCAAACTTTATAAAGGAGTAAACCAATGGCCAATACCAGACAACATAAAGTCCATTAGCAGAAATTGGAACAGCTGGTTAAGTCCATGCCTTTCTACATCGTTGAATATGTTGACAATAAATTGGATACCCGGTCCCCACCACCCTCTATACTAACCCTGAGCAGGAGAAGGCTAAAAAAACTGTGAAACAACTGGGAGAGAGAAGAACAAATTATCTTGAAAAGGACTAAATGAAAATATGTGTTTTTCCTTGGGGCACTTATGTAGGTGACAGGATTAGCCGAACTTCAAAAAGACAGAAAAGGATTTTGGGGGTATATGAATATTGCTATCTCTTTATTTATTTTCTTTTCTTTGCTTCCATAAAGGCTTTCTTAATGAACTAACGGGTGCGTTAGCTGAAGATCGGAGCTGTCTTTAAGGCAGCTTTTTCTATATGCAACTATCGGGGCAGATTAGTTCTAGTAGAATAGTTTATTCGAACTGTGCAACATAATCATTTAAAAATCACTTTGGAATATTTTTTGATTTACTACGAATCCTAATTTTAGGAGGCGACAAAAATGAAAAAACAAGAAAAATCAAAAAAACTTGGCCAAAAAGCCGATTCAATGAATGCTTTAGATCAGGGGTTAAACTTGTTTCCACAAATAGTTAATAACGCTACTGGTATTGACAAGGGGAACGACGGTAAAATAAATAAAAATGATTAAATTGAACGCCTTTTTTGGGGCGTTTTTCTATCTTTTCTAATGATCTTCTCCATCCTACTCCCTCCTTCACTTGTCATCTCAACAATAAGTCTTATAGAACTAACAGGTGCTTTACTTCAATAACAAGGGTTGCTGCGGCAACCTTTGTTTTCTTTTGGACCTAAAGGACTAACGAATGGGCTCTAATGACATAGTTTATCGACCTTCCTCTCACAGCCTTAGCATTAGTATTGAAGGTTTTTCGCCATTTTCATTCTCAGTGGTGAAGCGCTGATTTTTGCGCTTCATGGGTGGCAAACGGGAAGGTTAGCTACATGGGAAGTACCAATAATTTGTAAAATAAAAAGACGGATTATTACAAAACCTCTAGTAAGGAGTTTTTTTGGAAGGAGTAAAAAGATTAGACATATGTTTTCATTACGTGGAGATGCTCATAAAATTTATCTTCAATTAAAAAAAGTCTCATACAAAGACCGATCTTTCAAATGTATGAAGAAACTTAAAGAAGTGGAAGAAATTCAAAACTTTTATAGTTCGATTGATAGCGATACGTTAAAAAAAATTTATTATTGTATGATAAAAGAGAAAAATGGATCGGGAATCATTCCAATTATAATATCCTCTGGACCTTGGCTTTTTTTTCTGTTTTCAAAACAATTACAAGATTTCCTTTTCAAAGATGGGAGTTTGCTTTGGGTTGTCTTTGTTTTAACTTATATTTCCATTCTTGCCATAAGTGTGTTTCTTCATTTTCATGAAAAATCATGGGCTTTTGTTCATATTGAAATCATTCAAGAAATTTTACATGAACGAAAAGAGATAAGTGAAAAGCCCTGAGGTGAGAAACTATAACGGCTTCCCTCAATGGGAGTTTGGCGAGAAAAACATATACTTTCGCACTGTTTCCATGTGTATTTTTCAGCGCGAAATATTATAGCAAAAAAGGATATTGAAACCGATGCTCCTTTAAATACGAAATAGTGATTATTTTTACATATTCAACCTTAATTCCATTTTCTCTTTCATCCATTTCGTAAGTCTCAGATGTTTTTTAATACGGGAGCGATTCTTTAATAAGAATCGCTTTTCTTAATGAACTCCCTCAGTTTAATAGATAATGCTCACGAATACTCGCTTATTCGCAGGATTTCAA
>NZ_VHIK01000017.1:0-99842 GCF_006680105.1 Bacillus sp. B4EP4a
ATGTTAGTAGCCAATATGTAAAAATATCAAACTCTTCATCTGGCTCTAGTACAGCAACTGTAATCTATACAGCAACTGCTAATCTGAATGTCCGTACAGGACCATCTACTGCTAATAAAATTATAGCAACAGTTAAACAGGGCACAAAGTTAACGGTTACTGGAAAAGATCCAAATGGATGGCTAAAGGTAAGCTTAAATGGTCAAACAGGTTATGTTAGTAGTCAATATGTAAAGGTATCCAATCCTTCATCTGACGCCATTCAGGTTGTTGCAAAGCCTGAAAGTATTCCAGTGCTAGTCAATAAAAAAAATAAGCTACCAGAAAACTATGTACCAAAAGACTTAGTATATACGTCGATACCGTTTACTTTTAAAGAAAAGACAGAAAAAAGAAAAATGCGAAGTGAAGCAGCTGCTGCCATTAGCAAATTATTTGCGGAATCCAAGAAGCAGGGAGTAAGTCTTCTCGGTGTATCTGCATACAGATCACATGCTACACAAGTTGCTCTATTTGATTATTATGTAAAAAGGGATGGTTATGCCAAAGCAATCACATACAGTGCATTACCTGGAACAAGTGAGCATGAAACAGGCCTTGCTATTGATGTGACAGGAGGAAATGGTAAATGCGCGGCACAGGATTGCTTTGGAGGTACTAAAGAAGCAAAATGGCTCCAGGCACATGCAGATGATTATGGATTTATTATCCGATACCCTAAAGGAAAAGAATCAGTTACTGGTTATAAATATGAACCATGGCATCTTCGATATGTAGGCAAATCAATAGCTCAAACTATTATGAGCCAAGGAATTACTCTTGAAGAATATTATTATACTAGAGCCGTTCAAAACTAAAGAAATGCTCCTAAAGATATATTGGTTCTAGTGCTAAAACTTTAATACACTATACGCAGTGGATAGCCTCATCAAAAACTTGATGAGGCTATTTATATTTAGGTATACTACCTAGAACTGATTATGTAAAAGAGATAGACAAATAATGTGCTTTTCTTATAGAACTAACGGGTGCGTTAGCTGAAGATCGGAGCTGTCTTTAAGGCAGCTTTTTCTTATGGAACTATCGGGGCAGAATAGTTGAAGAACGAACATGGTTTTTTATGGTAAAATCAACTTGATTATTTTCATTAAGGAGTCTACCTGCAATATGAAATTAGATGATAAAAAGATTCAAATGGAATATAGGGAGAAATTACAGCAAAAGAAACAGAATAAAAAATTCACACTTGAAGCAATCGTAGTTGCTCTTATCATTTTTCTATTCATTGTTTTAAATTCAATTTTTAAAACCTTTTAACTGTTTTTTATGTCATAGCTTGTGTTAACTCTACAATAAGTCTTATTCAACTAACGGGTGCGTTAGCGCCATAAGAAGGCCGCTAATTGGTGGCCTTTTAAAAGTATGATTCTTTATATAATCATACTTTTTTTGTCTTGCTCCCTCTTTTTAAACAAAAACTGTGACATATGAGAAAGGTAAATTAAAAGGTATGAGCCCGGTACAATACCGAGCTCATGCCCAACGGGCTGCCTAACGAGATAACCTGTCTAACTTTATGGGGTCAGTTCACGTAGAGAAGATCGACTTTTTAGGTTGGAATTCTCTTAGAGTATAAAATTTCCGATATGGGAGGTATAGTGTTGTTCCTATCGTTCGTAAAAGTACATTTTTGCGAACGGCGCATTTTTTTATAAAATCACCTACTTTTAACGTCCGTTAAAGTATGGATAAACAAAGTGGGAAAAATTTTGAACGAGAACAATATCAATTGTTAAAACGAATGATCCGGAAAGGGGATGTTCTTTACATTCATTCACTGGATCGTTTTGGACGGAACAAGGATGAAACCCTTAGATTCTAAGACTAAGTGTTTTTATTTGTCAGATTGACTTAAGGTTGTAAATGAGAAAGGTGTCACGATTGTTTGCTTAATTGGCTAGTAATTTTGTTCTTAATCTTGACATTTCTTTATCCATTAAGGAAGAAGCTTTGGCAAGCTCAATTAGCTGCTTTTGAGCATCCTCTGGTATAGTCTCGCCTTGATATTTATAGTTTAGTTTATGCTCGGTGGATGCCCAAAAATCCATAGCGGAAGTACGAATTTGTATTTCTGCAGGAACCCATATTATTTCGTTGGATAGGATGACTTGGGTTTCTACAATCAGGTGCAAACTTTTATATCCGCTCATTTTCGGGTCCTGAATATAATCCTTTACGCGTATCATTCGAATGTCTTCACGTTGCTCGATATGCTCCTTCAACATATATACGTCATCAATAAAACTTGTGACAATTCTAACTCCCAAAATATCTCTTATTTCATTCCTCACCGCTTCTTGTGTTAAAGGAATTTCTTTTCTTTGTATTTTCTCCACCAAAGAACTTAATTTTTTCATACGTGTTTTCATATGTTCAATAGGAGAATAGCCATGTTGTGTTTTCCATTCTAAGTCAATAACCTTGAAATCACTTTCTAATTCATGTAATGCCATTTGGTAAGGTAAAAAGAACCCCCTCCAATTGTCTAATACTTTTTGAATAACCTCGATTTTCATCTTTTTTTTCAGCATGTCCACAGCCCTCCTGTTATTATTCTGTTATCATAACCAAGATACCCTAAAAAAAAGCAACTTTCCATTTTTGTGAAAGTTGCTTTTACTGATTATTTATCAACAGAGTGAATAAGATTGTGAAGAAATGTACTTAGACTAACGGGTGCGTTAGCTTAAGATCTGGAATGTGCTATTCTTTAAGACTCACTAAAAATAATCAAAATATTTTATAAAAACTGTATACTAAATCACAAGAAAATCCATTTTGATCAATCATTTTTCAAAATGGATTTTTTTTATTTACGCTAATATGTGGGTTAAAGAGGACATATTGATTAATCTTTATTTCAAAGCTACAGCAGTTAAAACATTTCATTAACTTCCCATGATTCAACTATTTGATGCGCCATCCTTGGATCATATCCTTTACCCATCAGATAGGCAATAGCTGCAATTTCCATCATTGCATGAGGGATGGATGTTTTTTGAGCTTCGTTTAAACCATACTGTACCCATGGTCCAACCTGTGACAGTGTTTCTTGTTTGAGATGGTGTGGGTTAGTGTAAGAAGGATACACAATATTACATCCTTTCAAAATATAGTTAAATATCACTATCCTATATTATGCACCTTAACTCATCCCGTGTTCGATAATCTCTAATTTTATAGATTAAAGTTATAAATCAAAGGATTACCTTTTTCAACAATAGAGGGAGGTTAGTTTAAGTGAGGAATTTTACAATTATTTCTAATTGAAGTATTGTAACTTCCTTGAGAAGAAAAAATCACCCTAAAAAAACTAAATCAGTTTCAAGCTAAAAGTGAATTTTTTGAAATTGGTTAAACTAGTGTATCGATTGATTCTTCAAAGATTTACGAAAAAAGTTGACAAAGTCCACTAATTACAATAATGTATTAGTGGATTAAGTCCACTAAAAAAGGAAGTAAAGAATGAATATAAGTAAAAATACCATGGCTGATATACGGCAATTCAATAGATTTTATACGAATATACTTGGTGTATTGGATAAGCATATTTTGGATACCGGGTATTCTTTCACTGAGGCAAGGGTAATTTTAGAAATCGGTTTGATGGAGCAGTGTATAGCAAACAATTTGGTTGATAAGCTGGAAATCGACCGCAGCTATATGAGCAGAATAATTAACAAGCTGAGTAAAGATGGACTGGTCATGAAGGAAAACTCGACCTTGGATAACAGAACTAGTCTGATTCGGTTGACCCCTGAAGGGATGACTCTTTTTAACCAGCTTAATGAAAGATCTGATGAACAAATAGTGAGGTTATTCCAAGGATTATCACAAAATGAAATAAAAGAAATCCATGCTTCTATGATGTTCATTCAGAAAAAATTAGATAGTTTGGGGAGAATATAGGATGATACGTTTTGAAAATGATTATACAGAAGGTGCTCATGAGCGAATTCTGAAACGATTAATAGAAACCAATGAAGAACAAACACCCGGATATGGAGTGGATGAACACTGTGAAAAGGCGAGAGCTTACATTCGAAAAGAGTGTGATGCGGCGAATGCAGATATACACTTTTTAGTAGGGGGAACACAAACGAATACAACTATCATCGCTTCAATTTTGCGGCCGCACCAAGGTGCAGTTGCTGCAATTACCGGGCATATCGCGGTACATGAAACAGGAGCAATTGAAGCCACTGGTCATAAAATACTTACTTTGCCGAGTGATGATGGAAAAATTCAAGCTGAACAGGTGAAAGAATTATATGATGCTCACTGGAATGATGTTACTCATGAGCATATGGTACAGCCAGGCTTGGTTTACATTTCTAACCCTACGGAAAATGGAACGACTTATAGTAAAGCCGAATTGGAAGCATTAAGTAAAGTTTGCCGGGAATGTGGTTTGCCATTGGTATTGGATGGAGCTAGATTAGGGTATGGTTTGGCTTCAAAAGACAGCGATTTATCCTTGGCAGATGTTGCAAGGCTATGTGATGTGTTCTATATAGGGGGAACGAAAGTTGGTGCAATGTTTGGTGAAGCGGCAGTCATCATGAATGATGCCCTGAAAAAGGATTTCCGGTATTTTATCAAGCAAAAGGGAGGATTACTGGCTAAAGGGAGACTATTGGGGATCCAGTTTGAAACCTTATTTGAAGATGGCTTATACTATGAAATTTCTAATCATGCCGTGGAAATGTCAATGATGATTCGAGAAGCATTTGTTGAAAATGGATTTTCATTACGAAATGATTCCACATCAAATCAGCAGTTTCCCATTTTGCCTGAAGATGTAATTTTGGAATTAGGCAAAAAGTATTCATTCTCCTTCTGGGAAAAGGTCGATGCTACACACAGTGCTGTGAGATTTTGCACCAGTTGGGCTACGAAAAAAGAACATGTTGAAATGCTGGTAGAGGATATCAAGGCAACAAAAGGAGAAAAAAATGGCCACGATAGAGTTATATTCAGACAATAGTTATCTAAAAGAATGTTCGGCAAATATTGTTTCGATACAAGACCGGTTTGTCGTGTTCGAGCAAACCATTTTTTATCCAGGTGGCGGTGGGCAGCCTTGTGACCGAGGGGTTATTAAACAAGGTGATGAAACTTATAATATATTAACAGTAAAAAAAATAGATGGTGAAATCATTCATGAACTAGAACGCCCATTACAGGATATTAATCAAACGGTAGAAATGGAGATTGACTGGTCTTGGCGGTTTCAGAATATGCAGTATCACACATTATTGCATGTCATTTCAGGTTATTTATATCAACATTACAATGCTTTAGCTACAAGCAGTCAAATTGAAAAAGAACATGCGAGATTAGAGCTGTCTTTTTCTCCTGAAATAATGGGAGAAATACCATTTGAACAATTAGAACAATCGATAAAGAAGGTACTGGCACACCCCCATCATGTTTACACGAAAACAATTAGCAGGACTGAGGCAGAGCAAAAGGAAGGGGTTATTAAAACGGTCATTAATTTACTTCCAGCTTCTCTTAACGAAATTCGAATCGTTCAAATAAATGATATTGATGAGCAAGCATGTGGCGGAACCCACGTCAACAACACAAATGAAATTAAAGACTTTTCCATTATGAAAATTCAACAAAAAGGTCCCACGAAAAAAAGGATTAAAATTCAACTATTGGATTAAGTTCTGCTATCCCTTCTTTTATCAATGAGGAATATACGGGAATAGTTCCATAAACGGCAGCATCAAATAGAACAATATTTTTATCCCAAGCTGCAGCTGCCAATTGTAATTACCAGGAGCTGATCTGCAGCTCCTTTTCTTATGCACCAAAAGGTCAGCTATGTTGAAGAAGACCAGTTTGCTTATGGTATAGTTTATTAAATTTAGATTGTAGTTTTATGGGGGGAATTTAATGTCAAATAAGTTGAAAGATGTAATGGGATTGTTTTTTGAAAAAAGTGAGAGTACAAGACCATTTACTCTGATTAGATATTTAATGATAATATTAATGGGCTTGAATTTAATATTAGGGTTAATAAATGAGTTTAATTTTAATTTCATAAAATATTTATTAATCTTATTAGGAATTGGTTCAATAATAGACGCATTCGAAAAACTCTTAAAAAAGGAAAATAAGAGTTGGATGTTATTAGATTTTGGTGTTGCGTTTATATGGTTCACACTATTTTTTTTGTATTGAACGAATTAACCGGCCTTACTTCAATAAAGGAGTGGCATCGGCAGCTCTTTTTTTATGGAGCTAAAGAAAGATTGTTCAACAATTGGGCCAGATGTTGAGGAACTTTTACCGAATAATAAAAAACAACCAGTCAAATAACCGGTTGTCTTTTGGCCTTGGATTCAAGTATCGTTTTAATTGACAGTAAACATCCATGAAATACCAAATTTATCCTTCAACGAACCGTGAAGTTTCGCAAAGAATGTTTCATGAAGATCCATATGTATAGATCCATCTTCTTTTAAAATGTTCCATGCCTTTCTGGCTTTTTCCTCCGAGTTAAGCTCCACGCTTACAACCACTTTGTCACTATCATTCAATTCGCGTTTTGAATCAGAACCCATAATAAATCCATCTTCTGTTATTCTTAATTGTGAGTGTAGAACAAGTTCTTTATCACTCTCTTCAACAGGAAAGTCTGGACTTGAAGGGAGCTCACTATATTTTTGCATCGCAATAAGTTCCCCGCCAAAAGCCTCAATATAAAGTTTGAAAGCCTCTTCGCATTCTCTATTAAACATTAAATACGGTTTAATCATTTTCATTCTCCTTTGAATTAAGATTGGATTCCTTAGTGATAACTGCTACCAAGATTGTCTTCTTATCAGTATATACGAACATAAGTTCTGTTTTCAAGTAAAAACTTCTAAAGCATTCTTTTTTTATTAAAAACTTAAACATGTATCATTATGTACAAAAATATCATTTTCTTATTCTCCACGTGAAGGAATATAATTCTAATAAATCGTGGTGTAAAGATGAATACTACATTATTAAGTGCTCTTGATCGTCGAATTTATAAGCTTCGTTCAGAACCCTTTAAGGCATTAAACATTTGGTTGGAACGGTATCGTGAAATATGGGAAGAAAAACTCGACAGCTTGGAACTTTATCTGAAGGAGCTACAAAATAAAACACAATAATCGGAGGAATAAAATGTTTACAAAAACTGAAATTACCCGAAGTTTCAACTCTACTCGTGAGCTTGTATTTAAGGCATTTACCGAATCAGAACATCTGCAGAACTGGTGGGGCCCAAAAGGATGGGCTTTTAATATTTCCAAGTTTGAGCTTCGTGAGGATGGTGTCCTCCATTACAGCCAGACATCTCCTGACGGTAATGTAATGTGGGTCAAATTCGTTTATCAAGAAGTAAATGCTCCAGAGAAACTTGTTTACACCTCTTTCTTTTCTGATGAAAAGGGTAATATCGTACGTGCTCCTTTTAACGACGGCTGGCCATTGGAAATTCTCAATACTTTTACATTCACCGAGCATGAAGGTAAAGCAGTACTTACGATGATTGGGACACCTGTATCACCGACTGAGGAGGAAATGAAAACTTACGAGGAGTCGCAGGAAATGGTACAGGCGGGCTTTTCAGGAACCTTCGTTCAACTCGCTGATTACCTCTCGAATATTTCTGAAAACTGATATAGATCGATGAAGAACAAAAAAACAATGAGAACACTGTTAATAGCAGTGTTCTCATTGTTCTTATTAAAGGGAACTTTAATGGGGTAACGAAAAAAGCCCGATTTCTTAATATAGAAATTGGGCTTTTTAATATTGGAATTCATTATCATTTTAAATTGCATTTTCATGACGATTGCATTTTTTGCAGTCAATTGTCTTGTGGAATTTTTCTTCCTTTAATCATTGATAAAAAAGAAAAACTGTGGTAAATTTATATAGCTATACACTGTAAAAGGATTTTTATATAAATCATCCCTATTTTAATTATACTTCATAAAATCCTTTTCAGTCAACCCCTAATTTTATTTTTTTAAAGGAGTGTTTGATGAACATGGAACTTCGCCAGGAGCAAGAACGAGCGAACCGCGCAATTGGTTGATCAGATGAACAATTTTTGTCATAGAATTCGTCTTGGTATTGAGCGATAAATGGGAGGGAAAGAAATGAAACCATATGTACTAGAGTTTCGGGAGATCGATAAAACGCAACTTTTGCTCGCCGGAGGAAAAGGGTCGAATTTAGGGGAACTATCGAAGATTCATGGAATACAAGTGCCAGAAGGATTTTGTGTTACGACAGAAGGTTATCAAAAAGCCCTCGAACAAAACGAAGCCTTCTACGCATTGGTGGATCAACTATCTCTGCTAAAAGTAGAGGATCGAGATCAAATTGGTGAAATCAGCAGGAAGATTCGACAAATCATTATGGAAGTAGAAATTCCTTCCGATGTTGTGAAAGCAGTTGCTCACTATCTCTCCCGGTTTGGCGATGAACATGCTTATGCAGTGCGTTCTAGTGCGACTGCTGAGGATTTGCCACATGCCTCTTTTGCTGGTCAACAAGATACTTATTTAAACATCATCGGTAAGGCAGCAATCTTACAGTATATCAGCAAATGCTGGGCTTCCCTGTTTACGGATCGCGCGGTAATCTACCGTATGCAAAATGGATTTGACCACAGACAAGTTTATTTATCCGTTATCGTTCAAAGGATGGTTTTCCCACAGGCTTCAGGGATTTTATTTACAGCTGATCCGATTACTTCTAACCGAAAGCTGCTATCGATCGATGCCAGTTTTGGACTTGGAGAAGCACTGGTCTCTGGCTTGGTATCTCCCGATTGTTATAAAGTAAAGGAAGAGGAAATCGTTGATAAGATGATAGCAACCAAAAAATTGGCTATCTATGGACTAAAAGAAGGCGGAACAGAGACCCAGCAGATCGATCCCGATCAGCAAAAGACTCAAACACTTACTGAACAACAAATTTTACAACTAGCACGTACAGGAAGACAGATCGAAGCTTATTTTGGTTGCCCGCAAGATATCGAATGGTGTTTGGCTGATGATACATTTTATATTGTCCAGAGTCGGCCGATCACTACTTTATACCCCATCCCTGAAGCAAATGATAAAGAAAATCACGTTTATGTATCTGTTGGTCATCAACAAATGATGACTGACCCCATAAAACCATTGGGAATGTCGATATTCCAGTTAACATCATTTGGACCCAGGTTTAAAGCTGGTGGAAGGTTGTTTGTTGATGTTACACATAGGCTGGCTTCACCTGACAGCAGAAAAATGTTATTAGATGCCATGGGACAACACGATCCGCTCATGAAAGACGCACTCATTACCATAATAGAGCGAGGAGATTTCATAAAATCTTTACCAAATGATAAGCAAGAACAGAGTTCCGGTAAAAGCAATAAAAGTGTGTCTTCTGCGGATTCTAGGGCACAAATCGAAAACGACCCGACCATCGTTTCTGATTTGATTAAGAGTAGTCAAACATCGATAGAAGAGTTAAAACAAAACATCCAAACGAAATTAGGATCGGATTTATTTGATTTTATTCTGGAAGATATCCAGATATTAAAGAAGATTTTATTTGACCCACAAAGTTCAGCTGTGTTTATGGCTGCTATAGATGCCTCATCATGGATCAATGAAAATATGAACGAGTGGTTAGGTGAAAAAAACGCAGCCGACACCCTTTCTCAATCTGTACCAAACAATATTACTTCGGAAATGGGTCTGGCGCTATTGGAGCTCGCAGATGTGATTCGTCCTTATCCAGAAGTAATTGATTATTTACAACATGTAAATGATGATAACTTTTTGGATGAACTGGTTAAGTTTGATGGTGGACAGGAAACCCAAGACGCTTTCCATGATTATCTCCGCAAATACGGAATGCGATGTACCGGAGAAATCGATATTACTAAAACTCGTTGGAGCGAAAAACCAACTACACTCATCCCTATGATTCTCAGTAATATCAAAAACTTTGAGCCTAATGCCAGCGATCGGAAATTTGAGCAAGGGCGACAGGAAGCTTTGAAAAAAGAACAAGAGTTATTAGATCGATTGAAGCAATTACCGGATGGTGAACAAAAAGCCAAAGAAACAAAACGAATGATAAGCCTAATCCGGAATTTCATCGGTTATCGGGAATATCCAAAATACGGCATGGTTAATCGTTACTTCGTTTATAAGCAGGCTTTGATGAAAGAAGCCGAACAGCTCGTGCAAGCCAAAGTCATTCGTGAAAAAGAAGATATATACTATCTCACTTTTGAAGAACTTCACGAAGTCGTCCGCACAAATAAATTGGATTACCAGATCATCAGCAAACGAAAAGACGAGTACAAATTATATGAAAAACTAACTCCTCCACGTGTTATCACGTCTGATGGTGAAATCATTGTAGGTGAGTATAAACGAGAAAATCTCCCAGCCGAAGCTATTGTAGGTCTACCTGTTTCTTCCGGAGTTATTGAGGGACGTGCGCGTGTCATCTTAAGCATGGAAGATGCTGATCTAGAAGAGGGAGATATATTGGTCACCCCCTTTACCGACCCTAGCTGGACACCATTGTTTGTTTCCATAAAAGGTTTAGTTGCCGAGGTTGGTGGACTGATGACCCATGGAGCAGTTATCGCACGTGAATATGGCTTACCGGCGGTTGTCGGGGTGGAAAATGCCACCAAGATAATAAGAGACGGGCAACGAATTCGCGTGCATGGAACAGAAGGGTATATCGAAATAATATAATTCATTACATTTAAATCATAAATAAAGACCATTCGCTTTCACGTAGTAACCAAAGCCCAATTTCCCGCCTGTAACACCGGGAAATTGGGCTTTTTTATATTTGGATTTTAATAACGTCGTAAATTCGCAGTTTTCTATTCAAGTGATGCTATTTCAGCATGTTCGTATCTATTGGATGGGAACCATTCCGAAAAAAAAATCGTTTCCATGTACTCACGATAGCCTCTGGTATTAGGCCCTATTAACCCGTTATAATACCCTATTTTATTAGTATTCTAACTGTAGTATCTTTGTTTGACAGAATACATAAATAGGGACAGTCCCACACAAACAACCCCCGCAGAGGAGGCCTTACAAATGAGTGAAGAATCAATACTAATCGTGGAAGACGAAGAAAAAATCTTAAGACTGCTTGAATTGGAGCTTGAAATCGAAGGCTACCAAATCGGAAAGGCAATGGACGGAAATGAAGCCCTTAAAGCGTATCGATCAGGAAAATGGGATTTGATCTTATTGGATGTGATGCTTCCAGGCATAAGCGGGATCGAGCTGCTTCGGAAAATTCGTATGAAAAACAATTCCACTCCAGTCATCCTGTTAACTGCAAAAGGCTCGGTTGAAGATAAAGTTTCCGGTCTTGATCTCGGTGCGAATGACTACATTACTAAACCTTTCCAAATTGAGGAATTGCTAGCCCGAATTCGTGCGGTTTTAAGAATGCGGACTGCTGTACCTTCAATAGAAGATGAGGACGATGGATGGCTCAATACCGCTGATTTAAAGGTGAATGTCAAAACACGCGAAGTCATTAGAGGTGAAAGTCAAATTGCCCTAACGCCCAAAGAGTATGATTTACTTCTTTATTTACTGAAGAATAAGCGTCAAGTGCTAAACCGGGATCAAATTCTGGAAGCGGTTTGGGGGTATGATTTCTATGGAGAAACAAACGTTGTGGATGTGTATATCCGATATGTTCGCAAAAAGCTCGAATTTGGCTTTGATACGCCGCTTATCCATACTGTAAGAGGCGTTGGTTACGTCATGAAGGATGCAAAATGAGACTTCGGAAGAAAATAAATTTATATACAGCGGTGTTATTCATTTTCCTGCTCCTTTTAATGAATGTTTCCATTTATTTTGTATTCAGTAATCTGATGATGGTGAATGAACTTAATCGTGCGAAAGCGGAGACAAAGAAAATTTCCTTTGATGTTAGTAAAAATGTTAATGATATTTCACCAAATGATTTACTTCGGGCCTATCTGCCTATAGATGGCATGATCGGTATTGTAAACGAAGGTCAACGAAAAGGAACAGTCGTTACATCCAATTCTGAAAAACAATTAAGCAATCGGGATAGTAGCTTTTATCGGGGTGAGAAGAGCGCGATCATCACTTATCAACAGAAAAAGTATGTATTCGTTTCAAACCCGATCGTTTGGGGCGATGGAAGTGTAGTTAATCTACAAATCACCAAAAGCATTACAGCAACCGAAGAAATGCTCGCTGTTCTGCGCATCGTATTAATCGCTGTAACGGTCATTGCCATGATACCTGTTCTGATATCAAGCGCCATTCTTAGTAACTTCATCGCCCGTCCGATTCGATCGATGATTGATACGATGAAGGAGATTCAAACAAGCGGCCAATTTAAGCGACTTAGCCTAGAGGAAAAATCAAAAGATGAACTTGTGGAAATGGGAAAAACCTTTAATCACATGATCGATTTGTTGCAAGCTAACTTCGAAAAACAGGAGCAATTCGTATCGAATGCTTCACATGAATTAAAAACACCGCTAACAGTCATCGAAAGCTATGCAAGTCTTTTGAAGAGAAAAGGGTTGGAGCGTCCTGATTTGTTTGCTGAATCAATAGAGGCCATCCATTCTGAAGCCATAAGAATGAGAGAGATGACAGAGGAAATGCTCCTGCTAGCAAAGCATCAGGAAAAATGGAATATAGAGAAGGAAACCATCATTCTGAACGACATCATTGCAGAGTTAGCGAAAGTGTATAAAAATGCGTACAATCGAACAGTGGAGATTTATAGTAGCGATGCAATTGAAGCAGTAACGGACATTCAAAAGTTAAAACAGCTTTTGTTCATTTTTTTAGACAATGCAAGAAAGTATAGTGACGAGCATATCGCAGTCTACATAGGACAAACAAGTGATGAAGCATATATCCGCATCGAAGACAGAGGGGATGGAATTCCAAAGGCTGAATTGCCAAAAGTGTTCGATCGCTTTTATCGTGTAGATAAAGCGAGAAGCCGAAAGCAAGGCGGATCAGGATTGGGGCTTTCCATGGCAAAGGAAATTGCTGATGCAATTGATGTACGGATTGAAATGGATAGTCTCGAAGGCAGGGGAACGATCGTCACTCTTTTATTTAATTAAGTCTCTTAAATAGTGAATTCTTATATAGTCTCATTTTATCAAGATTAATAAAGTTAGAATGACGTTGGATGGGGGTTACGATGAAGAGTAGAAAAATGCTGATAACAGCTGGATCAACTCTCGTTTTCGGTCTGCTATTATTCGTCGGATTTCAATGGTGGGCTCCATCATTATCCGCGGAAAGCTTGACGAAAGAAGAAGTGAACCAGACGGCAAAGGATAAATATCCTGGAACCATTATAAAGACAACGAAAAGTGAAGGTGAAGAATATCAGATTGAAATGCAGCTTGAAACCGGAGTGTATCAAATTAGGATGGATGCGAAAAGCGGTGAAGTTCGTTCACTAAAAAAAGAAACCATAGTTCATTCAGCTGAAGAAACGACGGAAAGCATACCCCAAAAGCAACTTACCCAAAAAGAAATAAAGGACCGTATTTCCTCGCAAGGTGATCTGGAACAAATTGATTTTGTGCAGGAGAAAGACAATTCCTTTTATAAAGCAGTGGTAAATAAGAATGACGAAAAAATCACATTAATACTCGACCCATATACTGGAGCTATTATTGACTCGACAATGGTGGCAGATAGTATCATTACAGAAAAGGAAGCAATTGCGATTGCGGAAAAACATGTAAAAGGAACAGGTGACGATACAGAATTTTATCAGCCCCCAGATCAGACACCTTATTATTTGATCGAAGTTGAATTAGAGGATGATCGAGACGCGGTCGTCCAAGTGGACGGCTACACAAAAGAAGTAAAAACAATCACATGGGAAGATGATGAAGAGAATGATAATGATGGCCCTGAAAACTAATTAAAGGGTTTATTAATCAAGACGCAATGGAACAAATCATAAAAAAAGGGTGATGCCTATTAATGGGCATCACCCTTTTTGGCTAAGGTGAGTAAGAAAAATGCAAAAGAAAAGAGAAGAAAATGTAATAATTCTCACTAATTTCTAATCCTTCTATCATTTAACTCTAATTTAATATCTCTAACATGAAATAAAGCACCAAATGATAAAACAGAGCCAAATAAATTGGTTGGATGAAAGGCATCTGGATTATTGTACATAGAACATTTCCAACATATTTCAACGAGAAAGGAGAATAAGTAATGTCAGTTATTTCTAGCATTCTGGATTACAACAAAACGTTTGTCGACCAAAACAAATATAAAGAGTTTCAAACGACAAAGTATCCAGATAAAAAGATCGTCATCATAACATGCATGGATACCCGTCTGTTGGAATTGCTTCCAAAGGCGATGGGTTTAAGGAATGGAGATGCGAAAATCATTAAGAACGCTGGAGCTATTGTTTCCCATCCTTTTGGCAGCATTATGCGCAGTATCCTTGTCGCTATTTATGAGCTGAAAGTGGAGGAAGTATGTGTGATCGGACATCACGGATGCGGGATGGTGGGGCTTCGATCCTCTTCACTTCTTGATGCCGCAAAGCAGAAGAAAGTCAGTCAGGAGCATATTGATGTCCTTACAAACTCTGGTATTGATTTATCAAAGTGGCTGTCAGGTTTTCAATGCGTAGAGGAGAGTGTAACGAATAGTGTCCGCTTGATCGAAAATCATCCATTATTACCGGAATCCATTGCCGTTCACGGTATGGTCATCCATCCCGAAACAGGTAAATTGGATCGAATCATAGATGGATATAGCAACGTTATCAGCAAGGACAAAATACATATTCAATAAAAGAAGGAGCGATAAAATGATGGGATCTAGCAGGCTTGAAGGATACAACTTAGGCCATTTTCAGAAAGACCTGGTTGCCGGGGTGGTAGTTGGGATTGTAGCGATTCCTTTAGCGATGGCTTTTGCCATTGCTTCTGGAGTAAGACCGGAATATGGACTGTACACATCCATTATTGCCGGAATCATGGTCTCCCTTTTTGGAGGATCCAAATATCAAATTGCAGGCCCGACTGGAGCCTTTGTCCCGGTCTTGTTCGGTGTGGTCATGCAGTACGGATATGAAAAACTGTTAATCGCCGGTTTCTTGGCAGGCATCATGATTTTTCTTATGGGTATATTCAAACTGGGAAGATTCATCAAGTTTATACCACGTCCAGTTACCATCGGCTTTACTGCTGGAATTGCCGTGATTATCTTCTCTGGGCAGATTGCCAATTTCTTTGGGCTCAGTAACTTAAAAAAAGAAGAAGCCTTTCTTTTAAATATGAAAGAAATCTTATTGAACTTCAATACAGTGAATTTCTATAGTGTACTGGTCGCTATCATAAGTTTAACTCTCGTCATACTGACTCCAAAATATGTACCGAAAATACCTGGAGCATTGCTGGGATTGCTTGTATCAACTCTAGCAGCCAGCTTATTCTTTCCAGGTCAGGTAGCGACAATTGGCTCGGCCTATGGCGCCATTCCTAATGCATTGCCCCAATTTCAGTTTCCCCAGATCACTGGCGGCCTAGTGATTGAACTTCTTCCGGCTGCTTTGGTCATTGCCATGCTTGGAGGAATTGAATCACTATTATCAGCTGTAGTGGCAGACGGCATGACCAACAGTAAGCATAACAGCAATAAAGAGCTGATAGGGCAAGGATTGACCAATATGATTACGCCTTTATTTGGAGGCATTCCAGCTACAGGTGCCATCGCGCGTACAGCAACGAATATTAAAAACGGTGCCGTTTCCCCTATATCAGGTGTGATTCATGGGCTGGTGGTATTGCTCGTGTTGGTCAGCCTGGCTCCATATGCTTCGGCGATTCCATTGGCCAGCATGGCCCCCATTCTTATGTTTGTCGCATGGAACATGAGCGAACGAAAGGAATTTTCGCATATCTTAAAAGCAAAAACCATGGACTCGATCGTATTGATCGTTACCTTCGTGTTAACCGTATTGATTGATCTGACAACAGGCGTCGGGATCGGATTACTATTAGCGATTCTATCTTTCGTTAAACTGATGAGCGGTACATTGAAATTATCCAAGGTATTACCAGATCCAGCTGATAAACTAGTTAAACCAGAAATGGTGCAACAAGGTTCAAGCTGTCCGCAGATAAACATATATACGATAGAAGGACCATTATTCTTCGGTTCGATCGAAAGGCTGCAAGAAGAAATCGAAGAAATAATGTTTTCAAAACCTAAAGTCCTCCTATTAAGAATGAGCAATGTGCCATTTATCGATACATCGGGAGAAGCGCTTCTCACCGAAATCGTGAAGCAATTCAAGTTTCATAATCTACAAGTGTTGATTTCCGGGATTCAACAGGAACCAAAAGAAATGCTGAAAAAAACTGGATTCATTAAACTGGTAGGTGAGGAACAATTCTTTTCCAGTACGGGTGATGCCATTAATAAAGCTTTATCCAAACTGGATGAGAACCGTTGTAAAGGATGTAAACAGTTTTCTTTTGCTGAATGTACCGCACTCTCACAGCAGGTCCAAAAGCCTGCGTTATTAAAACAAAAAAGAAAACGGGAGATAGGTTTAACATGACTCCTGTCAGGAAGATAAGGCATCTGCTATTGGCAGATGCTCATTTTCTTTGATTATAAAGTATACCTATACCCATGGTTTATCAGATATCTTCAAGACAAAGCAAAACGCATGCCCAAGAATTTTGAGCATGCGTGAACTATTATTCTTTTATGATATCCAACTCTTTCAGCGCATCAAGCGTAATCGTTTTGGCTTTGCTTCCGCTGCCGTCCAGGTTCGTTGCGAAGGCCCATTTGCCTTTGTCCGTTTCGATGTAACCCACATACCAGCCCAATCCCATATCAGAAAGGCGTGTACCGGTTTTTCCATGGAGGACATATGAGTCTGCTTCTTCATTGATCATGATTCTCTTAACGGTTCTCATATGCTGCTTATCGATAGGCAGTTTTTCCTCTACAAGGTTTTCGATGAATTGGACTTGTTCCCGGGCAGAAATCTTTATGCTGCTGTCGAGCCAGAACTGATCGATCCCACCGGAGATATCACGATTGCCGTAATTGATCAGGTTCACATATTTCTGCATGTTTTCCGCCCCGATATCGCGGGCCATTGCTTGATAATACCAGATCACGGAATGCCTCATGGCTGAAGCCAACGTATGATCTCTGTTCCAATCTTCAAATTCCCTTATTACGCCATCCCAGCGCTTCACTTCATATTCATCGCTCACCGCTTTTGTCTGTAAGCCGATTAATGCATTCGCGACTTTGAATGTCGATTCTGGAGTGTAGCGTACTTTACTTCTCTGTTTGTTATAAATAAATACTTTATCATTTTTTAAGTTTTGGAGAACCATCGTGCCTTCCGCACCATCGAAAGACTCCCCGATATCCAGTTCTTTCACCTTTTGATCGTTTGCGCTTGCATGAATTGTGCCCATGGAACCAGTGACTAGCAGGACAAGGATGAAACATAAAGTTTTAATTTTCATTACACACTCTCCTTTAAGGCTGGATTGATCGATCATCAGAAGTAATTTCCATAAAATAGGTTGACAGCTAAAGTATACCTATTCCCGATAAAAAACGAAACCTAATTCTTGGATTCTATCTAGATAGTATCAATCAAGGAGGAATGCAGCAGGTAGCTAATGAATATATAGAGCAAACGATAGAATGGGAGGAATCTATCTTGAAGGTTAACCAAAGAAAAATTAATGGTAATGAAAAGGAAATTACATACACACATATTGAAAACGGAAGTCCAGCCGTTTGTTTTATGTTTTCAGGTGCGGGGTACACGTATGAGAAGCCGTTATTCTATTATTCAACAATGATGATGCTTCAAAATCAGTTTGATGTCGTGCATATTCATTACGCTTACGACCAGGATATTTTCAAGCATCCATTGGTAGATATCACAAAAGTGATCGTTAATGATATTAGTCCCGTCATTACGGAAGTACTTCAAAATCAAGAATATCAAGGAACAGTGTTTTTAGGCAAATCACTTGGTACAATACCTATCATCAACGGAATGATGAAAAATGAGCGGTTTATGAATGCCAAAATGATTTTGCTCACGCCACTATTGAAGTTCGATTCGATTTTTGAAGGGTTATGCAGCAACCATTCAGCACATATAGTTATAGGAGAAAAAGATCATCATTATATTCCAGGTAAAATTGAAAGGATTGAAAATAAATCGAACATAAGCATGGATAAAATCCCACATGCTAATCATTCTTTGGATATTGAACCATTGAATACTTCAAGGTCGATTACCATGCTAGAAGGTGTAATGAATAGAATGGAAGAGTTCTTAAAAAAATGACTCTCTTTATATAGGTTAGCGAAAAAATACAAATGGGATACAATCCACTAACGGGTGCTCGGGTTGGTGGAGAGGAAAAATGTTATAATAAAGGTATTGTAGCTGGTTTTATGAAAGGAGAAATCATGGAAGGAACCAATACTTTTCATTCAATTGATGAATACATTATACAATTTCCCGAAGAAGTTCAGGAGATATTAAAAACTTTAAGAAAAGTCATAAAGGATGCAGCGCCGGAGGCAGAAGAAAAGATAAGCTATCAAATGCCTACCTTTGTTTTATATGGAAATCTGGTACATTTCGCTGCCTATAAAAAACATATAGGTTTCTATCCAACTCCAAGCGCGATCACTGCTTTTGAAGCTTCATTAACTGAATATAAATGTTCAAAAGGGGCCGTTCAGTTTCCGCTAAACAAGTCAATTCCTTATGAATTAATAACCGAGATGGTTATATTTAGAGTGGAAGAGAACAAAAAGAAGAAAGCAGAAGGGAAATTGAAAAAGAAAAAATAACAGAAACAATTATCGGAATTCACTAAATATTTAACATTTGATTGTGAGATTCAAGACGATAGAGAAGGGTGGAAATAGTATGTTCAAAAAATTATTTAGTAAAAAAGAAAGTGTGGAACAGCTGCTTGCTCCTATTAATGGACAAGTAATAAATATTGAAGATGTTCCGGATCCGGTGTTTTCCGGTAAAATGATGGGGGATGGAATAGCGATACTTCCTGAGGAGGGGTTGGTCGTATCTCCAATCGATGCAGAAGTAATCCAGGTTTTTCATACTAAACATGCACTAGGCCTCCGTACAAAGCATGGCATTGAATTGTTGATTCATATTGGACTGGAAACAGTTAACCTTAAAGGTGAGGGATTTGAAGTCCATGTCGCAGAAGGGCAAAATGTAAAAGCAGGAGACAAGCTTGTAACATTTGATATCGATTTTCTAAAATCCAAAGCTCCAAGCATCGTAACTCCGATTGTTATCACGAATGGCGAGCTAGTTGAAAAACTTGAAAAAACAAATAGTACCCAAGCGAATATTAACGAAACGGAGATTATGAGTGTTTATTTGAAGTAAAACAAAAGGTGGTCAGGTGCCTTTTAGTGAAATAGAGTCTTCTAAACAAGAAAAACAGTCCTTGCTGGCGTATGTTGGCAAGGACTGTTTTTACTACAGCTGCAAGACTTCAGCTTCACTTAGCACAGGTGAACTATTCCAATTGCACATGCCCTAAATCACTACTAAAAGTTTTAAGATCGTTAATTAACTGGTTAATATTTTGGCTTGGACCGTTATCATAAAGAGCATTTCTAAATTTTAAGTACTTAGTTCCCTTTTCTATTAAACTATTCAATAATACATTTTCAGGGAATCGTAGGGTGGATTTCTTAGGAATATCATTCCATTCCTTGCTAGCGAAACCATGGTACCATGTAAATGATATGGCAGGATTTTGTTCCATTAGCCTTTTCATTTGCCAATCCATAGAGCGTTCAGAAAAGCCAAAGTTGCCAATACCGGTATTTAAACAATCATACATTGCCTGTAAAATGGAAAGCCAAATACCATCAACATCATCCCAATCATAAAAGCTCGAGAGAAATTGACCTTGATAAGATATAATGACCGTGCCGTATAAGGAAGTTCCTTTTGAAGTAAATAACTGCTGATTTCCCAGTTGTTTAGCACTTGAGTGATGGATTGGGATAAAATCTCCGTTAGCTAATAAATGTTTATTAACAATGGCATCATAACTATTTTTTGATATATATGTTTGAATGGTAACCATCAATGAATCACCTATCCCATACGGTAATTGTCGTTTCCCATCTGTTTTTGAACTGTGCTGCATTTGCAAAACGAGGATTGCTCTTACTTACATAATAGGTGATGCTTCGAGCGGTTGGTTAGCTATCGGAGGACGAAATGATTGGGCTGAATCCTGGTAAAATAACTGAAATCAAAACCAAAACCAGTAAAGAGAAATGTTCCGGATACTTTATGTTTTGATACTATTTTTCATATGCTTACCTCCTTGAAATTATTTAATTTTAGTAAAACATGGATCTATATCGTTTTTATTTCAAAAAAGACAAGGTGTGTTTTAGTTTTGAAACCATCTGGTATTGCAAAAGGGGGGCAGTCTGTTGAAGAAACAAGGGAAGTGGCAAATACTCCTTGAAAATTTTTAAGGTAAACTCCCAGGACGTTTTAAAATTGAATCATCCTGTTTAATATTTGAGATAAACTTTTAGGCAGGTGAATTATGGAGGTTGTATCTGCTTAAAGTGAGTGCAATGACTGCTGCAAGCAGGATAATCGAAAAATGCAGCGAATAGTAGGTGTGTGAACAAATAAATCAAGCGAGGGTGAATTGGATGGGAGTTCAAGCAGAAAAGATTTTTGTAAACTTGCCAGTTAAAGATTTGGATGCCTCAGTAGAATTTTTCACAAAGGTCGGTTTTGAGTTTAACGAGCAAATGACCAATGAAAATGCAACATGCATGGTTATCAGCGAGTCCATATATGTCATGTTATTGGTGGAAGAATACTTTAAAACGTTTACCAAGAAAGAAATCCCTGATTCTGCAGCAAGTACGGAAGCCATCGTCGCCCTGTCCGTTAAAAGTAAGGAAGAAGTCGATGAAATCGTGAATAGGGCACTGGATGTTGGCGGAAAGCCTTTCAATGAAGCCATTGATCATGGTTTCATGTACGGTTGGAGTTTTCTGGATATCGACGGACATTCTTGGGAAGTATTTTACATGGACGAAAGCGGATTTAATCAAAATTAAATCAAATGCAAGACACAATCCTTCACGAAGGACTGTGTCTTGCATTTGAAGAGTTAAGTACGTGATCTTATCTGGAGCTCATTCGTAACAATACAGGGCTAATGTCTTTCCACTCATAAACCAATAGATTCAAATCAGCGCCAGCCATTTTGATTTTTTCGGTTTTAAGCAATTCAGCACCAAACGCCTCATAGAAGTATCGAGATTTATTATCTTCAAGCACCTCAACGAAAATTGTCTTAAATCCCAGTTCGTCGAAATTAAAAAATAATTCTTTGATGAGTTTCTTACCTAGCCCCATTGTTTGAAAATTTTCGAGAATATATATCGCAGTTAAATCACCCGAAGCCTCAACTTTATTTTTTTCCCTTTTCCCGCCACTTATGAATCCAACTATTTTCCCCTCGTTATTTTCAGCAACATAAACATAATTTTCATCATTGGATATATTCTTTTTCCATAATTCTTTCCTTTGCCCATAAGACAGATTATCTAAAAAATCACTCGGCATTATATCTTTATAAGTGGTTCTCCAGCAATCCACATGGACTATTGCTATCCCTTCCGCATCAGCCACCGTTGCCTCTCTTATTAGCATATTGATTCCTCCTTTTTGAAGTTTGCTATACTTCCTACTTTTTACTAATATCATAATAGCTTAATTGTTAATAATTAACTATATATGATACTATTGCCTATAGTTTGTTTAATGTGGGAGAAGGTATAAGATGAAGCGGATTTTCCGTAGTAAAGTATTTTATTTATTAATCTTCTTGGTTACTTTGGGGATTTTGCTGGTTTTTAATAATGACAAAGAACCGACTAAGAAATTAAGTGAAGATGAATTTTTTACAACTTTAGAAGATGGGAAAGTGACATTTTTAAAGGTGGAGCCACAAAATAGTGTTTATGAAATAAGAGGTCAGCTGGTAGGGTATGAAAAGGATCAATACTTTATCGCGTCTGTACCAGATAGTGAAATTTTGCTAGACAGAATGAATAACGCCGTAAGGGAACATGATATAGAAAAAATTGAGTTTATACCAGAAGACATAGAGACAAGCGGATGGGTCACCCTTCTTACAACAACGATTCCGTTCGTGATTATTTTCATCCTATTTTTTGTCATTTTACTATTTACAGTTGTAATAAAAAGATTGAACCGTCCTAGATAATAATGAAACTCTCCATATTTTCGGAGATAAACCTGTAGAATTCGTCGATATATTTCTCATTTCGGAGATAAACCTATAGAATTCGTCGATATATTCCAATTTTCGGAGATAAACCTGTAGAATTCGTCGATATATTCCAATTTTCGGAGATAAAACAATAGAATTCGTCGATATTTCTGGTGAGTTGTGGCTTCTGCAAAAAAAAAGAAAATGATATTGAAGATTGCTGAATAGTTTGATAGAATAAAATAAATGAAAAAGACTATGTGCAACTGGCGAAACACGGATAACCGTGAGGGAACACATAGTGTCGTAGCCGTTCGCCTGGGCAGAGGTAAGGGATTTTATCCCTTGCCTCTTTCTGTATATTAATAGATAGTGAAGGTTTAAAGTATGCAGATTTTCATGGGCTTAAAAATCTTGTCAGTATTTTGAAATTTCAAAACTATCATAGTCAAAAGAGGAGCAAACAAAATGAGCACATTACTTTTAGAAAAAGTCAAAACAATCAAAGCGTTAAATAATATTGCCGAAAGCGGGCTGAATGTATTCAATAAAGGCGATTTTAAGGTCGATAATGACAGTGAAAACCCTGATGCGATCGTTCTTCGCAGCTTTAACATGCATACTATGGAATTCGGCGATCAGTTAAAAGCAATCGCAAGGGCAGGAGCTGGAGTCAATAATATTCCGGTCGACAAATGCACCGAGCAAGGAATTGTCGTTTTCAATACACCTGGTGCTAACGCAAACGCTGTAAAAGAAATGGTGCTGACGTCATTAATGGCTTCATCTCGTAACCTTTTTGCAGGTGTGGCCTGGACAAAGACGCTTGAAGGCGAAGGAGAACAAATTCCAAAGCTTGTTGAAGCAGGAAAGAAACAATTCGTTGGTAAAGAAATCAAGGGGAAAACTCTTGGCGTAATCGGTTTAGGTGCGATCGGTGCACTTGTAGCGAATGATGCCCTGGATTTGGACATGGATGTCATTGGGTTTGACCCGTTCATCTCTGTTGATACAGCTTGGAACTTGTCCCGCAATGTACAGCGCGCCATGACGATTGAAGAATTGTTTGCAGAATCTGATTATATTACAGTACACGTTCCATTAACTGACGACACAAGAGGAATGTTTAACCAAGAAACATTCAGCATCATGAAGCCGGGCGTCCATATCTTGAATTTCTCACGCGGCGAGCTAGTGAATGAAGATGATATGCAAGCTGCACTTGAAAGCGGAAAAGTAGGCAAGTTCATTACTGACTTCCCGAATGAAAACGTGTTGAAAATGAAAAATGTCGTTCCGATTCCGCATCTTGGTGCCTCTACACTAGAATCAGAGGAAAACTGTGCCATCATGGCAGCTCGTCAGTTGAAGACCTTTTTAGAAACAGGGAACATCAAGAACTCTGTGAATTTCCCAAACACTTCTCTTCCTTATACAGGAAACCGTCGTGTGGCAACTTTCCACGAAAACGTTCCGAACATGGTTGGGCAAATCACACTGGCTGTATCTGGCTTTAATCTGAACATCGCTGACATGGTTAACAGAAGCCGTGGGGAATATGCATATACGATCATCGACATTGACGGTGAAGTAAACGGCGATATCATTCCTGGCTTGGAAGAAAAAATCAAACAAATCGAAGGCATCGTTACAACTCGTATTATCTAATTGAGATGATAAATGGTGAAAGCCTCAATTCCTTTAAGGAGTTGGGGCTTTTTTTAGGATTTATTAATGATTTTTGAACAAAAAAAGCCACTTATTGTGGTGATCATATTACACTGACTCACGTGTTGAGAACCTAGGGTCTACAACGAACTCAGCCTGGCAAGGGTTATATCGAAATTCTCCAAGATAAAAATCTGTCATGGTTTCACCTCCGTTTTTTCTTCATAATGTACAAACAACATCAAGTAGATTGCGAATAGAAGATGCAAATAAAGTGGAATATTCTTATCGTTTTGAATGGCAACAAATATGTAAATTCCATATAGCAAAATTGGAATGGTTAAAAGGATTCTGAGCTTAGTCATATGTCATCCTCCCATTTATCCTCAAATATTAATACATCAAGCATTTGAGCCGCTTGAAAATCCTTTTCTGCGATTGCGTTTATTAAACTTGTACAATTATTTTCCCTAAGTACATCTGCTAATAATTGTAAATCCATTGTCATTACTGCTGGTTTCATAGTTTCATCCTCCTAATTTACCAAATATTCTGTCACTTCTGTTACTACAATAGTATGAAGTACAGGGAAAACGCTGTCAATCTATATTCCATCTGTACTCATTTTGAATTAATGGATTCAAAATTTATCTACCAAAATCACTACCTCATATATATATATATACTTAGTGAGATAGGTAAAATGGTACATTTCCTTATTCAGAAGGCACCCCCCAACAAGGGAAGCATTGCGTTCAGCTGAACACTAGCGAAGATGCCAGGGAGCAACTTATTGCGAACCTGAATCATTGGAGTCACTGGTGTGCCTCCTTGCTTCCGTTCACTTCATTGCATGGCCTTTTTCCTTTGGGAAAGGGTTTGTTTTTTTGCCCTCCTAACTTTTAAAATATTATTAATAAAATGATAGTATATGCCTTATTTTTTATGTAGCAGTGTAAATAAGTTATGTAGGCATCTGGATTACATCAAAATGTATTAATGTGATGGGAAATTTATTTATAACATTTGAAAAGATGACGTATCAAAAGTAAAAGAATCGCCCCTATGAAATACAGAGACGATTCCTTATGTTAAACACCCTTTCCACACAGAATGGATTACCCTAAATTGTTCTTCCCAAAAAGTTCTGATGCTGATGAAGAATATTCGATGTTAAAAAAGCTCCAACAGGAGGTAATTGCTCGGTATAGGCGCTACCGCTAGCAGGAAATTGATTCAAAGCTATATCAGTGGTGGCAATCCAAGACCCAGATTCACCTGCTTGCAGAGAGGGAGGCTTCATAAGAAAACGTCCTTGTAGAATAAAATGCCGAATCCTAATCTGGTTATCATCAATCATGGTTAAATTGCCAGAGAATGTGGCATAAGGTGAATCAAATGAGATTTGTTTAGTGCTTTCATTCCAAAATCCATTAATCGGAATAGGTGTACCCTGAAAATTAATCGTACCAATTACCCTATTATCCGTAGTAGAGTTAATGGCAAGTGTACCCCAAATGATCGTTCTGCCAGCTATTGAAGAGTGGATACCCCATACTGATGGGAATGGAAAGCTAACCGAAGCAGTACCCTGTGAAGTTACCAATGCTATGCCCTCCCTTAAAGGTGGTTTATGTTCTGAGGAAGCTCCCTTGTTTAAAGGAACAATCCAGTATATGCAGCACGAACAGAATAATCCAATAAACAAAGGTGAAGTATTACATCCCTGCCTGTAAATGCATTCTCTCCGATCCATAAAAAATCCGGTCTTCAATTGAAAACCGGATTTTAAATAAATTTATTAGTGATGATGTTCATGACTTTCTTCTTGTTTTTGGCCCCCTTTTTTCAAGAATTTCAATTCACTTTCAGACAGTTTTCCTACGATAAACTGTTTTTTAGGCATAATGATTGAACCATCGTTACTCGCATGTACTTTTATATAGTATAGGCCATCACTATCAAAGTTTTTACTTAAAGTATAAGTACCGTTTCCCTCTTCCTCAGCTTGTTCCATACTATATTTGAGAGAGCCATCTTGTTTCCATATCTCAAAATGAACAAAATCTGCGTTTTCAACCTTTTTACCACCTTGAGTAAGAACAACCTTCATGGTCTCCTGTGTATTAGCTGAAAAGGATGCTGGTATAATTATTTCAGCTTCAAGTGGTGTCTCTTCTTTGTATAGATTAGTGACATCCTTTTCAAGTGAACAAGCACTTAACAATAGGCTGAAAATGAAGATTAAAGAAATACATATATTTTTTTTCACGGCAAAAGCCACCCTTTACATTTCGAATTATGCATTCAAAAACTTCTTTACTGCAGATATTCTTTTAATAATTAACCAGTCAATTAGCCAAACAACAATAAGAGACAAACCAACCAAAGGAAACAAAATACCTAGACCTATTAACAGAAAAAGAAAGAATTTCATGTTCTTTATAGGAGGAGCTTTTGGTGCACCTAATCCTTTTTTCGGCTTTCGCTTCCACCATAAATAAAAACCACTAAATGCAACAAGCATAATTCCTATACAAATAAGAAGGCTGATTATTTGGTTAATCAAACCAAATTGAGTCCCTTTATGCAAGGTAATCCCCCAAGCAACTATTTTTCCTATTAAACCGTAATGCTCATAACGATAATCAGCTAGAACTGCACCGGAATATTGGTCAATATGTATAGTTGCTTCATCTTGTGCTTTTGGTGGAAAAGCTGACAATGTATAAACGCCATCCGTTTCTTGTGGAATATTTATGCTATAACTTGGATGCATGCCCTCACGATTCGCTATCGTGACAACATCATCAATGGAAAGTGGGATAAAGCCTTGAATATCTGAGATTGGTACATCTAAATTTTCTGCTGCCCAAGGAACATCTGCAATGTCTTTTGTTTTAATTAAGGATGTTGGAGCACTTCCAGTCCATATGGAAGGAGGATACCCAGATCCGGAATTGGTAGCCGCCGATTGAAAATTACTTCCCCAAAAACCAGACCAAGGCAAACCTGTCATAATTAAAAATAACATTCCTGCTGATATCCAAAAGGCAGGTACTGCATGTAAATCTCTTCTGAAAGTATTTTTACCTTTATTTATTCTTGGAAAAAGAACACCAGAAAGATTTAGTTTATTTTTGGGATACCATAAATAAAGACCAGAGACAATTAACACAACTGCCCAACACGCAGCTAACTCTACAATTCTATCTCCCAAGGTGCCAGCCATCAGTTCACCATGAATTTCCTCGATTTTATCCATAATTTTGTCTTCATCATTTAACTCTCCAATAGATTTACCTGTATACGGATCTATAAAAATGGTAAGAGACTCATTATTTGAAGTGATGCTTACTTCGCTTGAACGGGAGGCGGTTTCTCCGGGATGATATTTTGTCACTACTGCATCAGGGTATAGCTTCTTCACTTTCTCAATCTGCTGGGATGCTGGTAATTTATCTCCTTGCGGAATAACCTCTTGGTAGTTTTGATAAAGCACTTGTTCAATCTGTGGCTTAAATAAATAGATTGAGCCAGTAACTGCCAGAATAATAAGTAAGGGTGCAAAAATAATTCCAGCGTAAAAATGCCATCTCCATACTGTTCTATACAGAGAGGTGTTTTGTTGTTTAGTTTCCATTTATACAGGACCTCCAAGTAGTACTATTAAATTCACCTATATAGATGATAAAAGGAAATTGTGAGAAAAATATGAAATTTATATAAAAAAAGGAAGTTTGTATTTGTTAAAGATGAAATGGTCATCGACTAAGAAGAACAACTGTAACTAAGGAGTGAACTTGCAGCAAGTAGTAGAGTAGGAATGGAATGAAGGGAAATGAGGTAATTACGGCGAAAGTAATCTATAGAATGTGTTGAAGAAAAGCAGCACTATTGAAAAAAGAAATTGTGTAAATCGTAAAAAACTTTAAAGGAGTGACGAATATGCATAATAAGGATTGTTCCAAAAAGTGTCAGTGTTTCATCGTACCTAACTACATTCTTGAGAATATGGCACAAAATGAAGTGGAAGAAGCACGGATCAGTTTAGCGAAAAGCCGTCAAATGCGCAGGCGCAGAATCTTTAAAGAATATGATATTGACGGTGTTGTCGCTTTAACGGATGCAGGATCTGAACGTCAAGGTGAATCTGCCCGCCATGTTTACGATTGTAAAGGGGGAACGAAACTCCGGCAGAATGAGGCTAGGAAAGAAGGAGATCGATCTAGTGGAGATCCTGTCGTTAACGCTGCATACGATTATAGCGGAGTTGTGCGTGACTACTTCAAGAATGTCTTGCACCGCAATTCTATTGATAACCAAGGCCTTGATCTCATTCTGAACGTTCATTATGGGAATAAATTCACGAATGCCTATTGGGACGGGGATGAAATGGTATTTGGTGACGGCGATGGGGTCATCTTTAGCAATTTTGCCAATTCACTCGATGTAATTGGACACGAACTGACACATGGGGTTACGCAGTTCACAAGTGGATTGGAGTATGAAGGTCAGTCCGGGGCTTTGAACGAACATCTTTCAGATGTGTTTGGAGTTGCCATTAAACAATTTCACTTAAAGCAAACGGCAGGAAATGCCGATTGGCTAATCGGTGCTGATATAATGGGACCAACACTGAAAGGGCAGGCACTCCGTTCGATGAAGGCGCCAGGTACTGCATTTGACAATAAGTTAATGGGTAAAGATATTCAGCCTGATCATATGAAGAACTTCTATAAAGGAGAACGCGATAATCATGGTGTCCATATCAATAGCGGCATACCAAACAAGGCCTTTTATCTAGTATCCATGGAGATCGGAACGGACAAGGCGGCATTGATCTGGTTCAATGCGATGCAGAATTTATTTGCAACGGCAAATTTCAATCAATTCGTGCAAATTGTCATCAAAGCAGCGCAAAAACTTGTTGATAGCGGAGAAGTGCCTGAAACAGCTATAGGAACAATTGAAAATGCTTTTAAAGCGGTTGGATTGCCTGAGTAGTCATATTCCATGAATAGGAGGACTCATCTAACATGTATATCAAATTTAGCTGCATAGGGGGATTTGCCAACCTCGACTTGAATTGCCAGATAGATACGGATGAATTGCCGAAAGAGCAAAATGAGGAATTGCAGAACTTAATGAAGACAGCTGACCTTCCTAATGCTGCCGAAAGTAAAAAAGTAAAAGCGCAAGGGTTCGACTCGTTTTCATACCAACTGGATATAGCAGATGAAAAGAAGAAGCAGTCTTTCTCGTTTACTGACATAACAGCTCCAGAGGACGTGCGGCCCTTATTGGACTATTTACGGAATTTAGCGATTGAAAAAAAGATGGCAGAATAACCACGTCAAAAAAAGTCTATCATCAAGATAGACTTTTTTTGACGTGTCTTAAAACTTCACAAAAATGTCATTTCATTTCACTTTTATATGAATTTTGGCTGTTTGTTCTCTAAATGGACACAAATTAACAAGGAAATAGCAATCTGAGCAGCAGATTTTAAAAGAAAATTCGAGATTTTTTATAGAGTTAGCCAATCAAACAGGTAATGCAGTCACAAAAGGGAACGAATTTGGAAAGAGGAAAAAATAGAGCAGTTTTACAAAAAAAGCATAAAATAGGATAATAGTCGCGTGGAGGTGAATGACATATCAAGAATGAAAGTGACGATAGACGAAAATAAAAACCCCTAGGTGAGTACGTCCTGGAAGACATCACCTAAGGGCTTGCGAGCAGGAGTATACCTGCCTCTATGTCCAGTATACTCCATAAAAAGGAATAGGGAAATGGGGAGTGAATGGTAGGATGATACGAAAAAACTATTTATTGAATATGGAAACGGTAGGAATGATGGAGCATTACGATTCTAATGGTGTGGAGATGACCACGGTAGTGGAAGGAGAGAACACATACCATGTTGCCCAACCGCGACAGGAAATCCTGAATAACACGCTGAACCACTTTGGACTGGATCTGGATGGCGGACTTGCAGCAGCCAAATCCGTGCTTGGCGGTAAATACAGACTGCCTGTCTGCATAAACGCCCAGCTGGGAATGGTCTGGTTCTCCTCCCTCTCTTTCCGGAAAAGAGGAGGGATCTGGTTTTCCTACATCCACATTCGTGATCTCGAGGAAATGAACGAAAAAGAAACCTTGGTCCACACAAACTACGGACATTGCCTTCCTGTTAACTTAAGCAAAAATCAGCTCGCCTTCAAAAGGGACCAGGCATCCTATCTGCATACAACCTTCCATGAACGCTCTTTAGGCAAAAAGAACTTTTATTACGAACCGGGAAGCGGAATCACCTTTTGCAAAGAACCTGGGGAGGTCCAATACAGGGTGAAAGGGAAGGAATAATTAAATCAATGAAAGGAAGACCGCCGAATTGGCGGTCTTTTCTTAGGAGTAGATCAAGTGAGAGCGGGTTTTATTTAAGAAAACTCTAAATATGGAAATATAGTTATTGTAAAAAATGGAATGATACATTATGATTAGTAAAAAGTTAATTTTTAGGAAAGGAAGTACATATTTTGAAACGACTATTTGCTATTTTACTATCTTTTGGACTAGTTTTAGGTCTCTCGTTTGGCACGAATGATGTTGCCAGTGCCAAAACAAAGGTGAAGACGTATAAAAACTGTACAGCATTGAATAAAGACTACAAAGGAGGCGTAGCTCGTACATCTTCCGTTAAAAATAAAGGAGGAAAAACGAAATACAAACCTCACGTTTCAAAGGCGCTATATGATGCCAATAAAAAAAGCGATCGTGACAAAGATTTGATCGCTTGTGAAAAATAAGGATTATTCTATGAGACCTTTTAAAAGTAGGTCTCTTTTTATTAAGATTGCTGCTTTACATAAATGGTTGTAGAAAAATAATCCAATTCTCCATAAAAATGCCCCACCTCGATCCTGGTAGCAAATGGTGGAGTAGTCTCCGAATTACCGGGGAACCTTCTATAGCATGACCGTTTGGTGTATTGGCACCAGCGGTCTTTTTTATGCTTTTATTCGAAAAATGAATAATAAGCTAAAGCCTATTCAGGTCTTTAGCTTTTTTTTCGCGGTTAATCTTCCACTAACCCAATTTAAGACATCTTTTTTATCTTTCAAACCGTCCAGTATGTGTATTTTCTCGATTTATAAGTGCATCACCAAGATTGATTCTGCTCATAAGTCTCTCATGGTCCGAAGGAAAACGCTCTTTAATGTTTGCAACTCCCTCTATTGTTGGGATATTACCATTAGGCCTAGGACGTTCTTCTCTTTGGAATCCGGGGTTCAAACTATCATCAATCATTACAGGTCTGTCAATTGTATCGTTGTCATCATTATTATTAGTAGGATTATTAGTTGGGTCTCTATCAAGGTTCCCGGCATTATTAAATGGATCATTGTTATTATCTTGTGGCATACATTTCACTCCTTCGCTTATATTATCCGCTGATGGCATTAATCTATTCGCACGCTGTACTAATCCCTTATCCATATAGTAACGAATCCTGTCTTTTCTAATCCGCAATAACACCAATCCTCTTGATTTGTAAGCTAGTACGATAGGTCACAAGGATTTTTTAATAAAATGATTTTAAAAGAAACTTAATAATATTATGATTGACTTACATTTTAATTTGTCTTACAATTTCAATGTAAATAGTCGAAACATTCAATTAAATGGGAGGGGAGCTTTTTTTACGAGCTGATTCACTTCAACATGAAGCACGACAACATACTGCAGCGTACACTTTATGACATTCGAAAATGTCATAAAGTCTTGTCATAATTTCAATATCTGTATGTCTAGAGATATCAAAGTATCAATGCTTTTGAAAAAATGAAAGCGAATACATTACTCGTTGGAATGGAGTGAATAACTTGAAAAATCAATCAAACCTTGCTGAATCTACTGTGATTGTTCCGGAGGTCGTTAGTAAGAAGCCAAATTTCATCACGAAGTTTAAAACATCTTATGGTCCGGGGATTCTTGCCGTGTTAACGTGGCTTGGAGCCGGAGATCTGGTGACTTCATCGGTTGCCGGGGCAGATTATGGATATAGCTTAATGTGGATTTTAGCTCTGTCATTAATCCTTCGTTTTCTTATCGTTAATGTTATCGCCAGATTCCAGCTCTGTAACACAGAGGGGTTAACCATACTTGAAGGATATGGACGCATTCATCCGTTTTTCGGTTACTTCATGTTTGGTTATGCATTAATAATGGGGCATCTTTTTAATGCATATATGATTAAGGGAGCGGGAGAGGTTTTATCGACCCTATTCCATGTTAACCAGCCATTCTTAGCTTCAATGGTAGTTGTAGGATTAGTTTTTATGCTTATTGGCAGAAATATTTATAATAGAATTGAAAGTGTAATGAAAGTGCTTTTGGCATTATTGACCATTGCCTTCCTGTTCCTGGCCATTCAAGCAACACCGGATGTAGGGCAAATCATTAAGGGAACAGTTGGTTTTAGCATTCCAAGTGATACTGGCGTTCATGGAGCATTATTGGTAGCGATTTCAATTATCGGTGCAGTGGCAGGATCGATTTCGAACTTTGTTCATCCATATTTCATGAAGGAAAAGGGCTGGACGAAACCGAGTCATGTAAAGGTTCAAAGAAATGATTTGCTGTTTGCCATCGGAGTTTGCATCGTGATTAATTTGGCCATTTGGGTTGTTGGGGCAGAAATTTTAAAACCGAAGGGAATTCATGTGGAAACGATTGATGACTTGGCAATGGCATTACAAATGTCGTTAGGACAATTTGGCTGGTACATTTTCTATCTTGGTGTATTTGGCGTATTGTTCGCGAGTGTAGTAGGCAAGTCAACTGGTTTTCCTAGATTGATAGTAGATGCCTTTTACGTAATAAATAAGGATCGTCGCGAAAAGTATAATGGTAAATATGAAAAAGATCCAATGTATAAATGGGTTATGATTTTTGTATTGGTCACCCCAATCATTTGGTCCATTCCCGGCATGCCTGGTTTCATCGCACTGACAATTGGCGTAAATGCAATAAACATAATCGGTTTTCCTATTATCGCTATTGGGATGCTGGTGCTATCAAATAAAAAAAGCTTGATGGGAAAATATAAAAACAATTGGTTCGAAAATATTATTCTATCTTTAGCTTCCATTTTAGCGGTTTGGTCCGCCATTCAATTAGCTACAACCTTTTTTTAAATAATGGTAGATTATAGGTAGAGGTATTTCAAAATATATGTGTCTGCATTTGATCCCGATGGGGTCCTACTTTATTGGAAGTGAGGTATCATTGATGAAACCGAAAGTAATCATCTATAAGAAAGTGGATCAAGAAGTGTTGGATTATGTTCGAGAGACTTGTGATGTCGTTTATTTTGAAGGTCTTGACTCACAAAATTATCCTGAATTTCTTCAAGAGCTGAAGAACGCACAAGGTATATTAGGTTCAGGATTAAAAGTGGATAAAACTTTACTGGACCAAGCACCGCAATTAAAAATCGTCTGTAACTCATCAGTTGGTTACGACAATTTGGATATAACAGAGTTATCCAATCGAGGAATCCTTGCCACGAACACTCCCAAGGTATTAAATGAAACAGTCGCAGATACGATTATGGGCTTGATGCTGTCCACAGCGAGAAGAATGCCGGAGATGGATCAATTGGTAAAGTCAGGGCAATGGACATCGAATATCGGAGAAAAATCATTTGGGTTGGACGTCCATCATAAAGTATTAGGGATTATCGGGATGGGCGGAATAGGCTCTGCCGTTTCAAAAAGGGCCCGTTTTGGATTCGATATGAACATCCTATATCACAACAGATCTAGAAACGAAGAAGCAGAACAAAAGTATGGTGCTACATACTGTTCTCTGGAAGAACTGTTAAAGCAATCTGATTTTGTCTGCTTGATGACACCGCTGACTCCTCAAACTGAAAAGATGATGGGGGAAAAAGAATTCAAGCTCATGAAAGAGACCGCCATCTTCATCAATTGTTCAAGAGGGAAAACCGTTGATGAAGAAGCCTTGATCACTGCGCTTAAAAACGGTGAAATTCACGCGGCGGGGCTGGATGTTTTTGTACAAGAGCCCGTCCAGGAAGACAATCCATTGCTTTCTATGAAGAATGTCGTCACTTTGCCTCATATCGGTTCAGCAACATATGAAACCCGCCTGAAAATGGCGATGCTGGCAGCAACCAACCTTGTAGCCGGATTACAGGGAGAAACTCCGCCTACCTTGATTAAAGCTGGCGTAAAGGTGAAGTGATTTCTTAAACAGCTTTTATAAATTAAGATGGATAGACTTATTTGGGGCTATCCATTTTTTAGTTCCGGATTATTCAATATTTTTACTTCTTCTGCAAAACAAACAAGCCCTCACTATAAAGGAGGGCTTCAGGCTGTTGACAAACTTGTTACCATAGATTTCCACTCCAGGCACTCGCTTTCCGCGGGTGGTCCGGGAGCCTCCTCGGCGCTGCCTGCGGGGTCTCCTTTGGACGCACTATTCCCGCAGGAGTCTCGTGCCTTCCGTTCCAATCAGATTTGTTTTAAAATTAGAAGCCCTCACTATAAAGGAGGGCTTCAGGCTGTTGACAAACTTGTTACTATAGATTTCCACTCCAGGCACTCGCTTTCCGCGGGTGGTCCGCCCTCAGCGCTGCCTGCGGGGTCTCCCTTGGACGCACTATACCCGCAGGAGTCTCGAACACCCATTCCAAACACCTTTGTTTTAGAATCAGAAACCTCTCTATAAAGGAGGGTATGATCCTATGAAATCTTTCTCAATATGTACGGTATAATTTAAATGAATATAGTTTATGCTACGTCTGTTTGTTTAATGGAATCAACGTAATGGTTTGCTTTATCCTGGTCAAATTCGCCTTCCCACTTCGACATGACAATCGCCGCCAATGAGTTCCCAACGACATTAACCGCTGATCTTCCCATATCCAAAATTCGGTCGATACCGGCAATGAACGCAACACCTTCCAACGGCAGTCCCATTGAACCAAGTGTTGTTAAAACAACAACGAATGACGCCCCCGGAACGCCAGCCATTCCTTTTGACGTTAACATCAATACTAGTAACAGAGTAATCTGTTGTGTAATGGACAGATCAATACCATACATTTGTGCCACGAAAAGTGAAGCAAGTGCTTGGTAAATCGATGAGCCGTCTAGATTAAACGTATAGCCTGTTGGAATTACAAAAGAAGTAATGGATTTCGGGCAGCCAAACTTCTCCATTTTGTCCATAAGCCTTGGTAATACCGACTCTGAACTTGCTGTTGTAAAGGCCAAAATCAGTTCATCCTTTAACACTTTCAGGATAACAAAAATGCTTGTCCCAGACATTTTCGCTATAATTCCAAGAATGACGAACACGAAGAATGTCATCGTCACATAAACAGCAATTACCAGGTTCCCTAAAGGAATTAATGTTTCGATACCAAATTTGGCAACAGTTACACCAATGAGTGCAAACACACCAAAAGGGGCAAATTTCATGACTAGATTCGTCACCCAAAACATAACTTCCAACACACCTTCAAAGAATCCAAGAATAGGCTTTCCTTTTTCGCCTATCGCAGCCACACCTAAGCCGAATAAAACAGAAAAGAAGATAATCGGTAATAAATCCGCTTGAGCCATTGATTCAAATACATTTTGAGGAACAATATGTGAAATTGTTTCACCAAAGCCACTGCTTCCAGCCGTCTTTGTTGTTTCTTCATATTTTGAAATATCACTTTTTTCAAGACTGCTTGTATCTAAACCAGTCCCGGGATGGAACAAGTTTGCCGCCAGTAATCCAATAACAATGGCAATTGTGGTGACAATCTCGAAATAAAGAAGGGTCTTCCCGCCTAATTTTCCTAGTTTTTTAATATCGCCGACTCCCGCTATTGAGACCACTAATGCAGCCATGACGATCGGGATGACAATCATTTTAATTAAATGAATGAAAATATCGCCGATAGGTGCCATAATGGCCATGGCTGTTTCATTACCATGGAATAAAGCACCGACAACGATACCTAGTACAAGTGCAATAAAAATTTGAGTAGCTAAGCCAAACTTTTTCATTTTAATTCCTCCTATCATTTTGTTAACGCTTTCATTTTTTAGATTATTTTAAGTTTAAGATCAGCCTACCGGAACCTACTGAAACCTACTGATATTTACAAGTGATAGAAAAAATAAAAATTTCAGTTAAAACCCCTCTCTCTTTTTTACCATTTCATGTGTTATGTTTTTATAAAGTGACTGGGGAGGGACCGTGTTGAAAAAGAGTATAAGGATATTATTATTGATTATGATTGCGGTGCCTCTTGCGGGTGAATTCAAGTTTTATCCCTTCGAGGGCACATTCAGAGTCAGTTTGGGAACCCCCGTCTTTTTCTTGTTTTTGCTATGGGGGAGGGGGATCCACCCGATTATTGCAGGCATTTTAACGGGGATGAGTGTGTTTGTTTTTCGTTTTTCACTGGCTGTCGGAATACGGGACATATCTGTTGAGGAAGCGATGTATCTTCATTTTCCCGCCTTTTTCTATTATTTCATCTACGCGTTCGCATTTCATAAGACTAAATTGAACGAACGCCACGATCAGCCTTTAATGATCGGGCTTTTAGGGGTATTGATCGAGCTTTTTGCAAGTGTATCCGAAATGGCAATCCGTTCCTTCTTGGCGAATCAGGACACACCCTTGCTAGCCATTGACCAACTCGTTTTAATCGCCTTTATTCGAAGCTTTTTCGTTCTCGGCTTTTTTAATATATTAAAGCTGAGAGAAGCAAAATTCGCAGAAGCGGAGCAGCGCATGCAAAAGGAACAAATGCTGCTTTTCATTTCAAGTTTGTATGAAGAATCGGTTCAACTGAAGAAAACGATGCAAAATGCGGAAGAAATCACCCGTACTTGTTATGACTTTTACCGTCGATTAAAATCAGAGGGGACTAATGGAAGTGATGCGCAAACGGCGTTGCAGATTGCTGGTCTCGTGCATGAAATCAAAAAAGATAACCAGCGGATTTATGCGGGGCTGTCGGAACTCATGTCTTCCGAAAACCTGCAGGAATACATGAATATCGAAGAGCTTGGTAACATCATGATCGTGTCCAATAGACGATATGCTGAGTCCCTTCGCAAAGATATTTCATTTTCCTTGCATATAGATGGTGACCATCCGCCCTACCATGTATATATGGTATTATCATTAATAAATAATTTATTGGCCAATGCAGTGGAAGCGATCAAAGAAGAGGGATACGTATCATTGCATGTGAAAAGGAAAGATCAATTCGCGGAGTTTTGCATCAGTGACAATGGCCCCGGCATTGCACCGAAGCAGAAGGAAGTCATTTTTACAGCAGGATACACAAAGAAATTCGATGAGGCGGGAAACCCTTCGACAGGAATCGGGTTATCGTATGTGAAACAAACTGTTGAAAGATTTGGAGGACAAATCAGGTTAATGGATAACTATAAAGAAACCGTATTCATCGTAGAACTTCCGATTGCTGCGATTATGGAGAAAGGGTTAACGAGATGAATTATTTCATTATAGATGACGATCCTGCCATTCGAGGAATGCTGACAGAGATGATTGAAGATGAGGATTTAGGCAAAGTTGTGGGAGAAGCAGAAGACGGATCGTTAGTGAATAATGGCGTACTGTCTTTTAAAAAGGCAGACATTGTCCTAATCGATTTGCTCATGCCAATTAGGGACGGAATTGAAACGATCAGGGCTCTTGCTGATGGATTTCAAGGAAAGTTTGTGATGATTTCGCAAGTGGAATCGAAAGAACTGATTGGAGAGGCGTATAGATTAGGGGCGGAATACTACATTACAAAACCGCTGAACCAAGTTGAAATTTCATGCATATTAAACAAAGTGAACGAGCGAATACTGGTGGATCAATCGATCCAAGGCATTCAAAAATCGTTGAATGTGTTTACGGGCCGCCCGAAGTCTTCGAAAGTGTCCTCCTCTCATACAAAAAATATTATGGAAGCCGGACGTTCCTTAATTTCCGATTTAGGTATGATTGGCGAAGGGGGAAGCGAGGATTTACTAAACATTTTAGGATTCCTTCAAAGTGAAAAGAAAAGACTCGGTTCCGCCTACACGTTTCCATATTTAAAGGAAATTTTTGCTAGGATTGCTGCTGAAAAGCTGGGAGATCAAGCGAAAGAGGCCGAAATCCAGAAAGAAATGAAAGCCTCTGAGCAGCGTGTCCGCCGCGCTCTTAACCAGGCCCTCATCCATATCGCTTCATTAGGATTGACGGATTATATGAATCCAAAATTCGAAGCCTATTCATCCACATTTTTTGATTTCTCGGAAGTCCGCAAAAAAATGCTGGAGCTAGAAGACAAAAGCAAAAAAGTAAGCAGCCAGAGCCGTAATAACATGAAAAAGTTTATCCAAGTGCTGTTTATGGAAGCAAGACAGATGATGAAATAATAAACCAGAAACACAAGTGTAATAGATTGAAAATTCACAAAAACATTTTCATATTTTTCAATGGAAGAAACAAAAAGACAAACCCGTTTATATGGATTTGTCTTTTTGTTTCTTCGTTTTCTAATAGTTGATTATTTCCATCGCTCTAACTTCGGGATGCCTCTACTAAAAAACTTAGCAATAAATTTGGGCATTTTCATATTTTCCATCATATGATTTTGAACAAATTTTTGCATTTCTATCGCAGTAATATTTTGAGTGAATTCACCATTTATATAACAATGGCTGCAATATTTAGTACTTTTACTACCATCTTTTTCAGTTCCTCCACCTAATTCATCCTTAGATAGTGGCATTCCACAACTCTGACATGCTTTATATTTTTTCATTATAAATTCTCCTGCAAAAAGTTTTATTCTAAACATTATCTAACAAACAAAATTAAGTCAAGACAATATGAATCACATATCATCGAAACGACGAATCAACTGTTGATGTGGGTGTTGCGGCTATTATGAAAGGCAGGACTAGCGAAGCTTTAGGCCTAAATAATCATAAAAATAACCAGTCAAGCTACTTGCTCAACTGGTTATGGCTTTATATGTTAAATTAGAGTTTAAAATGACGATTTATTATGGCAACTGTTGTGCAATATACATTGATATAGTTCTGAAAATGTGATAAATTAGTATAGAAACACATTTATAAATATTCGATAACAGTTTACCCCTTACTATAAGTATAAGGTAAAACTCACCTCTAGTCAACCCCTATTTTTATTTTTTGAAGGAGTGTCTGATATGAACGATGAAATTCGGCAGGAGCAAGAACGTTTGGATGAGGTGATGGAAACCATTACGAAACAAATCAGCAAAATTGAAGGAGAAACTTCCCAGCGTAGAAAAGAAGTTGTTAATATCCGTAAACACTTTTGGGATGACCTCAAGGTTAATATGGATACTTTCGATGATTACCTCGAGACCATCATTGGCTTAAGGCAACAGGCTCAAGCCTTGTCTGAACGCGAAGGAGCACATAGATATTCCTTCAAGAGGTTGTCTACACTGCGCCGCATGCAGGAAGTACCTTATTTCGGTCGGATCGATATCACTGAAGAAGGGTCCGAACTTACGGAACATATTTATATCGGGACCTCCACTCTTACTGATACAACAGGAGAAAACTTCATTGTCTACGATTGGAGGGCTCCGATCTCGAGTGTTTATTATGACTATCCTCCTGGCCCCGTACAATACTCTACTCCCGGAGGCATGATTTCTGGGATGTTGGAGAAAAAGTGGCAATATATCATCAAGGGAGGCGTTATCGAATCAATGTTCGATACGAGTCTCACCATTGGAGATGAGATTCTGCAGCAGGTGCTTGGCAAAGGAACAGATAAGCATATGCACAGTATTGTGTCCACCATTCAACGGGAGCAAAATAAGATCATCCGGAACGATCGCGGACGTCTGCTCATTGTTCAAGGTGCCGCTGGCAGCGGCAAGACATCAGCTGCCCTCCAACGGATCGCTTACTTGCTTTACAAGAATCGGGAATGGCTAAAAGCCGACCAAATCATTTTATTCTCTCCTAACTCAATGTTTAATAACTACGTATCCAATGTGTTGCCCGAACTTGGCGAAGAGAATATGCAGCAGGTAACATTCCAGGAATACTTGGATCATCGTCTGACTGACTCGTTTCAAGTTGAGGATCCTTATGAGCAATTAGAATTTTTGTTGACTGCAGCGGATGATCCTTCCTATAGCACTAGGACAGCGAGTATCAAATTTAAGGCATCGATTCGCTTCTTTGAGATAATCAAAACATACAGACAATCACTAGAACTTTCTGGAATGATCTTTAGAGGGTTAAAGTTCCGGGGGGAAACGCTCGTCTCCGCCAAACAAATCTCAGAAAGATTTTATAACACAGACACCACCTTACGTTTTCACAATAGGGTTGAAAAGTTGAAAGAGTGGTTATGTGAGATGCTTGATGAAACGGAAAAGGCTGAGTTGAAAAAACCTTGGGTCCAGGAGGAAATCGAGTACCTTAGCAAAGAAGACTATCAAAAGGTATACACCTACCTAGAGAAAAAACGCGGCCTTAATGAAGATTCATTTGACGATTATGAGAAAGAGCATAAAATGCTCACGCGCATGATTGTTCGCAACAAATTGAAGACGTTACGCAAACGGGTAAAGGCACTTCATTTTATCAATATTAAGCAAATATACAAGCAACTTTTTGACGAACAAATACGGAGTGAACTGTGGAATGAGGGTGAAACACCTGTCGAAAGGGAAATATGTTTATCAACGCAAAAAATGCTGGACGAAGGTAAACTGCATTACGAAGACGCGACTCCATTTTTGCTGCTGAAGGAGCTAATTGTAGGATTTCAGACGAATACTTCTATAAAATACGTGCTTGTAGACGAAGCACAGGATTATTCTCCATTTCAATTCGAGTTTTTGAAACGGTTGTTTCCATCTGCAAGGATGACCGTGCTCGGTGACTTTAACCAGGCAATCTTTGCTCATGCCAGCGAACGGGTGGATTTCCAGACTCTTACCAGTTTATACGGAATAGGTGAAACCGAGAGTATAACCTTGGATCAAAGTTACAGATCCACAAAGCAGATTATAGAATTTACACGTGAACTAGTTCCTGAAGGCCATCGAATTAAGGCATTCGATCGTGAAGGCGAGAAGCCTGTACTGACTCAAGTGTCCAGCCGTGATGAATTGCACCACAATATCGTTTCTAAAGTCAAAGACTTACAAAGTCGTAAATATAATACCATCGCAATAATATGTAAATCCGCTGCCGAAAGTGCCGCTGCATACGATGCCCTTAGTATCCTCGGTGAAATTAAACTCGTACAGAAAGGCACAAATGAATATGAACAGGGTGTTGTTGTCATTCCGGCTTATTTGGCCAAGGGCATCGAATTCGATGCTGTCATCATTTATGATGCATCTGTGCAAACATACGGTGATGAGAGCCTGCGAAGATTGTTCTACACCGCATGTACCAGGGCTATGCATGACTTACACATATATACGGTTGGCGAACCCAGTCCTTTCTTGCAAAACGATGCAACGAAGCGTTTACTACTGACATATTAGCGCTTCCTTTTTTCTCCTTTAATTTTATTGTTCTTTTATCAAATACTATAAAGAATCTTTAGAAAAGGAGGAGATGAATTGACTAACGAGAAAGAAAACAGATCTGTAAGACTTGATCAGGCGGAAACGGGAGAAAGTCATGTGACTGGTGCATCAACAATTGAACCAGTTAATGATGGTCATTATCATTATCCAGGGCCCGTGGAAGAAGGCTATAGTGGAAATACAGGAAGAGCAGTACAGCCTGCCGGGAAAAAAAATCGCGATATTCCTCAGAACAAAGACACATTTAATTACACTCGTCTTTTAAAGTAGGACCTTCCAACATACAGCTTTTTTGAAACCTGTGTAGACTTTGGTTCTATGCAGGTTTTTTATTGGGTGATCTTTATAGAAACGACCTCGTTTTTAATTTACAACAGTTCGGACATAATATACTTGGAGGTGAAGGAAATGAGTAAAAAGACAGCAGGAAGAGGCCGTATCGCACCAAGTGTTAACCCGCAGGGACATGGAAAAGATGTGGAATTCTCCACTGAGCCAAAAAGTGATCTTGAAAACAAGGCAAAAAAGTCCAATACAAAATAAGCGCATTGGGCAAAAATATGGTCATACTTCATAAAGAATGCCCTTCTCTTAGACGAGAGGGGCTTTTATAATCTATAAGAAGGCTCAATTTGCATGGAATTGGAAAAATATCCAACACTAAGCCCACGGTTTTTGTCGATGATTAATAGGTTTTTGGAACAGTGAAATGTGAAAGAATGGCAGGATGGAGCTGCCTTTTAAAAAAATGCCAAATACATTTGTCGCTGTGCTAATATGAAAGACTGAGCTTAATAAAATGGAGAGGAGTTACAAATGAAAATAAATCGATTAATAGCGAACAATATAAACCATTTAGATGCAGCACTGCCAGATGATCAATCATTAGGAATTGCTGGTTTATCCGGTTCCGGGAAAACGACTTTTTGTCAAACCATTGGGGAAGAATCCAAGAAGCGTCTTGTTTCCTTATTGCCCAAGTCTGAATATCAGTATTTATTTCCTAATATTATGGAAACCAACTTCAGCGCCATCAAGATGGAAGAAATGCCGCTTGTCCTTTTTCTCGGCAAATCATCCATTTCAGCCAATCCCCGTTCAACCATTGGCACACATACTGGTGTGTTTAAAGAGATTCGTGTTTGTCTTGCTGAAAAATTCAATCTTTCTCCGGAAGTTTTTTCCTTTAATAACGCCTTAGGCTGGTGTCCCAGCTGTAAAGGACGCGGTACGACGAAAAATGTCGAGTGTTCTAAGTGTGAGGGGAAACGCTACAATCAAGACGTCGAGCAATATACCATTGAATTATTAGATCGCCCGCATACTATTTCCGATATCAACAACTTAAGCATTGAAACAATCCTTTCACTTGCAGAGACATTACATATTAGTGAAGCTAAACAGCATATTCTCCAAAATATAATCAATATGAATATTGGCTATTTAGGCTTGAACCGTATAATGGGGACAGTGTCAGGGGGAGAATTAACCCGGCTGTATTTGGCCGAATTCATGGCAACAAGTGAAAATACCGTGATCATCATTGATGAAATCTCCGTCGGTCTTGATCATCAAACCCTATTGAAAATTTTGGAACAGATCGAGCAATTAGGTTATAAAAATCAAATTTGGCTCATTGATCATTCAGACACGGTGTTAGATAGCACAGATGAACAATTGTTCTTTGGACCTGGCAGCGGGAAATATGGCGGGAAAATCGTTGAGGAATCACCGCGTCCCAAACCAATCAGCTGGGAACGAAATGAAGCGACGCCAACGGAATACTATCAATTTCAGGATCTTTACTGCCGTAATATTCAAATGGAGGAAATCCGGATTCCCAAGAATAGGCTCGTTACCTTTACGGGTGAGTCGGGATGCGGTAAATCCACACTTGTCAATGAATGTATCTCCAAGGATTTTCAGAAGCGGTATCCAAAGGATAAACTGGTCATGGTCGGGCAGGACCGAAACAAATCGATTACAAGTCGATCAACCGTTGCGACGTTTCTTGATATTAAAAAGAAACTCACCAAATACAGTGATGAAATTGATGATATTTTTCTGCGTTCGATTGAAGATATCATCGAAGAATTGCCAAAGGAAGACATCGCCCATAAACGCTTGAGTTTATTGATCAAACTTGGACTTGGTTATTTGACGTTAGAAAGAAAAACACAAACACTATCGACGGGTGAATTTCAATGTGTCCACTTAGTTTCCGAGCTGTTCGCGAAGACAAGAAACCCACACACGCTGTTCATTTTCGACGAGCCTTCAAAAGGGTTATCGCAAAACATTTTAAACCAATTCATCGATAGTGTCAGGGTCATCCTGGAGGATGAATCCGTCTCTATCATCATGATTGAGCATAATGGTTATATGCTGGAAAGCTCGGATTATATCGTTGATTTTGGTAAAAGACAGCTTGCACCTGTCCAACATCTCGACGTTGTCAGTCATGATGAGCATTATCGTCACAAAGATAGTGGAGATCGAGTGGAGCCATTGCAAATCTCTTCCACACTTCGGTCGAAAAATGGCATCAATTATTTACAGAAAAACCACCTGGACTATTTCAAAAAGGCAGAGAACGTCTATAAGGGCGGCATTTTAAAAAGCTTATCACCAATCGCTCGTGTGATTTATGGGGAGTACGAGTCAGACACGATTGCACCTGTCATCGCCATCGACCTTGAACGGCACTTGTACAGTCAATATACGTTTCTTTATGAATTGGGCGGAATGATCAACCATATAGTGACGGCACATCCGACCAATAAGGATACAAGAAGCTTTGATTTCTATTCTGCAGAAAATCATTGTCCGAGCTGTTCAGGGCGTCGGGTCATTGAAAAATTTGACATTGATGTCGTCATTCAAGATAAAAACGTGCCATTCTGGGATGGCTTATTACATCCAGACGTGATGGAAGTATTAAAATATTATCAACATTCAAAGCTGCAATTCCTGTTTCATGAGATCAAGAATGAACTCGGTCACGACATTAGTAAAAGCTATAATGAGATGACAGATGCCGAAAAGCACACCTTCTTATATGGGTATTGGGAAAAGTCCTTTTACGATAAAGCAGGCAAGGCATCGCGAATTTGGGAAGGATTCAATTTCATCATTGGGCGTTATATCTTCGTATCGAAATCAATCATTAAAGAGCAGATGAAAGAAACAAAAGAGATAATCGCCTGTCCTGTCTGTCAAGGAACGGTCCTGAACCATCATAAAAAACTGACATTTGGTGATACGGACATTCGCGAGATCATCCAACAGCCGATTGATCAAGTCATCAAAATTGTAGGAAAGCTTCCGGAACTGGAAAAACTAAAAGCAATTGTGGGCGGCGATATCGCCCTTACTGATGATGTCTCATTCCTTCCTAGGGAAACAAAAGCAGCGTTGAAAATGCTCGAACTAGAACTAGCAAGCTTTGTCGGCTATGAAGTGGTTTTACAAAATACCCAACCATTCTGGGACAGCATCAAAGGCAATATCGAAGCAATCAGCAGCAACAACCAAATCACCATCTGTGACTTTGCCGATATTAACGAAACAAGAGAAACCATTATTGATAAATACTTCACCAATGGCAAATACAAAAAACTAACCTATGTCTATGAAACATTTGGCTACAAAAAAATCGTCACCCAAATCAATAAAATTAAAGCAAGTCATAAATGCCCATTCTGTAATGGAAAGAAAGTCATTTCAGAAGATAACCTCCATGACGGTGTATATAAATTAACGATACCGTGTGTGAGTTGTCATGCCAGTGGCATCAATGATGAAGGGCGTAAAGCAATCGTCGAAGACATCGACGTACAGACCTGGCTGACAGGGAAAGTAAGCGATGTTGTGGCTGAAAGTGAACGTACCGAGGCCGTTGCCGATATCCCCATTTTCGCCCGGAATCGTGAGCTGAACAAACGAGATATGATGGCGGTTTATCAATGCCTTGAACAGAAAAAATAAATTTGACAGCGCTATATTGCAAAAAGTCCGCCGTAATGGCGGACTCAGACTGTAGACAAACTCGACGAAAATCGGGTTTGTCTACAATTTTTTTGGTTTTTAAACTTTGCCCGTTGATTTCCACTGCAGGCACTCGCTTTCCGCGGGCGGTCCGGGAGCCTCCTCGTCGCTTTTGCGCCTGTGGGGTCTCCCCTGGACTCGCTTTTCCCGCAGGAGTCTCGTACCATCCGTTCCAATCAACTTTGTTTTTAAAATTTAGATAGAACCCCTTTTGTCTACAAACTAAAAGTCCGCTGTAAATGGCGGACTTCTGTTTAAATATAAAAAAGATTCAGAGTACGAATAGTGAGTGAAGTTCGAACATGAACGGTCGAATATAGTGCCTCAACGGTCGAATACTATGTGGGGTAGGTAGAATACTGTGCGTGAACGGCCGAATATTGTGTGGTTTAGGTCGATAAACTGTGTCAATGGCCCAAGAAAGCGCAGCTGGTCGAATAAAGTGCTCCGGTTTAATGTTTTTTTACTGTAATCCTCATTGGATTGAAGAAATTTGCGACACTCCTGCCGAATTACTGGCTAGCCGAGACACCACAGGCGCTTGCGCCGAGGAGGCTTGGCAGGCAGTCGGCGGAAAGGGAGCGGATTTCTGAAATCATCTGAACTTTTTAAATAAAAAACTGCAGGCAAACTGAGTTTTCATCGAGTTTGTCTACAGTTTGAAAGTCCGCCGATAATGGCGGACTTTTTTTATTATTTTGCAGAATAACCTTCTTGATAAACGGGAAGTGTTACTGAAATCGTTGTTCCCTTATTCATCAGGCTAGTTATATGAAGTGTACCGTTCATCGTTTGGATGGTCTTAACAGCTACCATTGATCCCAACCCTGTCCCTTTTTCCTTGGAACTGTAATAAGGTTCGCCAAAACGATTTATTTGTTCATTGTTCATGCCTATTCCATTGTCACTTATTTCAATAATGATGTCGAAATTATTTATATAGGAAACAATACTAAGTTCCCCGCCGTCTGGCATTGCCTCAATACCATTTTTAATCAGGTTCAGGAAGCATTGCTTGAAATGTTGAACATTCCCCCGGGTAATGCCTGGAGTCAACTGTTCAGATATAGTAACTAAATTCATGCTGGCCAATGGTTTTATCATTTCAAGCACATATCCTATTTCACGGTTAATTGAAATAGGATCCACTTTTTCAATTGCAGGTTTTGCAAATGCTAAATATTCACTAATAATGGATTCTGCACTATTAAGCTCTCTAACGACATGCTCTATATATTGTTCTTTTACATCTTGAGTTAGATCATGAGCTTTTAGCAGTTGAACAAATCCTTTCACAACTGTTAAAGGATTTCTAACTTCATGTGAAATACTAGCTGCAAGCTGACTGACTACCTCCATTTTTTCAAGCCTTATCATTTGTGTTCGGATTAAAATGGCATCTTTTAAAATTTCCATTATATATACAGCTATAGCGATAATGAAAGGAGGGAGGATAATAAAGTAAAATACATACGCCTCCGTTATTTGAAAATAATCAGACATAACGAGTGAAATAGAGCTGGTTAGTATTCCTAGAAACAAAATTAATAGTATGGAGCTATTCAGCTTATTTTTTCTATTGAAATTTTTGAATTTGGAAGAAAAAAGAGCCGTTATAATAAAGATAACGATATAAACAATTAACGTAAGTAAATTGAAACCATAAAAAGCAAACCTAAAAGTTAATATGATGACTAACAGAGCAGCCCCTACAGGCCAACCACCATAAAGTGTCCCTATTATAAAAGGAATTTGCCTGAGATCATGGACACAATATTCATCTATATAAATAGGAAACTTCATACATAATATAATAGGAATGCTCATGCATGCAGTAATAAGGGTCTTGCCATACTGACTTAACCTTTTGCCATGATCTAATAAAATGTAATAAATCAAAATACTTACTAAGATATAAAATAGATTATCTAAAATGTTTTGATTAATATAAATAAAATTCATAGGATTCTCCTGAAAAAGTAACCGTTTCGTTTATTATACAAGAATAACACCAAAAAAGAGAATCTTAATAAAGTAATTTATTTACAAAAAGACAAAAAAAGAGTTATTTATTGTATCTAGGTGAAAAATGAAACTTATTTAACGATTTATCAGTTGGAAAGTTGGTTTTACATAATAAAGGAAATATAATGAAGACAGAGGTGATTATCATTGAAAAAATGGACAAGAGAAATAGAAATAAACGCACCGATTGAACACGTTTGGAAGTTTCTTGATGGTTCTGTAGAAAATATGCAAAAAATCATGCCTCAAGTAGTTGAACAAAAGCCGGTTAAAATAACGGAAGAAGTGGTTGGAAGCGTATATCGCCAAAAATATAGAGAAGGAAAACGAACAGAAGAGTATGATATAGAAACATTGGAATATTTGAATGAGACTAATGAGAAAAAGCTTAAAGTAGGATTTATACTTGCAAAAATGTTTGACATTACAGCTTTTTATGAACTAAATAAAATCAATGACAATAGAACTTCCTTTACATATACAGTCACCAGTCGCCCATTAAAGTGGTTTTTGAAATTACTTTTACTATTTGCCACCGATAAAGTGGTCGTTGAATTTTTAGAACGTGTCAAAAAGGTAGCTGAAGCAGAAACAAGTGGATCGTGAATGAATGAAGTCAATCTTCCGCATTATAGGGGGGCATACAACTTGCCCATGTTGGAGGGTGTGCTTTGATCGTTTCATTCCACTGCAGGCACTCGCTTTCCGCGGGCGGTCCGCCCTTGGCGCTCTTTGTACCTGTGAGGTCTCCCTTGGACACGCTTTTCCCGCAGGAGTCTCGCACACCCGCTCCAATCAACTCTGCATGAAAACTAAGTTGACACAGCAACACATAAGAAAAGAATCCATCTTTATTCAAGGTGGATTCTTTTTTTTATTTGTCGTGAATTAATCTTTCAACCCCTTGGCACCTCTGGTGTCAGTTTTTTTTATTTATGGGAAAAAGGCATCACATGAGAGGAGTAACGGGTTCACAGCTTTTTATCCCTCTTACTAATTTAATTGAGTAATTAATTTTTAAACCCTTTTTCGGTGAATCACAGAAACGATTCCATATGTGAAATTCCTGAATTCAATTTTGAGACCTATCAATCTGAATTTATGGTTATTATGCCATTATAGGAATGAAAATCAAAAATGGGAGGAGGAAAAAAGAAAAAACAGTTGATGATTATAGGTAGTTTATGTTTTTTGAACAATTGAATGCTGTATTTGCTGAGACAAATTATAAGTGAAGATGTAAAAAGAAGTATGGAAGCATAACTTTTTTGCAAAAACGTTAATGTTTATTTAATTTACCTAATATTCAATACTATTAAAATATATAGCCTTTGGGGGACTATTCATTGAAGAAGAAAATGGGAATAATAGTAACAGCAGCATCTTTAGTTTTTATGTTTACGATACCAATGAGTGCTTCAGCAGCCACAGCTAAAACATTATCTTGGAATCTTGTAGACTCTGGGAAACACATGGATTGGGATGGTAGTACAAAATATCAAACTCAGTTTAATGCAGGAGTTAAAACATGGAATGGCTTTAAAAGTGGGGTAATTAGAAAAGATTCGGCAAAGGTAATACAAGATGTTGCGATTTCTGATTATAGTGAAAAATCAAGTGTTGCAGGAGTAACTTCATCTCAAGGTTCTATAAGGTTTAATAAATATGTAATGGATACTTTAAGTGCTACAAAAAAACAAAATGTGGCAACACATGAATTAGGACATGCATTAGGGTTGGCACATAATACATCAAGTGATGTCATGTATAAATATGTTTCTACAAAGACATCATTAAGTGCAAATGATAAAGCTTCTTATACCGCTGCTTATAAGAAATACTAAAAGGAAGAGGAGGGGTGAAAAAATGGGTAAGAAAAAAGTTCAGTTACTTGCTTCACTATTATTTATAGGTAGTCTTTCTTTGATAGTTTCAGCTTGTTCTAATTCCAAGAAAGATGTAAGCACTGTAAGTTCGGAGGATAAAAAAAATCTAAAGGTAATTCAAATGGATGGTACTTTTGCTGTAGATGTGGATGATCCAAATGAAACTGTAGGTGATGCAGATTACGTTTTTATAGGCCGAGTCGATGAAGATGTTGACACTCTATACAAAGATCCTGTAACAATTGAAACTAGTGACGGTGCTAAAGAGATTTCAACACCGTATACAAATTACCAAGTTACTGTCCTGCAAAATATAAAGGGTGATTTAGTTACAGATACTTCCATACCTATTCAAAAGGCTGGAGGGATAAATGAAGACGGCTCTTCTGTTGTTTTGTATGAAGATGATACATTACCGGAAGAAAGAAAATCATATGTGTTTTTAGCGTATGCACAAGATGATGGTTCATTATTAGTATCAGGTCCAAATTCGAATGAATACGTTGAAGGTATTAAGCAAGATGTGACTAGTGAAAAAATGGAAAAAGGTAAAGCTTCTTTGAACGAGGAAGCCACAGAGGTAGTTTCTGAGTATGAAAATGCATATGAAAATGAAATACCTACAGATAGAGACCGTTCAGAATCTGAATTTGATAAAGAGCAATAAAAATTTAAAAGCAGGTGCATTATGGGTAGCAGGTAAGGTAGCTAATGATAACACAAAAAATAAGAGGTATGTGCATTATGAAGCAATGAGAACTTCAAACTCTAAGGGGCTATGGGTTGGTCCAGGTAGATCTAAATCGAAAGCAATTTCAAGATTTAAAAGTGGATTAGATACTTGGAGTATTGGCTCATCAAATGCACTCAGTATAGCAAAAGGTGCTTCACCAACTGGACGATATAGATTTGATTCAGCACATACTGCTGGTAAAGGAAAACGTACATTTGCACATTATCAACCTCATGAATATGGTACCCACTCATTCTACGGAGGAGGTAAGCTCTGGTAATTTATCAATTTAATTTACAAAGGAAGTATTCTATGGCAAAAAATACGGCTTCGCGAATTTATTCCCTCCTAAAAGAATTGAGGAAGTAGCTTATATATTAGAGCATGATTTAGACGGAATAGAGATTCCTAAAGAAGATGAACGTATAAAATATATACTGGCTGATCCTTATGCTCCAGAAATGAAGCTAATTAAAGGAGTATATTTAATCTATAATAAAACGATACTAGAATTACTCACAGGAAAAATTCATTCTATTAATAGCTATGAATTTAGATGCCCTAAGAAAAAGAATAGAAAGATCTCAGATACAGACATAGAATATGCACTGGACATGGCAACAATTGTAGTACTTGCAAGCACAAATAATAAAATACTCACGACCTATTTTATTAGTGGTTCTGCTGAAAAACTAAACAGTATATTAAACTTATGTATTGGCTACTCCAAAGATTTAGAATACGATGAATATAAAGCTAGTTTACAAAATTTTAAAAATGATATTGAAATAGTTAGTCAGATGGGATTATTAGATAAAATACTTGGAAATGATTCTGGCGTAAGTTAAGTAATTAAAGATTTCTGTATATTAAATAGTTAAACACACCCAGGTACTTTTATGGGTGTGTTTTTGTTCGGTCTCCACTAGTAACTACATCCAATGTCATTTTTATTCAGAAATTTCTTTAGCACCCTCTTCATGCCAAGAAAGTACTATTCCAATCATAACTAGTTAAGGTAAGTGTCCTCATTCATATAAACATACAATAACCTGATGAAATGTTCCAGTAAATGTAAAGATACTATAGGCTAAGCTGAATATTAATCATTGAAGTAGTTAGCAGTGGAGCTGTATGTAGCAATGGATGAAAATCATGCGTCTGTAGTGAGCAGTGCGGTTAAAAACCAGCCTCCGAGACTTAGTGAACATCACCATTCTTTGCGGCTATTTTTATGATTAACGATCCATCGTTTCTATTTTCAATGTCAAATAACCGCCGTAGCGACTTAATGAAGTAGTTGGAAAAGAATAGGTCACCATGAGTTCCTTCTGGATTTAACTCAAATAATAGACCGCAACATGTACGAGCTTCTTTTTATACCTCAATCTCCATCCCGATGTTCCGTTCTTTTGATTGGCGGTAAACGCCTTTTGCGACAGCAAGGTCAAAGTAAGCAGCACCGACTGATTTAAAGAAGGTAATTTCCTCTTCATTTTCCCTGTTTTCATTATCAGAATTTATCCAGCGGCATACGTGATGCTGTTTTTTCGCCTATTCTTGTCACCTTAAAGCCAGGGGAAAATAAAGGAAGCGCTTTTTCCCATAGCGGACATGAATTTTTATTCATTATCGAAGGGAAGTTAACCGTGGAAATAGAGGGAGAAAGAACAGAACTTCATGAACAGCAGTCATTCATGTTCGATGCTAGAAAAGCCCATTACTGGTTTAACTTCTCGGATCAAATTGTCCGGTTTTTGGTGGTGTCGTCGAAATAACGTCACGGTGTTCTGGAATGAAAGTATGTTCAGTTAACGAAAAATGTCGTACAAAAGGATAGATGTAAACAGGTATTCCTCACTGTTCATCTATTCTTTCTTTTAACCTTGTTAAATGTGTGACAGTAAATAAAATTATTAAAGCCGGAAAGAATGGGAAGTTTTCCATAAATGAAAATCCTGAATTCAATTTTGGAATCTATCAATCTGGATTTATGGTTATTATGCTAATATAAAAGATTAAAAATGGAGAGAAGAAAATGAAAATACAGTGGTTGATTTGCCTAGGGAGTTACTCGAGGAACTTGAAGGTATTTATACCTTTTAAGAGAACCATATGAATTAGAGTTTGAACAATTTTAGAGAAGCACTTGTAATCGGAATTTTATGGATGAAGGTAGAGACTTTGGATTATCTGAATTAAGTTTTTTCTCACTCATCTTTACTAAGCTTTTAGGGGGACACCATATTGACAAAGTTTTATTATCAATATTAGGTGGAGTTTTAATTGGAGGAATTATATGTTACCTTTTTATGGATTATGAGACTTCGAACTATGTAATTCAAAATTATTATGGACTTGATGAGAAAGAAATTAAAGAATGGGATTTTTCTTATATCACACAAGCTGGCTTCATAATTTTGATAACCACTCTACTGATTTACTTTTCTTGGGTCGTAGTAGAAAAGCGTATTGATAAAAACAAATAGATGTGAAAAATCATTAACATTATTAATATATTGATGTTTATTGAAATGTGTTATCGTTACTATGCTAGATGGCAGTTACATGATGGAGTAACGGATTTAAGTAGAAATAAAAGTGGGAAAATTTTTAACCCTGCTGCTGGTTGGGCCCACTAAAGAGAGGTAATAAGTTTACATGAATACAACTTTTAAAATAATTCTTTTAATATTACTGAGTATTTTAATAGTGGTTCAAATATTTATGACGAAAGCAGTATTTGATGTTGTCGACCAACTGACAAATATTTCTCAGACATTACCTGGTATATTGGACCGATAAAGTTGTTAAAAAGACGACATTGCTATTTTAATTGTCCGTGTTTTTGGACAGTCATAATTATGAATAAAAATAATTTTAATAGGGTTACAGGTCAATACTGGGGCGGCCAACATCGGAATACAAACCTTCCACTTTATACATGTTCTTAGAATTTAGAACCGTGGCAGCCATTACTTATATTAAGGTCTGGACATCCAGAATAAGTTATTTTTATAAGGGGAGCATAAGATGCTAATTGAAAGTATGAGTGATTTTTTTTATGAGCCATTATACATACCTATTTTATTGATACTGCTTGGATTATTATATTTAGGTATTTTAGTATATAGTTTTACAAAAATTAAGTTTAATATCATAGGATATTTTTTAATAGGAATATCTATAACAACATATCTCCTTGTTGGATTGTATATGACCGGAAAAGGATATTATTTAGACGGACACGCTCCGGAAATGTTGCTATTTGGAAGCTTTGGTTTTTTAGAGCTTGCTTTGTTAACTTATCCTTATATATTCCTTACTTTGGGGGTGGCTCTTGGGAAAAAAGGCGAATAATTCAGGTAGTTTATTTCTTATTTTGAGAATTGAAAACCTTACTTTAGTAAAATAGGACTCTCTAAATGAATTTCGTGCCGGGTCTGTCAATGCCTTGAAGCCCCCAAGATTGGATGAAAATCACCATTCTTGGGGCTGTTGTGAAGCAATCGATTAAGGCTAATTAACCGTTTCGTTTTTATTTTCCATGCCAAATAACCAACGAAGTGATTGAATGAAGTAGTTAGAAAAGAACAGGTCATCATGAGTTCCTTCTGGATCTGACGCAAATAATAGTCTAGATTCCAAATAGCCTTCCTTGATAAATTCAAGGTGGGCCTTCTTCGTATAGTCAACCATATGCTTTTGTATCGTTTCTTTATAAATTCCCTCTAATTCCCCAACATATAAAAAGAGCTGATGATTTTGACGATTCACAGTTGGTTTGATATGGATATTTCCTTGCCGTTCAATCTTTTCTCCTTGAAGATAGCGAAGAACGTCCTCGTACCAAAAGGAAGCGGATAATGAGATATATTGATGGAATACCTCCGGATAATAATAGGAGGAGAAAATCGAAACAAGTCCTCTTAATGAGCAGCCGGAAATAGCTGTATGTGAAGGTTCAGGATTCGTAGCATAATGGGCATCTATATATGGCTTTATTTCAGTTACAACAGTATGTTAAATAAATCTGTGCTTGTCCTTCAAAGGTAGGAGCAAGTGGTGCAAGTGATGGTGCCTCCCACGGCGTATAGTCATTTTTGCGATTAATGGGTTCAATTCCAATAACGATAAGCGGTTCAATTTGACCTGAAACAATTAAATGATCGATATAGTTTGCAGCTTGCTTGGCAGTTTCTCCACCATCATGCATATAGATCGTTCGGTATTTCTTGGTATGATCGTAACCTGAGGGTAAGATGACACATACCTCATAGTTGGCAATTTTCTCATCAAGGTATTGAATCATGTATTTTCCTCCGCGTCCTTTAGAAAATTCGTATTTTGAAGTTTAGAAAAAAATAAATGATAATGATAACCATTATCATTTATAATTATGATACACGCTCAGTTATTTTGAAAGGAATAATCCGATTAATAGAAATAAAGGATGATGATAATGAAATAATCACTCATATCTAAGAATGGTAGCCAATAGAAGAGAGCTTAATATGGTTGGAAGTCTTTAACTGTTAATTTGTGTCTTTGCATTAGGTCCTCATTAGTTGATAAAATGAGTTGTGTTTCTTTGATGAAACTATGATGAGGAGCGCTATGCTTACCTTTCAACAAATAGAAAGTGGGATTTTATGATTAACCTGGATCAAGTGAGTAAAAAATTTTCACAGTTTCAGGCCATTAAGTCTGTTACTTTAACAATACCTAAAGGTGAAATTCATGGAATAATCGGAGCAAGTGGAGCAGGGAAATCAACGTTGCTGCGGCTAATGAATTTGTTGGAGACCCCAGATGCGGGCGAAGTGGAGGTAAACGGCCAAAGATTGACCACATTGAACAATAAAGCACTTCGAGGGGCACGGAAGTCGATTGGCATGATCTTTCAGCATTTTAATCTTGTGGCAAATAAAACGGTTTATGACAATGTGGCGGCCTCTTTAGAACTGGCAAATTACCCAAAGAAAGAACGTCGGAACCGTGTTGTAGAGTGTCTTCAATTTGTCGGATTGGAGAAGGAGATGGAGAGATATCCTGCACAATTAAGCGGGGGACAAAAGCAACGTGTTGCCATTGCAAGGGCATTGGCAAATAACCCGCAAGTGTTATTATGCGATGAACCGACTTCCTCCCTTGATCCAAGTACAACGGCTGAAATATTAGACGTGCTAGAGGACATAAACAAACGCTTCGGTGTGACGATTGTCATTGTTAGTCATGAGCTGGATGTCATTAAAAGTATATGCAATCGTGTATCGATTATGGCAGATGGAGAGATTTATGACACGGTCTTAATCGAACCAACCGGGATTCAAAAAAGGGATAATCGTCCAGAATACTTTATCGAACAATTAGCAGAGAATGGTGGGCTAGGCCATGCCTGAGATTTTAGTTCAATATGAGGCAGAAATTTGGCAGTCAATTGGAGAAACCATTACCATGGTTGGTGTGTCCATTTTAGCTGCGATTTTGATTGGATTGCCTGTCGGGACCTTGCTATTTCTTTGTAGGAAGGGTCATTTGCTTGAAAATCCGTGGGCTTTCTCGATTTTAAATTTACTTGTGAATATTATCCGCTCATTCCCATTTTTGTTATTGGTTGTTTTTTTAATCCCGTTTACAAGGCTCATAATCGGCACAGCCATTGGTACAGCATCTGCTTGCGTTCCATTAGCGATCATTGCCATTGCCCATTATTCGCGATTGGTCGAGCAATCTTTATTGGACGTGCCAAAGGGTGTGATCGAGGCAGCCATTTCCATGGGGGCTTCTGTAAAGGATGTCATATTTAAATTTCTTTACGTGGAGGCTCGTTCAGGACTTGTCCTCGGACTAACAACCTCGATTATCAGCTTTATTTCCTATTCAACGATCATGGGAGTGGTCGGAGGCGGCGGTATCGGTGACTTTGCCATTCGGTATGGCTATCAGCAGTTTAAAACAGAGCTAATGATTTATATGATTATCATTATGATTATTCTAGTACAGCTTATCCAATTCATTGGAACAGCTGTAGCCAGAATGATTGATAAAAGATAAATAATGGAGGGAAACATCATGAAAAAAATACTCTTTCTCATGACAGCAATCATGTTGCTTTTAGTAGGATGTGGAAAGACGAATGAAGTAAAAGAGAAAGAAAATGCGCAGAATCAGGAGAAGGAAGAGGTAACATTGAAAGTGGCCTCACTCATTCCCCCAATGACGGAAATTCTTGAGCTTGTTAAACCAAAGCTGGCAGAGGAGGGCATTAACCTGGAAATGGTTGTATTAGGTGATAATGTGCAGCCTAACACCGCACTAGCGGCAGGAGAAGTGGATGTGAACTTCTTCCAACACGTTCCATATATGGAGGAATTCAATCGAAACAAAAATGCCGAGCTTGTACCAGTGAAACCAATTTATTTTGCCAATTATGGGGTGTATTCCAAAGAATACGATTCAATGGATCAATTGCCAGAGGGTGCCGTTATTGCCATTGCAAATGATGTGTCGAATATTGATCGTTCATTGGCATTGCTAGCACAGCATAAAGTTATTACTTTAAAGGAAAAAAAGGGTCCATACTATACAATGTCTGATATTACTGAGAACCCTAAAAACTATAAGTTTAAAGAAGTGGATTTATTAATGCTAGCGAGAACGTATGATGAAGCAGATGCGATAGTGATAACACCTGCTTACGCTGCACCACTTGGTCTGACACCAAAAAATGACGCTCTTCTCACAGAAGGTGTTGAAAATGACTTTGCGATTACATTAGTGGCACGCAAGGATAACGTGGATTCTGAGCCAGTCCAAAAGTTGGCCAAGGCCATGACAAGCCCAGAGGTACGCAAATTTTTAGAAGAGAAATATAGTGAAACGGCCATACCGGCATTTTAATTTTGATACAAAGAAAGGGCTATTCCTCAGGAATAGCCCTTTTTTACGTGTTTGTGATCGCCCATCGTCTAGCTACTATAAAAAATACTGTTCAGCTTGCCAATTTTGTGGCTCCTGGACAGCCCATTTTTGTTCAATAATCCAAAGCTTAAAGAAATATTCTATTAGCCTATCCTCTTTATACTAATAACTATTTACTTCATTTTTAATCCGTTTAGTAAAAAGTCCTTTCAATTCTTGAATAAATGAAGAAACTCTTCTAAAATATAATCAGTCCATAATTTTACAGTAAATAAAATTATTACATACAAATGAAATCAAGTTATAAGAAAAGAAGTTGAAAGGACTTTCAATAATGTCTATGATTTACGAATCTCAAACACTAGTTTCTGCCATGCAAACGCGTGTCGGGCAATATAATGACCTAAAAGAACAGCTCACGGAATTAAAAAAAGGATTTGAGAGTATCGTCAATTTGGACGATGAGCTGCAGGGTCAAGGCGCAGAGGCCATTAAAGGATTTTACAAAGCGCAGATTGATGTTGTGGATTCTTGGCTGCGTCTGATCAATCGGCATGTTGCCTTTTTAAGTGGAATTCAAGGAGATACTATCGAAGCTAATCTTAGTGAAACCGTGGTTACGGTTCCTTTTTTAGAGGAAGAGCTGGAGAACGCCAGCCGGAATTCCAAAGAATTGGTCACAGCCCAAAAAAATGATCTGAAAAAAATATTCTCCGGAATTGATGATATCATTCAGTTAGAGCCTTTCTCTGATGAAGCGTTCTTTGAAAATATGGAGAAAGCTGAAAGGAAACGGAACCAAACGATAGACAAAGTAAACGAGATTGATCATAAGTGGACGGCTGAATATGCTAAATCCGAAGCAGACCAAGCGGCAGTGACGGCACTCATGGAGCAATTGAAAGTATCCAGTACAAGGGGAGGAGTAGTATCCCCTCTCTATTTTAATGCAGCAGCTTATAAAAATAGTGAAGCCTATAAAAACCTAGAAGTAAGGAAAAAAGAAACCGCGGAATATCTTAAGGTTAAGAAAGAGGAAGCGGAGAATCGCCGGATCAAAGAATTAAAGGCACAACTCGATCATGTAACAGATCCAGATGAGTTCCTCAAAATAGCCAAGCAGATCGGGTATGAAAAATTAGCGCCCACCCAGCAGCAATATGTCCTACAATTAGAATCCTCTAAGCAAACGGCAGACATTGCAAAAGGAATTGGCGTAGGACTTTATGATGTTGGTAAAGACTTTGTGACGGGAGTTTGGGATTTTGTCACAGATCCTGGGGAAACGGTTGAAGGTGTAGCAAATTCAATCATGCACCCGATAAAAACCTATAAATATATTTCCAAGTCCATCTCGGATTCATATGAAAGAGATATGGTAAATGGCGATGCCTATTCGCGGGCTCACTGGGTATCATATGCTCTTGGAACAGTCGTAACGTCAGTAGTAGGAACAAAAGGCGCAGGAGCCATAACGAAGACTGGGGTAGCCACTACCAAGGCCGCTGCAGTAAACGGTGCAACAAAGGCAAAAGAACTGGCCACTATCGCTAACCTATTGCCATACAATCCTAAAAACCAACTGTCGTTGGCAGGGGCAGTACCTTATAATGTGGTTAATGGTGTTGGATTAAAAGAACAATTAATTTCGATGGCGAAAGTGGAGTCGGAAGTTAGTGGTAGGGGTACGGGTAAAATTGATTACGATTTAGCTAAAGATTATATTAGAAATGTCGAGACAATAACGGGATTAAAGATTCATAAAGCACAAACACAACAAATAAAGGAAGCTTTAAGGAATCATAAATTTGAAAAAATGACACCAGTTGAGACTATGAAACATAGAAACAAGTTTAACAGTGTAAAAGACAAACTAATAAGTGAATGGGAAGGAAAAACAGGACAAAAATGGCCCCGTTATACAGAAGAAGTTTATGATAAGAACGGTAGAGTCGCGAGAGATATCGCGCAACCTTATGATGCGCATCATATTATAGAAAATAATTTTGGTGGTCCACATGAATGGTGGAATATACATCCTGCCAAATTTCCTGATGAACATCAGGCAGGCATTCATGGTAAAGGATCTCCATCAAATAAATTGTTTCCAAGGAGGTAATTGATGGTGGCTAAATTTGATTATATTAAAAATAGTAATCATAAGTTTTTTCCATTAAAAGAAAATGACCTTATAAAAGCAGAGGAAAGACTGGGATTTAAATTTCCCCCTGAACTAAGGGAGTTATACTTAGAAGTTGGTTATGGTTTTTTTAAAGGCAATAATGAGAATTCAATAAGTAGATTAATGGATCCTGATACTATTGCAGATATTACACTAAGGGAAGGTATCTATGAGTATGACCCTGACTTAGAGGGGATTTATGAAGAAGCAGACAAACTTGTTTTTTATGAAGTAAACGAGGGTGTATATTTAACACTTGATTTAAATGATACTCAAAGGACCTCTGTACACTTCTTTGACAATAAAATAGCTGATTCATTAGAGAGTTTTATAAAAAAAGTTGATGAAGACAATGAATACTTTTTTGATATGATGGAGTAATAAATATTGAAACTTATCCTTGATTGGCAAAATGCCTTTCAAGGTTCCTTTTTTTGTAGGGCTTCCCAGTGAACCGTTTATAATTTAAAGAATAGAAATAACTCTACTACTGAATGTCAATGTCTATCACTTAGGTGGATTGAAACCAAATAGGAGGTAGCTTATGCAAAAAGAAGGATTTGTATCATTTTGGGTAGGGAATATTAACACATCAGAGGAATTAGACAATTTACTTGAAATTTCTTATACAGAGGATGGGGATTTTATTCCATCAATGTTTGCTCGAAGCTTTGGCATCGAAAGATATGACGACGCTGTTAGAGAAGCAGATTTTTATGATGAAGCTGATAACTCGCTTAGTCGATTATTAGAAGGGTTCTCTTACGATGATGACATTATTCCTGAATTTTCTACGTTGTGTGGCGCGCAGTTGCCAAGTGAGTATAATGTTGTAATTCTTCTATACAACTTTAAATATGAGGGTATTAAAAAGAAAACCGCAATTAATAAAAGTAATTTAGAGTTTTTAGGTGCAGTAGAATACTTGTAATTTAGATAAAAAACCTTGATTGGCTTAAGCTTTTCGAGGTTTTTTTATGTATTATATAGAGTTTAAAGTTACACCTAAAGTTATAGATGAGATAGACATTTAGGTTGTAATTCTATTTAGTATATAAATTTTTTTGAAATGGGTACTTTATATTTTTAAAGAAAAATATTAAATCTTTATGTGCGCCCATATCCCCTAAAAATGCCGAAAGAAAGGAACAAAGGCAGGTGCAGATCTTTGGTGATATTTTAAAGTACTAGAAACCTTGTAAATAAAGGAGAAACTAAAATGGATAAAACTCAAATTGCGAAAGACATTAGAGGTGCCATAAAAAGTGGCCAATTGGATACGGTAAAAGATTTACTTGAGAAAGAACCAGAAATGTTAACATGGATGACACCCTTTGGTACATGGTTACATATAGCAGCAGCTTATGGGCGTTTAGAAATAATACAATATCTTATGAATGCCGGGATAAGTACTAATGCACAGGGAGGAACTTTTTCTACAAATGCCCTTGAAAGAGCAGCTACAAAAGGGCATTTAGATATTGCCGAATATCTCATTAACCAGAATGTTGAGATTGATACTAGTGAACCAGATAGAAATCCTTTGTTTGCAGCAATATATGGTGGTCATTTTGAGATTGTTAAATTGTTAGTTGAGAATAATATAGATATATTTATAAAATACTCTGGTGACAACAAGAAAGATATGGATGCTTATACATCTGCCATTGAAAGAGGACAAATAGAAATTGCTGAATATTTAAAGCAAAGAATGGATGTAAAAGAATAGAAAAGTGAACTGAAAAGGAGGAAATAGTTAAGGGATGGATAATAAACAAGTTGCAAAAGAAGTTCGTTCGGCTATAAAAAAAGGCAATATAGAAAAAGTAGTTGAATTAATCGGCTCTAATGCTGAACATTTAAATATGATGACTCCGTTTGGTACGTGGCTTCATGTCGCAGCTTCTAGAGGGGAGTTAAATATAGTTAAAAAACTAATAGAACTTGGTTCAAATATTAATGTGCTAGGTGGAGTATACGGTGGTGGAGCATTGAACGAAGCTGCTTCTGCAGGGCATATTGATATAGTAAGATATTTATTATCTTGTAGGGCTGATATGGACGTAAGCGAACCAGAAAGAAACCCATTGTTTGGAGCAATTAGTAATGGGCATGTTAATATTGCAAAACTATTAATTGAAAGTGGCATAGATACAGAGGTTAAATATAGTGGTGAATCTATGAAAGATATGGACGCATTAATTTTTGCAAGGGAACAAGGGCAAGAGGAAATCGTTAAGTTGTTAGAAAATCAAAAAGGGGATCAAATCATATGAAATATTCATACGAGTTTAAGAAAGATCCATTTGGTGATTTAGGAATAATTTTGCCGGAAGAAATTTGTCTTTTCACAGATTTCATTGAAAATATTGCAACAGTAGACCAAGTCGATGAATATATAGAATATATCGAAAAGGTTTTAAAAGGGACATTTGATGACTTTGAAATTGAATTAAATGCTACAAGTGTACTCATAAAAAAAGATGTAACAATTGTTGAAAACTTTTTTAGAATTGAAGAACCTCAAGAAAATACGATAGAAACAAAGCAATTTATAGAATTACTTTTAGTATGGCGAGATAAAATTCCAGAGATATTCCAAAGATAAACCATTAATGGAAAATAGATAAGAGGAGGATTTTAAAATGGTTAGAATTAAAAACTCGCATAATAAACTTTCTCTAGAAGTGATAGAGCAATTTGAAACAGAAAATAATGTGAAATTAACGGAAAAGTATAAGGGGTTTTTACTTAAATGGAATGGGGGAACCCCCGAGCCAAATTTATTTGATATATCTGAAGAGCAGGGAAAAAGTGTTTTGAATGTATTTAATGGGATAGGTGACATGTATGATAACTTGGAAGAGGTTATAGACATATATGAGTTTAGACTTCCAGATGGATTTATTCCAATAGCAGATGATCCTGCTGGTAATGCTATATGCTTAGCCACTAAAGTACCTTATATGGATAATATTTATTTTTGGAATCATGAGCAAGAACCTGAAAATCCTGATGATATGAGCAATATGTATTTTCTAGCGAATGATATTAATGAATTTTTAGAAAAATTACATGAAGACGTTGAAGAATAATCCATCTTATTTAATCAAGGATTTCAAAGTATTGGAGAGGAAAGCAATACGGAACTAAAGACTAGAAGGTGAATTAGTTGAAGTATTCTAAGTTACAAGAATTTATTAAAACAAATCGTCAAGAAGCTTATTTTACAGGTGGAGTAAGTGATGAAAAAGTTAAAGAAACCGAAATTAAACTACAAGTCCCACTTCCGGATAGCTATAAATGGTTTTTAAGAAACTATGGTTATGGTGGCATTTTTGGTGTAGAAATAATTGGGTATGGTTTAACAGGTCCTGCAGTAGTAGATGCCACTAAAGATTATCAGAAGTATTATAAATTAATTGACGGGATAGTTGTAATAGAAAGTGTTGATGAATTTGCTTACTGTCTCGATACTAATAAAATGCAAAATGGAGAATGCCCAGTGATTCTTTGGGATAACCAAGAAGGATATGGTTTTACCGCAGCTGACAATTTTCTAGACTATTTGATCGAAAGTCTTGAGGAGGCAAAAGAAAACTGGGATGAAGACGAAGAGGATTGGTGAAAGCTGGATTTATATGAATTGATAATGCTATAAGGATTTTTTGGAACGGCTGATAGCTCTTTTGAAATTCAATGGGACTACGATGGAGGTTGAGTATGAAATATTCATACGATTTTTTTAGAGACCATGTTGGGACATTGAGAATAAAATTATCGGATGAAATAAAATTATTCGCTGATTTTATTGAAGACATCCCTACAGAGGAAGAAGCAGAAGAGTATATTACGCTAGTTGAAAATGTCTTAAATGGTTTATATCAGGATTTTGAGATTCAACTTAATGCAACAAGTGTGCTAATAAAAAAAGATATGACAGTCCTTGAACACTTTTATACATATGAAGAGCCTTATGAAAACGAAATGGAGACTGAAGAATTTAAGGAACTCATGTTAATATGGAAAAGTAAAATTCCAGAAAGATTCAAGAAAAATGAAAATTGGAATTCATGCTTCTAATTTGATTATTCCCTTAGTGTATTCTTCATACTTGTCCGTGCGTTACGAAACTAAGGATTAAAAGGTGATTTCGTTGAATTATTCAGGTCTACAGGAATTCATTAAGAAATATGGCAAAGATGATGATTTTACAGGTGGGGTAAGTGAAGACAAAGTTAAAGAAACAGAAAATAAATTACAAGTCCCACTTCCGGAGAGCTACAAATGGTTTTTAAAAAACTATGGCTCAGGGGGAAGTTTTGGTATTGATATAATTGGTTATGACTTTGTAGGTGCATCAGTAGTAACTGCTACCAAAGATCATCAAAAGTATTATGGTTTAATCGATGGACTTCTGGTTATAGAAGATATTGATGAATTTGCCTATTGCCTCGATACTAATAAAATGAAAGATGGAGAATGCCTAGTTATTACGTGGGATAATCAGGAAGGCTATGGTCGAACGCTTGCCGATAATTTTTTAGACTATTTAATCGAACGCCTTGAATTGGTAAAAGAAGATTGGGATGAAGATGAAGAAGATTGGTAAAAGCTGAGGGTAATAGTTATTTATCATGATTTGCTATAAAGTAAGAAATGTTTTTATATCAGAAGAAGTGGATAGAGCCTTTCGAAGATCAAAGGAACTATCTGTATTTTTGTTCATTTAGATTTATCGTGCACCCTTATCTTACCGCAAAAAAGGAACAAAACAGCTAGGCAAAAGAATTAGTCTCAATTCCTAATCTTTTGCCTTACAATCTAAACACCAACTATTGTTTGAAGGGGGATTACTGAATGAATAAAGAGGTAATAACAAATTTTATTAATGAACATAAGGAATCAGATGACTTTACTGGTGGAGTAGATGTAAGTCAAATCAATGTAGTTCAAAATGAGTTAGGGGTGGAATTACCAGAAAGTTATAAGTGGTTTTTAACGACCTATGGTTCTGGTGGGTCATTTGGTGTTGATATTTTAGGAGTGGCTAAGTCAAATAGAGCTCCAGTTGTTGTTAATACGAAGAGTTATAGAGTGTTAGGATTGGATAAGGATTTAGTAGTTATTGAAAATGCTGGAGAATATGTTTATTGTCTATATACAAGCAAAATGGAAAATAATGAGTGCCCAGTAATAGCGTGGAATAGACAAGGGGGACTTGATGACTACAATACAGCAAAGAACTTTTATGAGTTTTTATCACAAAGGCTATTGGATGCAAAAGAAGCATGGGAAGAAGATTTTTAAAATAGAAAACTAGAAGCAATTACAAATGTGACATGCCTTTTAGGTTTATGTGGAAATTAATTGGGAAGTTAAAATATAAAAGAAAACGTAGTTTCGAAAGTTTGCATAAAAGGATGTGGTTATAAATGAATGATGATATACCTCTTAAATCAGAAACCCCAATATTAGGAACAGACCAAACTATGTTAGATTTCTGGCAATGGGGATTTTCAAAAATTTTAACAAACAATCTAAGGGGAATTTTTGCCGAGTTTTTAATTGGAACTGCTCTTGGCTGTTTAAATCAATTACGAGTTGAATGGGACGCATATGATTTAGTTTATAAAGGCATGAAAATCGAGGTGAAATCCTCTGCGTATATACAAGCATGGCATAAAGAAAAATATTCAAACATCAGTTTTAGTATTGGGGCAAAAAAAGAATATGATTATGAAACAAATAAATATAGCCCGACCGTAAAACGAAATGCAGATATATATGTCTTTTGTTTACTAAAAGAGAAAAACTTAGAATTAATTGAACCATTAAATATGACACAATGGGAATTTTACGTTGCATTAACTAAAGACTTAGATATACATTTTCCCCATCAAAAAACAATATCTTTAAATTCACTCAAAAAAATAGCTCAACCAAGTACATATGAAGAATTAAAAAAGGTAATAGATGGTCTATTGTAGGGGTAGTTACATTTAAAGGGAACCGGTAGGTAAATGAAGCTGGAAATAAGGTAATGCAAAAGGTCTTAAAGTAAACGTAGCGGACGAACCAAAAGCAGCCATTGAAAAAGTAATGGTAGAATAAGTCACGGTGATAAGTCATTACCTAGCGGTAAATCGATATTCTTAATTTTAAAAGAAGAAGAAAGAAGCCTTCCTTCTTCTTTTTATTTATATCTAATTTACCCTATTTAAGGTTAAGGTTAAGGTTAAGGTGAACCTTATCATAAGTATAATGAGAAAAGCTTTATCTTTATCAAAACACATTTAAATATATCGTTATTTTCTGATAGTTATTATAATATGAAATTAGAAAACAACTATTACAAAAGTGGAGGAAATATGGAAATAATACTTGTAATTTTATTTATACTTATATTATTAGTAGCTCTATATTTTATAGATGCCCAAAAAAATTATGAAGATTTTCCTTATTTTGTGTATCCTGATGAAATGATAAGGTTTTTTTTGTATTTAAATATTACATATGGGAATTAAATAAAAAAGAACAGCTAAAAAAGATTTTTAACCAGTCATAGCATAGTTGAAGTTGAAGGCTTTAATTACCAAATTACACATGGTGGTTTTATATACAATTCATCGAATGATGTATTTTTTGAAAAAGAAATTAGATATTATGGAAAGCCATTATTAGCTCAATCAACCGTTAATTACAATAACGTGATTATTAACCAATATGGTAATGGACGTATTAGTCTAGATTACAGCACCAATGTGATTAACAATGAGATAATTGAGATTGAAAACTATCTATCCGAAGATCATATTGTTAACATTGAAGATATAGAAGCAATAGAACTTTTTTTAGAAAAGGTTAAAAGTAACCAAATTATTGAAAAAGAAGAATTGAGTATGATATATAAACTGTTTATGAAATATGAACCGTTAGCTAGTTTCGGTTTAAATTTATTAGGTGCTATTCAAAACTTTATTAAGTAAAAATGGGTTATTTATTTTTGGTGAATCTAAAAATAATCAAAATCATTTATCAAAAATATTAAAAAAACCACGAAATGGTGAATTTATAGGATCTTTATTTGATGCATTATCAAAAAAAATGGCATCAATCATATTGTTTCTAATGATGGAGTGTTTAAAAAAAAGTGGGATGATGAAGAGAAATTTAGTTGTTATTCTATTTAGGATTTATCTGCAAGTTATTTTTTCTCGAATTTATTAGACATTATTAATACTAGAACTGAATTATTAGGGATTACAGAAACTATGTATGACCATCTTTATCCTATTCCTAAGGGGAAAGTCAAATTTATAAAGTGGAATATAGAGCTACAGATAAAAGACTCTACCATTAAATGAGCAAGTTATGATTTCGAATAAATTGATTATGAAGCTGACCCTACTGGTTAGCTATTTTTATGGAATTCTATGTTACCATTATCTAAACATTAGTTTTCAACAAGTAAAACATGTATCTTCATATAACCACAGTCAGGAGCAAATCATGGACATCGAGAAAAAGCTAATTGTCAATTCAGACAAGGGTAATTTATTAAATGAATTAATTTCTTCTATAAATGAGTGTGAAAAGTTTTATTTCAGCGTCGCTTTTATTAATTATAGTGGTCTTCAGTTGTTGTTGGATACCTTTAAGAACGCGGAAAAAAGGGGAGTAAAGGGGAAGATTATTACTTCTACTTATCTGAATTTTACTGAAGCGAAGGCTTTAAAGAAAATAAATGAGTTTAGTAATATCCATTTGAAGATTTTTGAAACGGATAAGGCGATTGGTTTTCATACGAAAGCGTATATTTTTGAATTTAAGGATAGTTATAAGGTGATTATTGGTTCTTCTAATATTACTCAAAGTGCCCTTAAGAGTAATATTGAGTGGAATGTTGAGATTATTGCTAAAGAGGATGCTCAATTTCTTAAAGATGTATTAAAGGAATATGATGGATTATGGAATAGTAGTGTTGTAGCGGATGACAATTTCATTAGTAAGTATGAAGAGTTTTTGAGTAAATTAAAGGGCTATACGAATACGCAGCAATTTATTTATGAAAGCTCTGAATATATCATTCCTAATAACATGCAAAAACGTGCGGTTGAAAACCTTGAAAGAATTAGATCGTTTGGGGAAAAGAAGGCCTTAGTTATAGCAGCAACAGGTACGGGTAAAACGTATATGTCTGCTTTTGATGTAAAGGGATTCAAGCCTAAAAGATTACTGTTCATTGTACATAGAGAAGAAATATTAAAAAAAGCAAAAGAGACTTTTGAAAAGCTCCTTCCTAATGAAAAACTGACATTTGGATTACTAACTGGGAATCAAAAGCAAAAAAATGCTGATTATATATTCTCTACCATACAAACTTTGTCTAAATGTTACGAGGAATTTAAACGAGACGAATTTGATTATATTATTTTTGACGAGGCTCACCACGCGACAAGCCCAAGCTATCAAGCAGTGCTAGAATATTTCGACCCACAATTCACATTAGGGATGACAGCTACTCCAGAGAGAAGCGACCAACAAAATGTCTTTGACCTATTTGATAATAATGTTGCATTAGAAGTTCGTTTACATGAGGCTTTAGAGGATGAACTGGTTATTCCCTTTCATTATTTTGGTATTACCGACATTGAGGGAATTGATTTAAGTGATGTTGATATTGACGATGTAGCGGAGATAACGAAGAGATTAAAGGTTAACGAGAGAGTCGACTTTATTATTAAGAATATGAATTTCTATGGCCATGACGGTGAAAAAAGAAAAGGTATAGGTTTTTGCGTAACCGTTGAACATTCACAATATATGGCACAAGAATTTAATAGTAGGGGTATTCAGAGTATCTGTTTATCTGGAAATGACTCAGTCGAGCAGAGAGCGTATTATATAAATAGATTAGAAGATGATCATGATGATTTAGAATTTATTTTCACCGTTGATATTTTTAATGAAGGTGTTGATATTCCTTCTGTAAATACCGTATTAATGTTAAGACCTACTAATTCTCCGATTGTTTTTATTCAACAGCTAGGACGAGGACTTCGTAAACATAAAGACAAGACTTTCCTAACCGTCCTTGATTTTATCGGGAATCATAGTAAAACGTTCTTAATTGCCATCGCATTAAATGGAAGCCGTTATTATGATAAAGAAAGCTTGAAGGTTGCTATTGCAACTGGCTTTGCAAATATTCCAGGTTGTACACATATTCAAATGGATAAAATCTCTGAAGAACGGATATTGGCACAGATTGATAAGGAAAACTTTAATTCTTTGAAGTATTTGAAGGAAGAGTATTTTGAATTTAAGAAAATGAATCAAGGTAAAATTCCTTTATTATTAATGGATTATATGAAATTTGATGGAGCTCCAGATCCGATTAAGTTTATTAATCGCGATAAAACATATTTACAATTTGTAGCTAAGGTAGAAAAAGAAGATTCCTTGAAAAGGCTATTACTAGACGAAGCTTTTGAAGGAGTAATAAGGGAATTATCGAGTAAGTTACCTTTAAAGCGAGTGTATGAGTTTGCTATTGCTAAATATCTATTGGACCATGATGAGATTTCTTTAGAAACCGCAAAACGTGAGATATTGAAGTTAGTTAAAGAGGTAGATGAAGATAGCGTATTGCATGCCTTTCAGTGTCTAAATCAGGATTTTTATGATCCTGGTCAGAAAAAGAGGAACTTTAAGTTATTTACTCTTGAAGATGGTCATTTATCTAAGACTTCTTCTTATCAAAAGGTTCTACAGAATGAAGAATATAGAACGTATATCGAAGATCTTATTATTTATGGAATCTTTAGATATGAAAAGGAATTTAAAGAAGACTACTATGGTGTGCCACATTTGAAGCTGTATGAGCAATATCAAATGGGTGATGCTGCATTACTATCCAATTATCGCAAAAGCCACAGTGCTTTTAGGGGTTCTGGTTTACTTTCGAATGGAAATGACTATTTCTTATTTATTGATTTACACAAGGAAGAAGATATTAAAGAGAGCATTAATTACCACGATGAATTTATTAACGAACGCATTTTTCAATGGCAGACTCCGAATAGTACAGCCCCAAGTTCTGAGAGAGGAAAGAATATTGTATTCAACCAGGATAGAGGGATACATTTACATTTATTTATTAGAAAGTATAAAGAAATAGATGGAAAGACAGAACCTTATGTTTATATCGGGAAGGGTAACACGGTGGAATATGAAGGGGAAAAGCCAATTACCGTTACAATGGAATTAGAGAATGAAGTTCCGGCTAGTTTATATACTGAGTTCACTAAAAGAGTATAGTCTTCTCATTTGAGAAGACTATTTTTTTCATTGATCAATTGCTCCACAGCTGGAATGTCAGCAGGAGCCCATTTTAGTGAGCTTAGATTCTCACGCCTTAACCATATCAGTTTAGAATGTTCATTGGCTGTGGGTGTACCTTCAATGATTCTGCATTTTATAGACAATAAATTAATAATAAAGGTTTCATATTCATGCGTAGTATCATTAAAGACTGATGTCTCTGTTTCAACCTTGCATTGTAACTCTTCATCAATCTCTCTTTTTAAAGCAGTAAAAATATCTTCACCCTTTTCTACTTTTCCACCTGGGAATTCCCACATGTTCGGGATGCTCATATCTGGAGAGCGTAACGCACATAGTATTTCATCTTTGTCATTTTCAATAATGGCTGCAACTACTTTAACTTGCTTTTTCATGTTATCCTCCTATAGGTTTGCTATGATTAAATAATATCATGATCGAGGGGTGTAATAAATTACAGATTGTTATTGGTCAAGATGATTAAAACCAATGAGCCCATAATGCCTAACCTATATCCTCAAAAAAAGAGACATCCCACCCGGGATGTCTCTTCTCTCTTCATAAACTAATCACACTCATCATCCCCTCATGCGTTGCTTCCTCAATGGTACGCGGTCCCAAGCAATCCCCAATCTGTTTCACAATAGGCGCATGGCCTTTCATTTCTTCGAATAGTTCTGTGTTGGGAATGCGGCCAAGGGAGAGGACGATGGAGTCCCAGTTTGTTAGTTCTTCTTTTTGTTGGGTGAATAGATTCCGAATAATGACGTGATTTTCTTTGATTGCCCCGATATCGTAATGGGGAAGGAGTTTGACGTTCAGGTTGTATAGTTTTTTTAGGTTTTCATTCCTGAGATATTGGTGGACGGTTTCACCGATGTGCAGTCGTGATGATATGAGTGTGACTTGGTGACCTTTTTCGGCTAGATAGATGGCTGCTTCCATGCCGGGCCAGTCGCCGTCAAAGTCGAATACGAGTACATTGTCCCCGACTTTTTTAGTTGAGCTGTATAGGTCATCACTCATGATGATCCGTGGGTCATCCATTCCTTCGATGGCTGGTGTATAGGGCCGTGAGCCGGTTGCACAGATAATGGCGCCTGGTTTCCATTCGGATATTTCTTGGACGGTGGCCGTTTTGCCTAATTGCAGTTTCACCTTGCTTCTCATTAATTTCCGGGAGTAGTTATCGAGTATGGTTTTCTTCTAGTTTATCCCAAATAGGTATTTTATCATGATTTTGTTAGGTGATAAATAGGTAATATGATATAATTATCCTTGTTATATAAAATTTACCTATTATGGATAAGGAGAGTAAAAATGAAAAAATTATTTTGTACCTATGACATAATTGATGCTAAAAAAGCTCTCGATAAAGCAAAAGTTATGGAGTAAAAAATTTTATTAGGGATTGATATTATGTTTTATTTACTTATTATTATAATGATAGGAATTTGCTATCTACAATATAAAATTGTTAAAAAATCTACTATACTTGTAAGTTTGCTTTTACCTATCCTGTTTAGTATTGCTTACATCTTTCTTAACTTTGATATTTTTCATATATACGTGTTAGTTTTTTGTATTATACTTTGGTTAATATTTTTTTGGAAAGTGCTCAATTTTAAAAAATGGTAAGAATAAAATAGGGTCGTGCCTAACATATATTATAAGAAAAAGAGACATTCCTTTTGGAATGTCTCTTCTCTTTTTATAAACTTATCACACTCATCATCCCTTCATGCGTCGCTTCCTCAATGGTACGCGGTCCCAGGCAATCCCCAATCTGTTTCACTACGGGAGCATGGCCTTTCATTTCTTCGAATAGTTCTGTGTTGGGAATGCGGCCAAGGGAGAGGACGATGGAGTCCCAATTGGTTAGTTCTTGTTTTTGTTGGGTGAATAGATTCCGGATGATGACGTGATCTTCTTTGATTGCCCCGATATCGTAGTGGGGAAGGAGTGTGACGTTTAGGTTATATAGTTTTTTTAGGTATTCATTCCTGAGATATTGGTGAACGGTTTCACCGATGTGCAGTCGTGATGAAATGAGTGTGACTCCATGTCCTTTTTCGGCTAGATAGATGGCGGCTTCCATGCCGGGCCAGTCACCGCCGAAGTCGAATACGAGTACGTTTTCCCCAACTTTTTTTGTTGAGCTGAAGAGGTCATCACTCATGATGATCCGTGGGTCATCGATTCCTTCGATGGCTGGTGTATAGGGCCGTGAGCCTGTTGCACAGATGATGGCGTCCGGGTTAGCTTCGGATATTTCTTGGGCGGTTGCGATTTTTCCTAATTGTACATTTATATTGCTTCTCATTAATTTCCGGGAGTAGTTATCGAGCATCGATTCAGCGAGTTCATGCCGCATTGGTGCTTTTCGCATGGTGCGGAGCAGGCCGCCGATTGATTTGCTTTGATCGATCAGTGTAACGGAATGACCTAGGTGGTCCGCAGTTATGGCTGCTTGTAATCCGCCAGGTCCGGCGCCGATCACCAGGACATTTTGTTTGTTTCTTGTTTTCTTTAATTCTGGTAAAATCCATGCTTCTTTACCTGTTGTTGGGTTTTGGACACAGCCAATCGGCAGTCCTTTATGATAGTGACCGATACAGGCTTGTAAACAGCCTATGCATGCATCGATTGCCTGCAGGTCGCCGTTTTTTGCTTTGTTGGGCATGTCAGGATCGACGATTAAGGCCCTGGTCATTCCGACGACATCGGCTTTTCCGGTTGATACGATCTGTTCCGCTTCAACGGGGTCGACGATTCGATTGCCTACAAAGACCGGTACGGCTCCTGCCATCCTGATTTTGAATCCATGTGGAGATAAGTAAGCGTGCTTTATCGGTGATGGCGGCACGATATGTGTTGATCCCTCGAAGGTGCTTGAATCTCCGGCTGTGACATTGATGAAATCCAATCGGACTTTTTCTGCGAGATATTCGACGATTTGCACGGAATCCTTCATCGTGGTCCCGTCCATCGTCAGTTCATCTGAACTCATGCGAATGCCGACGGTAAAGTCTTCTCCGACTCTTTCCCATACTTTCTCCAAAATTTCCACTATGAATCGCATCCGATTTTCGAATGATCCGCCATAGAGATCGGTGCGTTTATTTGTATGCACCGACCAAAACTGGGCAGGAAGATATCCGTGTGAACAGCAAATTTCGACACCATCAAGTCCTCCTTCCTTTGCCAGCTGTGCTGAATGGGCGAACCCTTCTATCACTCCTTCAATATCTTCTAGGCTCATTGGCTTTGGCATGACGCCGAAGCGCAGGCTGGGAACGGCTGATGGCGCCCATGCCGCATTTCGGTAGTCGCTCGATACGACTTCCCTTCCGCCATGAAATAGCTGCGAGAAAACCTTCGTTCCATACTTATGGAGCGTTTCGGAAATCTCTTTGTAGGCATCGACAATTCTTTGGTCATATCCTGCAATTGTTTTGGACGTTAGCATGCCCGATGGATGTACGGATGCCGCTTCAAGGATGATCAATCCGACGCCCCCTTTAGCGCGGGCTTCATGATAAGCGACCATATCCGAAGTGGGGATTCCGTCCGTGACATGATTTGTTTGATGTGCTGTACTTAAGATCCGGTTTTTTAATTCAGTTGAACCGATCGTTAAATGGGTAAACAGATTCTTGAATTGAGCCATGATCATGACCACTCCCTAATTTTAGATAGAATGAGAGTATAGAGGGCACCAATCGCCCTCTACCTATCCCTATACAGGTTCAATATGCAATAATCATGCCGTTCGGGGAATGTAGATTCATAATCGTTTTTTACTTTTATAAAGAGGGTATGGGCCATGAATCGAGTATTTTATATATAGATAACTGAACCTTTTTTGAAAAGTGGTGATTCATAATAGGTTCGGCATTAGATTGGTTGATAGATGGACATTCGTTGCTAATGAGAGGGACGCTTATTTCTTTGCCGCACCAAAAAGTGTAACAAAAACGGTTCGCAATCAAATTATGGGGTGATGTGATGGAAGTAAAAAAAGAATCACTAATTGTATTTTCCGATATTTCTATTTTGGATGTGAAATCCTTACTGAAAATTAATTCTTCGCCTTTTATTGTCATGAAAAATCACCTGGAGATCCTCGGTATATTAGATGAAGGCTTCTTTTTGAAGAGATTGGATAGCGGTGGTCAAAATCAGGAAATCACGGCTTATCTTAATACATCGTTTGTCGTTATGGAGAATTTAGATAGGCTAAGTGAAGAGGATATGAGCACCTATGATTTTGTGATTCAACATAATGATAACCAATATAGATGCTATCCGATTTATGAAGTCAGGGAAATTCTGCTTAAAAAGAAGATTAAGAGCTTAATAAGTCTAAATGAATCACTGCACGAAGAGCTGGAGGTGACAAGAAAGAAGGTCAAAGAGCTGACACAAATCCTGGATTCCAGTTATGATGAAATTTTCGTGACGGATGCCAACGGGAACACGTTATTCGTGAGTGAAGCGTGTAAGAAGCTTACAGGGCTGCCGCCGGAAGCCTTTATTAATAAGAACATTAATGAGTTAGTTGAAAAGGGGCTGATCAACAATTCGGTTACATTACAAACGATGAAAACGAAAGCGATCCATTCAGCGGAACAAACCTATCCGCATGGGTTGACTGTATTCTGCACCGCGAAGCCGATTTTTGATGAGGAGGGGAACTTATATAGAATTGTTTCGAATTCCAGGGATATTACGGAATTGGTTGAGATGAAGAGTAAATTGAACAGAGTGAATCTTAGGAATCAGCGGGCCCAGCATGAGAATTCGAGAACCGTTTCGTTCAATAATTTCATTACAAATTCCGATAAGATGATAAAGGTTTTGGAATTAGCTGAAAAAGTCGCCCCGATGGATTCATCGATCTTTATCCATGGAGAAACCGGAGTCGGAAAAGGGGTTTTAGCAAGGGTCATTCATGATCTCAGCAATAGAAAGGATAAGAAATTCATTCAAGTGAATTGCGGCGCGATTCCATCCGCTTTAATTGAGTCCGAGCTGTTCGGTTACGAAAGCGGTGCATTCACGGGAGCCAATAAGCACGGGAAACAAGGGCTTGTTGAAAGTGCTGATGGCGGCACGTTGTTTCTTGATGAAATCGGGGAAATGCCGCTCGACATTCAGGTGAAAATCCTGCATCTGGTCCAGGAGAGAACATTCATGAAGGTGGGAGGAACGAAGGAGAAAAAGGTGAATATTCGCATTATCTCCGCTACGAATAAAGACTTGAAGCAAATGATCAAGAATAATCAGTTTCGCGAAGATCTATATTATCGGTTGCATGTCGTTCCAATGGAAATACCGCAGCTGCGGGAGCGAAAGGAAGATATTATATTATTAACCGATTATTTTCTGAAGAAATTCAATGAAAAATACGGTCAATCAATCACGATCGATGATCATTCCAAGTTAATTCTTCAGCTGCAGGATTACCCGGGTAATGTTCGGGAATTGGAAAATGTAATTGAACAAATTGTCGTGACGGCTAGAAAACCTATCGTAACGATAGAGGATTTGCCTTCCGATTTAACCTACAAAGATACGGCGCTAGTCAATTTAACAGGAATCATTCCCTTAAAAAAAGCGTTAGAGGAAACGGAAAAGCAATTATTGTCCCAGGCCCTTTCCACCTATAAATCAACCAGAAAAATGGCCAAGGCCCTGGAGGTCAGCCAAACGACGATCATGCGCAAACTGGGTAAATACCAATTTAGCTATCATGACGATTAATAATAAATTAACCTCCATAAAATCTGAATATTCAAAAACTTGGTATGGATATTGCATATTGAACTATTGATTATTTCTATTTTGATAAGGGGGTCAAGAAATGGGTGAGTTGATTTTCTCTTTAAGCTATGGGGGTTCCTTAATTGTCATGGGGTGGATCACGAAGGTGTTCCTAGTGAAAATGAAAAGAAGTCAAGAAGAAATAAAAGCAAAAGATCCGATTGAAAAGGTGGGGATGTAAGTGGCCTTTCTGCTTGGTATTATCATATCTTTTTGTGTTTATGTCTCGATCGGCATCTTTTTATTCAGGAAAGTGAAAAGCTCAGAGGAGTATTATGTTTCTGGACGAAGCGGAAACACATTGATGATAACGGGGACGCTTGTTGCCTCTTTCTTAAGTACCGTATCGTTCATGGGGGAAGCGGGATTTTCTTATGAAGGGTATCCGATCCTGCTGCTGATCCTCGTTATTTTTAATGCAAGCGGCTATATTTTCGGGGTGTTCCTGTTTGGCAGATATTTAAGAAGAAGCAAATCATTGACGGTTCCTGAATTTTTTGGTAACCGCTTTCATTCAAAGAAGGTAAGACTGGCGGCTGCCATCACGACGATTCTCGGTATAGCAGCATACTTAGTTGCCGTTACCCAAGGGGCAGCGGTTTTATTGGCCGAGGTTTCCGGTGTTTCCTATCCAATGGCTCTGGTAATCATGTGGGTAGTGTATTCATCCTTTACCATTCTCTCAGGAGCGAAGGGGGTCATGGTGAACGATACGGTGATGTTCTTTTTATTCTCAATCGCAACGTATCTGAGCTTTCCTTATATTATCAAATCTGCAGGCGGGTTTCCTGATGCCGTAACGAAAGCGGCAAACCTGGCTGAACGGCCTGATTTATTAAGCTGGCATGGCATTACCGGACCTGCCGCAACGATGGGCACTCCTTGGGAAGCATTGGCTTGGGCAGTCATCATGGGCTTGGTCTGGGGCATTGTCATTGCTGTGAGTCCATGGCAAAGCAGCCGATACTTGATGGCTAGGAATGAACACGTAGCCATCCGGGCCGGCGTATGGGCAACCATATCCATTTTGACCGTCTATTTGTTTCTCCATATCAGCATATCGACAATCACCACCATTAAAGCGGATATCGCACCGACGGAAAAGGTATTCATTTGGGCAGCGATGAATATTGTCCCGACATGGCTTGGAGTCATCATCGTTAGCGGCATCATGGCTGCGGCATTATCATCCTGTTCGAGCTTCCTTCAAATAATAGGAAGCAGTATTACAAGGGATATCATGGAACAATCACGGAAAAAGGAATACACAGATCACCATCTATTACGGGCCAGCCGCATTTCCATGGTTGTGATCAGCTTGATCATTCTATTGATTGGATTGTTCCAGCCGCCTGCTGTCATGTGGATCGGCTACTTTGCGGCAACATTATTTGCGGCATCATGGGGACCGATTGCCATATCAAGCGTATTTTCAAAGAAGGTAACGAAAGAAGGAGCCTTTTGGAGTATCGTATTCGGCTTCGTTGGAGTGATTCTCGGAGAAAGCCTCGGCATGTTCGGAATTAGCCTTCCCGTTTATCTCAATCCTGTAATCATCGGTTTAATCTTAAGCATAGGCGCACTTATCATTGGCTCCAAGTATGGAACGATCACCAACGAAGAAAGGGAGTTTCAAGCCAATATCCTTCAAACCCCAATTGAAATAGACGAGCAAAAAGAAATGAACATCACCCGCAGATACCCAACCTATTTAATGATCAGCGGCGTCATGATCATCATGGTAACACTAGTGTTTTATTATTGGCCGATAAATATGAATTGATAGAAATGGCAGGGGAGATCCCTGCCTTTTTTTTGAGTAATAAAGAACTATTTAAAAGAAAGGCAGAGTTTTTATTAGGAAATTTTGTGCTTTGTTTTCAACAAATGATGTTTCCTAATATTACAAAAACAATCTAGTTTAAGGGGGCAATTTAAAATTTATAAACTTTGAGAACCTGGGTATAAACTCACCAACATCCTTTAGTTGCCACCTACTCTTGGTACCTTTTTTTCATCCCTAAATTGGATAACTTTATTATTAACCTCTTTCATAACGTTACATCCTTTATTTTAAAATCTTTAAAAATTATGATGGGAAATATGCTAAAATCTAGTTAAGTAAAATTATTCCATGGATTAAATGAGTATATGTCATGCTGGACGTTCAGGAGGGGAAGAAGGTTTTTCGCTATCCATCGCAACTACTCTATTAAATTCATATTAAGAACCATTTTAATTTTGAGTTAAAAACAAGATAAGTAAAGAAGATATTATTAAGGTAGCTTACAAAAGAATCGACTTCCTTGAGAAGTAGTCAAGGATTATTAAGTAAGTTGCCGCAATACCTTGAGTGAAAATATACATATGGGTTTCTATGTGATCATTGTCCAAAAAGAGAAAGAAGTAAGAAGATAAGTAACTTGAAGAGAGAAAAACATCAAGCTTAGTAAGGAAATAGGGAATTATATAGATTTTTTTATGTGTACTCAAAAGAATCCTTCAGTTTCTATCCTTTAATGTATTAAATTTATTAAGCTCACTATTAAAAAATGTATGCTTTCCGAAAGATTATTTTAAGGGGAAAAAGGGTATGAACATAGTAAAGTTAAAAGCTCATATAGTAAGCGATGATTATAATTTTGATGAGATGAATCTCGGTTTGGAAGAGGTTGAAATTGACCTGGAAGAGATAGAACTTGGCGAAATTGAAACAGATAAAGCTCTTGCTAAGAATATCATTAAGACTACTAATATGTTAATAGAATTGACAGATGAAGATACTCAGTATTACACCACAAATTTGGTTAGAAGACCTACCTTTGAAATTAATGGAGGAATAAAGAAAGCTAGTGAAAAAGGCGCTAGAGTTAGAGAAGCAAAAATATTCAATCTTTTTTTTAGGTTTAAGAATGATAAGTTTGATGGGCTAAATACTACTGCCTTAATGGTAAGACCAAAACATTCTGATGAGGAATGGATAGTTCTTTTGCCTGAGAATACACCTCAAACTATAGAAGTTGAAAAAGAAATCTTCCGAATACAGGTTGAAAAATTGTTAATTAGCGGTTTATTAGATACTGAGTTTCATAACACTGTGGTCGAAGGTTATAAGCTATTAGTACCTAATGAAAGGTGTGCTCAAACACTTATGCATGAATACGGTCATATACTACAGTGGAGAATGTATGATCACCTTAATATCATGGGTAAAACAGAGAACGAATTTATTAGAAACCAATATATATGGTTTCTGGAATCTGGCTATTTAGAAAATTTATCTTATAGAATTCCGAATTTTGAAACTTTATTACCAAAGGATAAAGTTTATTACCTGAAGGAATGTTTAGTAGAAGATTACAGAATAAATTTGAATTACCAATATTTTGGTGGTAAGATAATATTACCGAATAAATATGCTTATCGAGGAGATTTTGCAAACTCTAATTTGATGTGGAAGGGGTTGAGTATTATGGAACAAATGTTAAAGCCAGCCATTGAAGGACAAGTGGGTAAACGAAAATTAAAAAAGGTAAGTTCGGACAATGAACTATCTTTAAAGGTGATTAACCATGGTTTAGACGCTTTAGAGTCTAAAGCTGACTGGGTTCCAGGTACCTCAAAACTCTCTAAACAACATATAAATAATGACCTAGAATCACTTGGTTTAAAGATTTCGAGTAAAGCTTATACTACTGTCTAAATATTCACAAAAAAACCTTATCTAATTTAGATAAGGTTTTTTTATCGTGTATTACTAAATCAGTAATAACTACCATGATGAAAATATCGAAGTATAATCTGCAAATTATTTATTATCTGCTCAATACCAAGGGAATGCTGTGTAGTCTAAGTAGTAGGCAACGCGAAGGAAATATGCATTGGGAATTTAACTAAACATGCTACTTCAAAATCTTCAACAATCGGTCCAGATTATAGATAAGGGAATCCAAAGACTAAAAAAAGTGTCCAGGTTTCCCTAAACACATTAAGGATGAATAGTAACCGGTGTCCCGATTGGAACGATCCTTGATAATTCCTCCACGTCCCGATTATGCATGCGAATACAGCCTTTTGAGACGGCTTTACCGATCGAGCTGGGATCATTCGTTCCATGAATGCCATAGTGTTCTTTTGATAAACTCATCCACATTGTACCGAATGGGCCTCCGGGGTTTGGGGATTTATTAATGATGATGAATTGTCCTACTGGTGTACCGAAAAGCATTCTTCCAACAGCAATCGGATATTGTTTTTGCAGTACTCCATTTTTTAGCAGCTTCAGATTACGATTGTTAACGGACACATCGATCTGAAATGGAATGGTATCAGGAGGGGGAAAACCAGGGATCATGATGGGTTGACCAGGATAAATGACATTTGGATTGATGGTCGGGTTAGCATTGATGATTGCCGATAGCGGTTTCCGGTAGTCCCTGGATATCTGTGTCAGTGTTTCACCTGGTTTAACTGTATGAATCAGTCTGAACACCTCCATAGGTTATAGTTGTCATGTTTCATTCTATGTGATTTTTCAAAAGTGTTTCGTAACTCGCTGTTATCTGTTTTTAATGAAACTAATATGTTAAGTAACTTAGCCGAAAAGAAACCGAAATGAACTTTTGATAAAATAAGTTTTTATCAAGATGGATTTTTTGTTAGTTAAAGAGGGGGAATAAAGGTGGAGGAACATGTGAAAAAGGCTTTAGTAGAATGGAATGAAGAAATCAGTGATGTGTTAAATGGGATAGAAAAAGAGTATGAAGAAGTAAAGCGTGATCTTCAGGTTTATTCCTATAAATTCAATATTACCAAACAAGTTGTACAATCCACTATAAATGATGAAATTATTCGAAACATCCGTGAGCTCTATCATAAACCTTTTGAACAAAAATTGAACGAATTGAAAGAATCAATAAAAGAGCTGGAAGAAAAGAGAAAGGTTTTTCAAATGTTTGTCGATAAAATTGAAAAGGTTAGTGAAAGAGAAGAAGGAAAACCGCAAATATCAGTCATATAAGGCAGCGAAGGCTCGGATAATCATGACGACTCTACTATTCTATACACAAAAACTATGGCAGCGAATATAACTGCTTTTTTTTGCTGGAATTTGCAAAAAGCGGCCCCTTGTTTACCCCAACATCTACCCGGGTACACTATCCTATAAAAAGGAAATGGGGGAATTCTATGTGGAATGCGGTCTTTTGGGGAGGGGTTTCGGGTTCTGCTGTCCTGCTTGGCGCATTAGCTGCCATCTTCATTCCGATAAAGAAAAACATCATTGGCTATATTATGGCTTTTGGTACGGGTGTATTGATTGGTGCAGCGGCATATGAGCTGATTGCTGATTCGGTGAGTGATGGAGGAATCTGGGCGACGGCGATCGGATTCATAACAGGGGCCGCCGTATTTACCGCCTTGGATTTTCTTATTTCCAAAAAAGGTGCGGATAAAAGGAAACGGTCCAATAATAGCTCTTCGAAGGAAGCGGGCCTAGCCATTTTCATCGGGACGGTGATGGATTCCATACCGGAGTCGATCATGATTGGCGCAAGCTTAATAAGCGGTGGTTCTGTAAGCTGGTTATTGGTCATTGCCATCTTCATCAGTAATATTCCGGAGGGGCTCTCAAGTACAACTGGTATGCTCAAAAGTGATTATTCGAAGAAGAAAATCATGCTGATGTGGTTTTCCGTATTGCTCATTTCAGCACTATCCTCGATGTCGGGCTTTCTATTCCTCGATCATGCCCCCGACTATGTCCTGGCAGCGATGGCAGCATTTGCAGGCGGCGGAATCATCGCCATGATTGCCTCGACGATGATGCCTGAAGCATATGAAGACGGAGGACCGATGACGGGGATATTCACCGCAGCCGGCCTGCTTATCTCTTTGGTTCTGGATTCGATGTGATAACGAAAAAGTGAGATTGTCCCCTTGGAAAGAAAGGGGGCAATTTTTTTTGTGTAAATCTATCATAGAAGGAAATGCGCAGGCGAAATAAGGAAATCTATCTCTAAAAAAGAATTGCTGGTGTTAAAATATCATTTCAAAACATACACTCTTCATATAGATTTTTAGACATTGAGGAGATGTTAGAAATGAACTTCGAGATGCAAATAGCGAATATGCTGGCTGATAATATAAATGGTTTCATTACATTCGTCCGGGAAAATCATGAAAATGAAAACAATTGCTTTTGTTTAAATAGAGATAAATTGTATCAATTGAAGCTTCTTGTTGAGGAGTTTAAGTTTCAAGTATTGGCAGATGAACTTAAACGAATCAACAGGTTTACCTGGGATGAAAACTACACGCATTTATTAGTTGATAGATTCAGGAAAGGGATGGGCATCATTGAAGAGTACGTTGAAAATAACTACAGTGATTTATTCATTTTTACCGCTAGACTTTACACGTTGAATAACCTCAGCTTATTATTTTGTAAGGAGGAAGAATCGGGCACAGTCTTCCGCGAATAAAAGAAGAGCACATATTATCGTATATAATATGTGCTCTTCTTATTTCATTATAGGGATAGTTGACCAAAAAGATTCTCATTCTTTTATATGCCCGGGCCCTGCCTTATTTGCTTGGCATCGTAGAGATATATTTTTTGACTACTTCATAAACATATTCTTGATTGGCTGCTGCTGTATTAGGGTTATATTTACCGCCGTTCGTTTTATTATTGGATAGTACTCGTATACCTAAGAAGGGAACATCGTAAGCTTTGGCGATTTGTGCTGCCGCAGCTCCTTCCATTTCTTCAACAGATGTACCATATTTCGTATGGAACCACTTAATCCGATCCACTTCATTATTCCAAACGTCTGCAGAACCGATAGTACCATCGACAACTTTACCTTTTGTGTAAGTATCTTTAACTGCATGAGCAGCTGCGAGTAAATCCTTATCTCCCTCGTAGAAGCGTGGTTTTTCAGCGTTAGGATCTTCTCCTGCACTTCCTTCAGAAGCCATTAGGTCCATCGGTTTCCAAATGGTTGGATCAATTCCTTGGTTTTCAGTTTTATCTGCTGTTTTTAATGAACCTAGGTTTACCGTTCTTTTTCCTAAAACAATATCAAAAACGTTTAGGCTTGGATCATGTCCGCCTGATGTTCCTTGATTGATGATGGCAATAGGGTTATATTTTTCAATGGCCAATGCTGTAGCGGCAGCTGTGTTTTCCATCCCTTTACCTGTTTTTGCAACGATTACAGGATAATTGTCTAAAGTTCCAATGTAAAATACAAAATCTCCTGATTTTTCTTCTTTAACATTTTTTAACCTTTTCGCGAAATTTTCAGCTTCGATTGGCATTGGACCTTGAATCATGATAGGCCTTTGAGTCTTTTTTTCGACCGTTTCATTTTTGGAAGCAGAACTGCATGCTGCAATCACCGACACGAAAAGTAATGTAGTGATTCCTAATATAGTGTACTTTTTGAACATGTTTTTTCTCATATAATTTCTCCTTAAAACATATTTATTCGATTGTTTGATACACTCGCAGTTGCGGTCAAAGAAAAAGGTCCAGAACGGCAGAATGATTACTGCCTTCTAGACCTACGATAGTCAAAGTAAAGGTGATTAAGCAAAATGATTATAATGCTAAATCATTAGCTGCTCAAGAAAGCGGGCAGCCGAATACTTTAACTCGTAGTCTAGTTCTTTCACTGGGAACCAGGTAGAAACGCTCAGACCATATTTCCGAGCATATACGAGTAAATTACGATTATTACTTTTCTAATATAACAAACAAATGATAGATAATCAACAAAAAAGTGAACATTAAATTATAAATATAATTTAATGTTCGGATTTAAGAGGAGCGGTTCGTTAAAAACGTTGATTGGAACGTAAGGCACTCGCTTTCCGCGGGCGGTCGCCTGTGGGGTCTCCCTTGGACACGCTTTTCCCGCAGGAGTCTCGAACACCCGCTCCAATCAACTGGAGCGTTTTTCAAATAAAAAAACTATAGGCAAACTACTTTTATTCTAATTTGGCTATAGTCTGGAGGGGGTCGAAATGGCTCATCCGGATTCATGATTACAAGACTATGGTTTTCTTAATAGTTTTTTTATAACCCCCTCATTGGATGGAAGAAATTTGCGACACTCCTGCCGAATAACTGGCTAGCGGAGACCCCACAGACGCTTGCTTTGATGAGGCTTGGCAGACAGTCGGCGGAAAGGGAGCGGGTTTCTGAAATCAAACTGGAACATTTGTTAGAAAAAAAGAATACCCCTTCAGATCCAAATGTCCAAGGGGGGATTTTTCATGTTCATGAGGCTAGTTAATACCTGTTTAATATTATGTCAGGGTTTATCGAGGAACAGTTATGACTACATTTCCCTTTTTATGTCCTTGTTCTACATATCTATGAGCCTCGGGAATCTGTTCCAGCGGGTAGCATTTATCTATGACCGATTTTATTTTTTCAGTTTCGATAAGCTTCTTGAGAAGTAATAAGTCTTCCGTAAGTACCTTAGCTATTCCTTGTCCTTCGACGGACACGTATCGCCCGTTCGGGGTCAGTGCTTTCTTGCAAGTGGCTTTCGAGCTTTTCCCGACTGCATCAAAGATGATGTCATATCGCTCTTGTCTTTCCGTGAAATCCTCCTCCGTATAATCAATTACCTCATCTGCTCCCAATGATTTCACCAATTCAAAATTAGCGGCACTGCATACTCCGGTAACTTCTGTTCCAAAGTATTTGGCTAGCTGTACGGCTGAAGTGCCTACTGAACCGGATGCTCCGTAGATGAGGACTTTTTGCCCGTCCTGGATATTGGCTTTTCTGAAAAAATGCAGGGCTGTCGTTCCCCCAAAAGAAATGGCGGCGGCTTCCTCATAGGTCACATTGGCAGGCTTTATAGCTATTTGGCCGTCTTCAGGTAAGCATGTGTATTCGGCATGAGCTCCAAAATTCATTCCAGTCATAGCAAAAATCTGGTCGCCTTTTTTGAATTTTTTCACATCCCTGCCCGTTTCCTCTATTTCCCCGGCCAGCTCCACTCCGAGTATTGATTTTCGCGGTTTTCTAAGCCCCAGGAAGATTCGCATCGGCAGCCATAATAAGAGGGGGCTATTGAAACTCCGGACTCTTATGTCTCCTGAAGCCACTGTTGCCGCGTGGACCTTTACCAGGATTTCGTTGTCCTTGGGCGTTGGTTTTGCCACCTCTTGGAGTTCCAGTACATCGGGTGAACCGTATTTTGTGCTTACCATTGCTTTCATCGCGAGTCTCCTTAGTTTTTAATACAATCTTTTAATACTATGATAGAAGCTGTAATATAAAACTACATGTAAGCGAAACGGAAGAAACTTTTGTATGAAGCTTAAAAGCAGCAGGTATATGTCCGGCATCGGTCAAGGGCAAGTGTCTCGCTGAGCGGTCGAAACCTTATGATGTTATAACAAGGGAAATTCTATAAGACAAAGGAGCTAAAAGTATGGCCATTAACGAAAGACCAAGAAGAATAGTTTTAGATTTAGCAGTTACTTTAGATGGATTTATTGAAGGGCCGAAAGGGGAAGTGGACTGGTGCATTATGGACTCTGAAATGGGGTTCATTGATTTCTTAAATCAAATTGATACTATTTTTTATGGGAGAAAAAGCTATGATTTATGGGGACAATATACTCCAGAAAATGAGGTATCTGATACTGAAAAAGAAATGTGGAATTTAGTTCATGGCAAAGAAAAATTCATGTTTTCCAAAACAAAAAAAAGCACTGATGATAAAGTAACAATCATAAATGATAATATTGTTGAAGAAGTAAATAAATTAAAGAAAAAGCCTGGTAAAGACATCTGGCTTTATGGCGGGGCAAGTCTTATTACAACTTTTATAAGATTTGGGCTGGTTGATGAATTTAGGTTATCTGTTCACCCTGTTGTTTTAGGGGAAGGAAAACCTTTGTTTATTGACATGAAGGAGAGATTGAATCTAAAACTGGTTGATACAAAAAGATTTTCCTCTGGCGTTGTTCAACTTTGCTATCATCTTAATGAAGGGTAATTGAAAAGCATGATGATAGGCTTAAAATTCATATGTAGATAAAAAGAGAGTAACTCCATTTTTAAAAAATGGAGTTTTTGTATTTGCTGTTAAATAAGTATTGAAGGGATATTTATAATGATGAATTCACGAGTAAAACCTTGAAATTCACGAGTAAAACCCCAAAACTCACGAGTAAATGCTTGAAATTCACGAGTAAATCCCCAAAACTTACGAGTAAAATCTTAAAAAGGTATCCATACTTGACGTGTGGATACCTTTTATTATGCGTATTGCCATTTATAAATTATAAAATGTAATATATATGTTGCAAAAAGTAAAATAAATCATATAATAAGAGTAAGTAATGGAATTAAATGGAGGTCGATCGATGATGGATTTATTTAGACGAACGAAAAAGATCACGGATGAGCGGGTTGAGCATGTAAGAAATAAAATTTATAAAGAAATGTATCACGTCATCTTGGCCATTTGCCTGGTGAGTGTACTTTTCAAACTATATAAATATGGTGCAGGCAGCGGGGAGCTATATCTGGAATTCGTGATCATTGTTGCAGGAGGACTGTATTACTTAGCTCGTTCCATTTTCTTAGGTGTATTCTGGGATGAAGTGGAAATACATGACCGTACAAGCAAAACACCGATGAGCAGGAAGACGATTCTTGGTTCGGTTGCTTTAGCACTTATCATCGCTATAATCATGGGGGTGAATAGTGCTGTATCCTATGCGGATGGCAGTTCCCAGGGCGTATGGTATTTTGTATTGGTATCGTTTGTATCCGTTATGATCTATTTGCCGATTTTACTTTTGTTTTTTGGTGGTATATACTTGCTGGCGAAGAAAATCGGAATGAAAAATAGCGAAGATAATAAGAAATTGTAGGTGCCTTCCCTTGAAAAATATAAAACTGAAGCTTGCGAGAGTAGAAAAGGACCTGTCACAAGATGAACTGGCCAAAATTGTTGGCGTTTCCAGGCAAACGATAGGATTGATTGAAGCCGGAAAGTATAATCCCTCATTAAGTTTGTGTGTCGGTATTTGTAAAGCATTATCACGTACATTGGATGATTTGTTTTGGGAGGAAGACTGATTAGAGGTATCCATTGACTTGGATATCTTTTTTTTAGGAATTTATCATCAAAAAATGGGGGAAGGTATAACATGTAAGCAAAAATCTAACATTCGAAAGGGATGGTTTGATGGATCGTACGATTGGTTACTTACGTGAGATATTATCTAACTATACGGACCAATATCCTGCAGCGCAGGAAATTTATAATAAAATTAAATGCGGACATTTTCATTCTGAAGAAGAACTCGTCAATAAGCTATCCGGTAAAGAAGCCAGCCTCCTTAACCATATTCTTCCTCAGGAAATCAAGCATGCAAAGGAAGCGAGTGATACGGAACGGGTCACGCAATTATCAGAGGTATATGAACTGATTATTATATGATAAAACCTTGTCCATGATGATCATGGACAAGGTTTTGTTGGTTTTTTTATTCCATTTCACTAAGTGAATCCATATGACTGGCGATCATGGCGATGATCGTACTTGCTTCTTCCTTGCTGAAAATGAAATTCGTTTCATCCTTTATCAGGTCATCATCCGCTGTCCGAATCCGGTTGATCCGTTTCAGCACACCATCACCTGTTTCCTGAACGATACCGAATTGATAGGTGACCTCCACTTCATTATCCTGAATATAGGCGGTCACTTCAGGCGTTTCCCAATCTACATCGATTTCGTATATATCGGATTCTTCGCCGTCTGGATCATACAAATCATCATTTTCATCATCCATATCCATAGCATATTCGTAATCGGCATCATCCTCTTCCAAATAGTTATGGAAGCTCTCGTGGACAGCATCGACGATATCTTCAATGTCTGCAAGGATGACCTTACTGATCTGACCTAAATCCGGCTCAAACGATTCCATATAAAATTCTTCATTATACGGATCAAAAAACAGCGTAGAAAAATAATCCCTCTCATTGTCATCAAGCTCTGTATAAAACTCGATCCGTGGATGCTTCGACCCGCGCTCCACGATCATACTGCCATTACGGTCGTATTTCTCACAAATTGATTGAAGATGATCCTGCAATTCCCCGCTAACTCTGTCAAACCATTCTAATGACATCAACATCCACATCCTTTCGTGATTATTATTTCCCAGAAAAGGCGAACATGACGTGCCATTTAAAGCCAAATGCAATTTATCTTCCCATCAAAAATGTCAGTTATAAAAAAATAATTCAAAGGGAAAATAAGCTGAATGGCAAAAACGGTATTTGGATTTATTTTATGAAACAAGCAACGGGTCTCAAGAATTGCTGCAACAATGAATTGGTATTATTTTAAGCTTCCCTATACCTTTCAATAATAAAGTCAATAAAATACCTGCTTGCTATTGGCAACACCCTTTTATCCTTATACGCCAAAGTAATTGTTCGAATAATAGAAGGAGAGATAGCTTTCGTAACAATATTATAGGGACATTTATTTAAGAGAAGTTTCGGTAAAATCGAAATGCCAAGCTCTTGTTCAATCATGGACATAATCGCATAGGGATCAAATACTCGGTATTGTGTATCAGGTTCAAAATTGTACTGTTTAAAACCTATTAATGGTTCATTTATAACTCCCTCATCCAACAGAATATAAGGATCTTTCAGCAACTGTTTCAATGATACTTTTGTGGATGATGCTAAAGGATGGTTTACTGGCATTACAGCCAGCATTTCATCTTCCTGCAAGGGTATCGTAGTTAGATCCGAAACATTTGAATTCACAAAGCCAAAGTCTACGCTTCCTTCTTTAATCCAATTCGAGATTTCCGTATAATTTCCTTGATGTAATTCGAAATGAACAGTTGGGTAAAGTTCCTTGAAATCTTTGATCAATCCCGGTATCCAATGACATGTAACACTGGAAAAGGTGCCAATTCGAATAAAGCCGCTTTGCAGTCCCTCCATCTCTTTATGCTTTTCAGTCAGTTCCCTATGTGAATTACAAACCTTCCTGATATATGGCAAAAATTCCTCGCCATCTGGTGTCAGTGTAACGCCCTTTCGGGAACGTAAAATAAGAGTGGTGGAGAGTTCTTCCTCTAATGAATGCACCATTTGGCTAATGGCGGACTGAGTATAGCCAAGTTCTTCAGCAGCTTTTGTGAAGCTGCCTGTTTCTATGGTTTTGATAAAAGCATAATACGTATTCAACCCCACTAACCTCCTTGCATTAGTAATTCTAATAAAACTATTATAAAAATTGGTTTTACTAATGTAAATGGAAGAAATAAAATATAGTTATTATTAGGTCAGGAGTTGAAGTAGAAAAATAATGAGTATTAACGTTAAATACAGAAATATTATTTATGCATTTATTATGGCTTTTAGTATGTCCATTTTTATTTCATTTATATTAGTCTCAATAAATAGTGGTTATGATCATATATTCTTATCTACATGGTTAAAAACTTGGTCACAGGCTTTTATCTGTGCTTTCTTTGGAGCTTACTTTTTTCCGAGAGTAATACAACAAATAATGAGAAGAATTAATTTTGTAGAAAAACCGCCAATAATTGAGAAAGATTTTTTAGTGAGAGAAGAAGACAATAGATAATGGCCAGAAGGAATTAAAATTTCGGTAAGAATGTGGATATTGATTTAAAGGATTTTCCTGAAAAATAGTTTATAGAGCTGCCCAAATGATGGGGAGCTTTTTATTCGTTTCCTTGAAAAATTTCAAGGCCATGCTACTTTCACCCTGAAAAAGTTTATATAGAGTGTGAAAGGGGGTGAGTGATATGGCAAGTCAGATTCCAGTATTAAGTACGTTGCGGATCGATTTTGAGACGGGGTTAAATGAAAAAGGGTCTCTCATTTTCAAGCGGAGGGCATTTTCGAACATCAAGGTCGAGGCGACGGCGGATCAGTTGTTTTCGACAGCTGTTGCAATCGCAAGTGTGCAGAATTATCCAATGGGTGAAGTGACCCGGGTGGATACGTATTCATTGATTGGCTAAACGGTTTTGGAGAGATGTCGTACGAGGGGGAGGTGATTTGAAATGGCTAAAGTACTGGAATTGATTTTCGTTACGGAGGAAGGAAAGTCAGCGACGGTTTCCGTTGATAATCCGAAGGAGCCGGTCGAGGTAAATACGGTTAAACTGGCAATGGAAAAAATCATTGCGGGGAACGTGTTCGTTACATCTTCCGGGGATTTCGTCGATTTGAAGGCGGCACGCCTTGTCGAGCGGAATGTCGAGGAAGTGGAACTTATCTGACGGACGGGAAGGTCATCTTGTTGGACACCCTGGAAGTGAGGTGAATAAAAGTGGATCAAATCCTGCCATTTGTCAGTGATATTGGGTTCCCGATCATTGTTACCCTTTATTTGCTTCATAGGATTGAAACGAAATTGGATACTTTGAATGAAACCCTTGTGGAGCTGCCAAATCGCCTGCGAGAAGGGATTCCCAAGTCAGGTTAAGGATAAGCGGGAAGCATCATGAGTGATATCATTCATGATGCTTTTCCTTTTTAATGGAAAAGTTTTAATGGATTCTAGTTTTATATCACAACCATCGGGTATACATAAAACTGTAGCTAGTTCATCAAAAATCCAAACAATAAGGAGGAATTTTAATGACTAACAACAATGATAAAATGAGTCGTGAAGAAGCAGGCCGTAAAGGTGGAGAAACAACAGCTAAAAATCATGATAAGGAAATCTATCAGGAAATTGGCAAAAAAGGCGGAGAAGCAACATCCGAAAATCATGATAAGGAATTCTATCAAGAGATTGGCCAAAAAGGCGGAGAAGCAACATCCGAAAATCATGATAAGGAATTTTTCCAAGAGATTGGTCAAAAAGGCGGAGAGGCCACTTCCGAAAATCATGATAAGGAATTCTATCAGGAAATTGGCAAAAAAGGCGGAGAGGCTCGAGCCGATCAACGTGATGGGTCCGATGATTGAAAAATGAGCCGTGAAGAAGCAGGGCGCAAAGGCGGGGAAAAAAGCCGCCGTTAAAATATAATCCAGGAAACTCATAAATGACCGAGGGAAGTAAACATTCCCTCGGTTTTTTTATGCCATCCCAATGGAAATAACCTTCACAGCACATTACAAAGTGTGCTTGGAAATTAAAGTGGGTAAAGAAATAACACCTAGAAAAGAAAGAGGTGATGAAGAAGTTGATCGTCCATTATTCATTTCCCCGTTTAAAAGTAGGCGGAGTTACATTCACTGCACGGCATTCATTGCTTGCTCTTGGTCTTGCGGGCATCGCTTATCTCATTTCGAATAAGAGGAAGCATCAAGCGGTATTCAAAACGGCTTCAATGATGTGTAAGATCGAACGGAAAGAAGATTTCATTAAGCTTATTTGGCCTGATGAAGGTGGTTTCTATCGGGTATTTAGGGGGAAAGATCTGATTTACAGCGGCCCGGAGCCAAGGATGGCAGATCGGGGACTGACTCCAGGAACCATCTATACGTACTCGATAGATAGCTTGAATGAAAAGGAACAGTCAGTGAACAGGATGAAAATACAGACATCAACGACCGCCGAGAATAAAAAAGAGGATAATATCCTTTTGGATTTGGTATTCACCACGATTGTCGCAAAAGGCCAAGCCAGCCTGGAATGGGAGCCCATCAAGGGAATAAAAGAGTATCGGGTTTACCGAAACGGCGTGGATATTGGGAAAGTGGGAGGATGTTCCTTCAGTGATCGGAGTATTAGTGAGGATCAGGAATACACATATACCATTAAAGCAAAGCGGCCCCTTCCGCGTTCAGAGCAGGAGTCCTATGCCGTGAAATCCCTTGTAGCGAGTATTGTCGGAGCCGTAAAAAAAGGATCATCCCAAGCACAGGCAGCGATCGAGGAAATAACGAATACGAAAAAGATAGGACCTGTAAAACAGCTTTTGCAGTCAGTTGAAAACGATGTGGAAGGTAAAAAGAAAAGAAATTGGCAGCTGCGCTATTCCACCTTTCTACCGGAAGAGTGGCTAAAAAACCCCAATCTTGCCTCAAAGGTTCCCTATTTTAAAGGAGACAACCGCGGGTTTGATCCTGGATCACCCCGATACAGGACTAGGGTCGATGTGTACATTCACGAAAAGGAAAGTGAAGCCGAGATTGGATTTACCAAAGCAGTCGGGAAAAGCGAGGCCTACAATCATGATGGGGATTTCCTCGAAGCAGGAGTGGCCTCAGATGTAGACATTGTAGTGAAGCATGTATTATCAAATCATGAGAAAACAACGATTCAGCTGACACACTCTGTAGGCAACCCAATCATCATTTCTCCTGCCGTTGATTATAAAGTGATCGGGACCTTTTACCGAAATGGCGAAATCAATATAGCCGGGTATCATGATCAGGCACCGCATCACGAAGTCTACCTAAAGGAGGCAGATGAACAGAACTGGGAACCCTTGCACCTAGCGGAAAACAAAGGGCTCGAAATGATGGCGCATCCAACGGCCAACCATTTATGGAGATACTCCACATTTACACAATGAAAGGACGAAAAGCAATGATTGCCGATCGTCCTTTTTTAGACCATTTCTAATATAATAAACAAAAAGGACCTCGAATACTTGAAGTCCTTTTTGCTTGTTGATGAGGTCTTTTTTATAAAAATCGCTTTCGAACACTTGGCGACGGCAGCATACAGCTTTCTTCTTTCTTTCCGAACCATTTGTAACGATTCCTGGCAATGAAATCATAAACGAAGTTCCGGATGAAGCTTGGAACGATGATGAAACCGTAAAGTAATTTCCAGGCCCCTTGTAAGCGGCGGCAAATCCTCAAGGCTGCAGACGATTTATAGTAGGCCTTATCCCTTTCGATCAGCACCATGCTATCTATATCTGCAGGAACATCATACTTCTTCAGCAACTCTTGTCCCGCCTCACTTTGAAGTGAAGCGTAATGAAAAAGCCCCTGCGGGTCCCGCTTTATGATGAACTGGACACTCGAATCGCAAAAGTTGCATTCACCATCAAATAAAATGACCGGATTCATGAACATTCCTCCTATAGAGAGACGTTTATCATACTCATGCTTCTATAATACACTACCCGTTTTGGTAAGGCGAAAACGTATGGAACTGCTTGGAGTTACGAAATTTTGGAAGTGATTGTTCGTTTCGGCAAGTCACTAAACTGGTGCGTGTGCCATAAGAAGGCCGCGATTGGCGGTTAGACCCCTGGTTTAAGTCTCTGTTATCAAACTGTTATTTTCCATTAACTATACTGTAAACAAGCTATGATATGGTAGATACTCCAATGAATTTCCTTTAGTAAAAAAGCCGGCAATCCTTTTTTAGAGGAAAGCCGGTTTTTTAAATTCAAAGCATAATTAAGGATTAGGAGATATAACGAGCAGTTTCTTTAGAGGAGGTAGGATTTAATGAAACGTGATCCTTATTTTGATAATGCGAAAGCTGTTTTAATCGTACTAGTGGTTTTGGGACACACATTAGCTCGAATGGTAGAAGAAAACGAATGGATTTTAACTATTTATTTGTTTGTTTTTTCATTCCATATGCCAGCTTTTATTTTAGTATCCGGCTATTTTTCAAGAAAGATAAAAAGTAAAAAGGACCTCTGGGTGCTAATAAAGAAAATATTAATTCCCTATATACTATTCCAGGTGATTTATACCTTCTATTATCAGAAGTTATTTGATGAACCAATTGAATTCACCATTTTGACTCCAAGGTGGGCCTTATGGTTCTTAATAAGCTTATTCTGTTGGAATATATTATTATTTATATTTTCCTCCAGGAAATATGGAATCATTTTTTCGATAATTGTATCTCTAATAATTGGTTACATGGGTGAAGTTAATGAATGGTTAAGTTTGTCGAGAACGTTCTTTTTCTTTCCTTTCTTTTTAATTGGACATTTTTTAGAAAAAGATCATTTTGAATGGGTTAAAAAGAAAAGTAATGCCCTAATCGGCTGGGTTGTACTAGGGTTAATCTTTACCGGTATTTACTTCTATGGTGAAATTACTTGGAGGGAATGGTTTTATGGTCGTTTAGGTTATAAGGAATTAATGGAAGGTTCCATTGCCCTCGGTTTTATATATAAGTTGATCGTTTATTTAATCATGGGAGCGGCAACTTATTGTTTTCTTTGTATTGTTCCTAAAAAGCATACATTTTTTACTGAATTAGGATCCATTACATTAGTTATTTATCTTTTTCATATGTTTATTCTGGAATATGTTTATAACTCATTTATTTATGATTGGATCAAAGAAAGTGGCCAATATTATGTTTTATTAGTCATATCTGTAACTATTATATTTATATTATCAAGAAAGCCGATTGTAAAAGTGGAATGTATGTTATTAGGAATGAAAATGAAAACATAACAGAATCTTAACACCTATAAAGTAAATAACCCTTCAGTTTGAAGGGTTGAGTTAGTAGACAAAAGGGGTTTTACCTAAAAATAAGACTAGATTATCCTTAATGTTTTTTTACTGTAATCCTTATTGGATTGAAGAAATTTGCGACACTCCTGCCGAATTACTGGCTAGCCGAGACACCGCAGCCGCTTGAGGCGAGGAGGCTTGGCAGACAGTCGGCGGAAAGGGAGCGGATTTCTGAAATCATCTGGAACGCTTTTTAATTAAAAAAACTGCAGTCAAACTCGTTTTGTTAGAGTTTGTCTAAAGTCTGAACCCTTCAGTTTGAAGGGTTTTTTTCATGAAAAGAAATTACCAAGATATTTGATGTTCTACAAAAAAATCTATTAAAAGGGTGATTAAATGGATGCTCCACTAAAAGGGTTACGACCCTTATAAAGTTATTTCAGGAAAGAAAATGAAGGCCATTAACCGAAATGTTTCCAAAATTATTAAAGGGGAATTACTTTTGTATTTCACTTTCAATAAAACATCTTTTAACTTTCAGATTTATTTTATTATGACTATATAGAATTTTACTATCATTAAAGGAGAGGCATATGAAAAAGTTTTTCTTCATCTTCATCTTGGCTTTAATCCCCTTCGCCTCTACGACTGTAAGTGCAGAATCTGACTTACCTCTCAATAGTGAAGCAGGGATCATTATTGATGCGAAAAGTGGGAATGTATTATACGAAAAAAATATGGATAAAAGTATGTATCCAGCCAGTCTAACGAAAGTTGCCACTGCTATATATGCTATAGAACACGGGGATCAGGACGAACTGGTGACGATAAGCAAAAAAGCAGCGGAGGCAGATGGTTCTTCGGTATTTATTGAACCTGGGGAGGAAATAGAGCTTTCCAAATTAATTGCAGGAATGCTAATCAACTCCGGAAATGATGCAGCCATCGCAATTGCCGAGCATATGTCTGGTAGTGAAAAACTGTTCATGGAAGATTTGAATGAGTTTTTAAGAAAAGAAGTAAACGTCACCGATACTCATTTTACGAACCCCCATGGATTATTTGACAAAGACCATGTAACGACAGCCAGTGACCTTGCGAAAATTACCCAATATGCAATGAAAAATGAAACTTTCCGTGAGTATTTTGGAAAGAAGGAGTTACCATGGGAAGTGGAAACATGGGACACAACTCTAGTTACCCATCATAAAATGTTAAAAGGCGAACTTCCCTATAAGGGAATAACCGGCGGGAAAACCGGTTTCGTCAGTAAATCCGGTTACACCCTGATTTCTACTGCCACTAGGGGAGAACAGGACTTGATTGCCGTCACTCTGAAAGCTCCTTCAGACAAGGTTGCCTACTCTGATACTGAGCATTTATTCAACTATGGCTTTGAAAACTTTAAATCAGGCAAAATTGATAAAAAAAGCAAACTTTATTCAGCGGACTACTCTTATTCCTACATGCTGAACGAAGACTTATACTATACTCATTTAATTAGTGATGAACCTAGTCTAAAAACGAGTAATGATGGAATTCTCTCAATCATGAACCAAGAAGGGGAAGCAATAGAATCCTTTGACCTTAAAACGGTCGCTGATGTCAGGAACACAGTATTGCCTGCCTCGATTAAAAAAGAAGCAATCGATGATGAGCTACTAAATTTTATGTCTCATCTCAAGGATAGAGAGGCTTCGTCATTTTTACTAAAAAAATCTCCGCATGGAATCAGAGGCGTTGTTGCTTATACATACCCCGGAAACTAAAGGGGAGCTTATAAATAATTAAAACAATAATAGAGTGCACTTATCATTCATGACAAATAGGTGTACTCTTATTTTTATGATTTAGGCCTCTATAATCCCAGGACAGGAATATTCTTATAAAGATACCGCAACCGAATTGGAAATGGAGTATATGACCATAATAGTGTTAAATAAAACTATTAGGGATGATTTCATGATGTATATCTATAATGATTATGGGGGCACACATACCACATCTTTGGCTGCCGCATATCATTTAAAACAATTACCTCAATCGGAAAGAAAATTAACTTCGGAAGAAATATTAAATGTAAAATATTTTAATAAATTTACGAAAGAAGATGCTGGAAAGCTAATTTTTCGCGGGACCGATGAAGAGGGCAACTCAGTTTATACAATTGGACATAAAAGAGACAAACTTGTGGTTCCAGCATTAAAAGAATTGACTTTACTACTAGAAGAAAAATTTCATTTTAACGAAAAAATAGTATTCTCCAATACATCCCCAACTGTACCTATTGCTATGTCTATAGGGGGATATTTATCAAGAGCATTAAAAATTGATTTTATAGGTGTACCATTATTGCTTATAGGTGCCAAACAATGCTGTGATAATATTTTTCGGTTGGTCGAAAATACGAAACAAATAGGGAAAGCAGCGAATGGGGAAAAAGTGATTATATTGGAAAATGAAATATATAAGTAATACTATTAAAAGTTTTATCTCTGTTAGTAAAAGATTGCTTTGCGATAGGAATTCGTTTTTTTGAAATGGCAGGTTGTTAACTTAATTAGTAATTCAAGTCAACAATTGATGTTGGCTTTTTTTGTTACGCTTCTAGATGGATCTGTGCTATGGAAGAGGTGGTGCTTGTTCAATGAACTTAATCGAACAATAAACCACCACCCGAAAGTGGAGGTTTATTATTGAATCGAGGGAATTACTGTTCCTGTAAGCTGGTTACAGAAACACTTTGTTTTTTATTTGGATCATCAAGGGGATGGATTGTAGCTATTCCATTTTGTTCATCCACATGCTCAATGTAGATACTTTCCTCATTATAGGTTACATTAACCATATTTGGTGAAGAAGCAATTTCTTCTGCTCGTTGTGCGTTCATTTTAGCCACCTCCTTAGAATTGCAACATGTATAATATTTGTTCAGAATTACTTAGATATACTTGTTGTAATTAAAATTCTTCCAAGAATCCCTTACACACTTACTTAATTAACTGGGCGTCAGCTGAAGGTCAAGTTATATTTAAGACAGCTTATAATCATTTAGACTAACGTGGCAAGCTAGTTCAAAAGATTAAAATCAGTGGTTTGATATAATTACAGAAAATTAAAAAAGTTTTAGGGGGATGTAAAAATGAATATTAAAGGTTTTGCGATTTCTACTAATAAAAAGTATTTGGATGTAGATTTAATACATAATTTTTTGAATCAAGAAGCTTACTGGTCAAAGGGAATACCAAAGGAAACAGTAATAAAGTCAATTGAAAATACGACCTTATGTTTTGGGGTTTATAAAGGTGAATTAGGTAATGAAGGTAGTGAACAAGTTGGATTTGCAAGGGTAATAACAGATTTAGCAACACATGCATACCTTTGCGATGTGTTTATATTACCTGACTATCGTAAATTAGGATTATCAAAATGGTTAATGGATGTCATCACCAACCATTCTGAACTGGAAGGGGTTCGCAGGTTTATGCTAGCAACTAATGATGCACATTCATTATATAAAAAATTCGGTTTTAATCAGATCGATAATCCAGAGCTATTTATGCAAAAAGTCCGTAAATCTCCATTTTAACAATAAGCATATTTTCATTAACGGGTGCGAAAGGGATTAGACCCTGCATAATCGTGCACAGAATGTCGGATGATTCGTTTAAATTCCTGCTATTCTTTTGATATAAGGAGGTCATTGAATGGATTTGCTAAAAAATATGAATGGTGCCATTAAATTCATTGAAGAAAATCTTACGAACGAAATTGACTTTAAAGAAGTTGCAAGGCTAGCTTATTGCTCGGAATATCATTTTAAAAGGATGTTTTCCTTCCTTGCAGGTATTTCACTATCCGAGTATATCCGCCGAAGACGACTTACACTTGCAGCGTTTGAGCTAAAGGGTAACAACATAAAGGTCATTGATATAGCGATAAAGTACGGGTACAGCTCACCTGACTCTTTTGCAAGAGCGTTTCAACATTTGCATGGTATCACACCATCAGAAGCGAGAAGTAACGGCCATTCACTTAAAGCCTATCCACCGATGTCCTTCCAATTATCCATCAAAGGAGGCAGTGAAATGAACTATCGAATTGAAGAAAAAGAGGCATTTCACATTATTGGAATTAAAAAAAGAGTACCAATCATTTTTAACGGGGTTAATCCAGAGATTGCATCTATGTGGAAAAGTTTAGACGAGAAAACGATAAATGAACTTAAAAACCTATCGAATGTCGAGCCATTGGGGCTGCTTAGTGCATCTGCGAATTTTTCCGAAGGCCGGTTGGAGGAAAAAGGGGAGCTTGACCATTATATCGGCGCAGCGACAACGAGGGAATGTCCAGATAACTTAACACAGCTTGAAGTTGATGCATCTACATGGGCAGTATTCGAAGCGGTAGGTCCCTTTCCTGAAACATTGCAAAATGTATGGGGACGTATTTATTCCGAATGGTTTCCATCCTCTAACTATGAACAAAGGGAAGGACCGGAAATCCTTTGGAACGAAAATAAAGATATAACCTCACCAACATTTAGAAGTGAAATATGGATCCCCGTTTTGAAAAAGTGAGGATGGACGAAAGATTTATTCGAAAAGCTGTCTTAAGGCAGCTTTTTCTTATGGAACAAACAGGGCGGGATAATGGAATAAGGGCTAGGTAATATTTGCTATAACGAGCTATAATGATGGTTAGAAAGTGCTTATATAAGGAGATTGGGAAATGCCTGTTATTGAGTATCAACAATTTATTAAAGCACCAGTTGACATATGTTTTGATATTAAGAGGAGCGTGGATATCCATACAAAAACGACTAAATGGACTAAGTAAACCTTATGGCGGGCAAACAGATGGATGGGGAGTAATGATTGATTAATAGCTGTAATTGTTATAAATTACCGGTTCTTAATGAACGAACGGGTGCTTTAGCTGAAGTTCGGAGCTGTCTTAATCACCGGCACCCTGAACGTTAGCAAATGGCTCGGCTCAGCGGTACAACCGTGTAAGGCCCGCGGATACAACCGACCTTTAATTATAATTACGGTCAAATCTTTTGCAGCGATTTGATTTTTTTATTTGTTTTTATAAGAATAACATAAATAGAACGTATGTTCCAGTATAAAAGTGTAAAATTATTACTTTTTATTAAAATCAATCTGGTAAAGGGTATTGTTGATTCTCTTGAAGACTAAAGGGGGAGGATAGTTGAAGAAGCACGTCGAGTCAATAAATCATATTTTCTTAAGATGTGCGGGAACAACTTCCTTGAGAAATTTAAAAGGTTATTTAAAAAATGTTGAGCAGAATCAGATTGACGATGGGTATGTATTTGTTTCAGAAAGGGTTAATAAGAAGAATAGTTGAATTAGAGAGGCTGGGAGAAGAATGGATTATATTTCTTCAAAAAAAATGTTTAGTTGATAAAAAGGATTATATAAAAATAAAGCAGTTGGCCATTGGTTTGTCAAAAAAAGGATAAAAAAGGTATTTATTTTGTTTGCAAAATTAACAACAACATTTATTGGCATTAACCTATTTTTTTTATTCCACTAACAGGTGCTTTCGTATTATAAGGTTAGCCAGTTTTTACTGGTTGACCTTTTTTTAATAG